>NZ_JBWKPM010000024.1:0-76457 GCF_059418245.1 Roseateles sp. GW821-FHT09B06 | reverse complement strand
GCCGCCTGGGCTTCAAGACGCCGAGCGAAGTCTTTGCTCGGTCCTAGCGGTGTTGCACTTCAAAGTTGACTTCAAGCATCACCACGCCAGCCTAGATTGGCTTCGAGTGCTGCAGCAGCACCCTGCTCAATTCCGACCACTCCTGCTCGGTGGCAAAGAAACCTCGCGGGAGGAAAAAGGCACAACGTGGCGCGTAGTAGACAAGAGCCAAATCGTTGACCAGACGAAAGCCAAGAAGCTTCGCCCAGGGAAGCTCAGTGGTGCTCGCTTCCGTTTTCCACTCGATCCCGGTCGGCCCGATTCGACCAGACACAGCACCGTGCAGACGAACGTAGTTCCTCCATGATCGCCGACGTCCATATCGAGTTAGCAAAGAACAAGCGACGAAGACTGCAAGGCCCCACATGACGTCAGGAAGAGCAAGTGATGGCTCCGAAAGCGCCTCAGTCCAGCCGGCGCCAAGTGCGATGAAGGCGAGTACGCACGCGGGAGCGAAGAAATACCAGCGGGACCATCGTGGCAGCAAGGCACTTTGAACGCGATTGAATTCCGACTCGCTGATTGATCCAGAGAAGATTGCCACGGTAGCGCTCATGTCGAATGTGCTGCCCAACGTGTTGTAGGGAGACAGTCCTGTCCGTTTATCAAGGAGGCCTGTACGCTTAATACGGCAAGGACAACCGGCCTGAAAGGCCCGTCAATCCTCGATTCTGGACACACGGATGCTCGCCCAAACCGCACTATCAAATCCGTCAGAAGCGGCACCGGTCGTCTGGCAGTCATGACAGGCTCCATCGCCAATACTCGCCCGAATCAAACCTTCAACCTGAACGGCGTGAAGTTGGTCTCCCGGTCGTAGTAGTCCTCGTTCTCCACCCGCTTCAAAAAACCGACGACGCGATAGGTCACCGGCGTCATCGCCGCTTCCCAGCAGGTCTTGAACAGGTACTGGGTGATCATCACGGCGATCAGCTGTTCCTGCGGCCAGATGCCCCAGAAGGCGATCACGAAGAAGAAGCTGGTGTCGACGGCCTGGCCGACGACGGTGGAGCCGATGGTGCGCAGCCAGAGATGCCGGCCGCCGCTCCAGACCTTCATCTTGGCCATCACGAAGCTGTTGACGAAGCTGCCGCAGCAGAACGCGATCATCGAGCCGGCGACGATGCGCCAGGTGTTGCCGAACACCGCTTCGATGTGGGTCTGATAGGCCTTCATGAAGTCGTTGTCGGCGGCCGGCAGCTTGACGACGACGAAGGCCATGAAGGCCGCGAAGGCCAGCGCGCCGAAGCCCGCCCAGACCACGCGGCGGTCGCGCCCGTAGCCGTACACCTCGGTCAGGATGTCGCCGAAGATGTAGGAGAGCGGAAAGAACATCAGGTCCGCGCCGAAGGTCACGGGGCCGATCAGCGGCAGGTCCAGCTGCGCCGCCTTGGCCGGCCCGATCAGGTTGGAGCACAGCAGCACGCAGACGAAGGCGGCCATGATCAGGTCGTAGTACTTGAAACTGCGAAGAGGAGGCACGGTGGCGGTTGCATTCATGGTGACGTTCAAGGGCCGGGCGCGAGCGAGTATCGCCGCGCCGGCAACGCCGGCCGCACCGGGTTTGCCCCGCGCAGCGCGACGATGCGGCAGGTCTAGACTGACGCCATCATGCTGAATCCCATCGTCTACGCCGTCCCCGTTTTCCTGCTGATGATGGCCGGCGAGTACTGGCTCGCCCGCCGTCGCGGCGAGGTTGACGTCTACCGCGCGGCCGACACCGTCTCCAGCCTCGCGCTGGGCATCATCAGCCAGCTGGTCGGCGTGTTCACGAAACTGCTGATGCTGGGCCTCTACACCTGGCTGTGGCAGCACGCGGCGCCCCTTCACAGCATGCTCCCCGAATGGTCGATTTCCTCGCCCTGGGCCTGGGGCGCGGCGCTGCTGATCTACGACTTCCTCTACTACTGGAAGCATCGTCTGGGCCATGAGGTGGCGGTGCTGTGGGCCGCCCATGTGGTGCACCACAGCAGCGAGGAATACAACCTCAGCACCGCGCTGCGCCAGACCGGCAGCGACTTCCTGCTCGGCTGGCTGTTCTATCTGCCGCTGGCCCTGCTGGGCGAGCCGCCGCTGATGTTCGTGGTCGTCGGCCTGATCGACCTGCTCTACCAGTTCTGGGTCCACACCCGCCTGGTCGGCAGGCTGGGCTGGTTCGACCGCGTCTTCGTCTCGCCGTCCAACCACCGCGTGCACCATGGCCAGAACGACTACTGCCTGGACCGCAACTACGGCGGCATCCTGATCCTGTGGGACCGCCTGTTCGGCAGCTTCGTTGAGGAGCGAGACGATGAACCCATCGTCTACGGCGTGCTGGGCCAGCTCAGGAGCTGGAACCCCTGGACCGCCAATCTGCGCAGCTATGCCGACCTGTGGCGCGACGCCCGGCTGGCCGACAACTGGGCGGACCGGCTGAGCATCTGGTTCCGCCCGCCGGGCTGGCGGCCGGCCGCGGCCGAACGGCAGGCCCCCAAGCCCAGGCCGGACCTGACGCGCTTCCAGCGCTATGCACCGGCACTGTCGCCGGGCCTGCCGCTCTATGGCCTGCTGCAACTGGGCCTGCTGCTGCTGCTGGGCGTCTATTTCCTGGCGGTGGAGCCGCAACTCGCCGCAGCGCAGGCCTGGGCCGCGGCACTGGCGCTGGGCCTGGGCCTGGTGCTGCTCGGTCGCCTGCTGGAGGGCCGGCCCGCCCGCGGCGAGCAGCTGCGGCTCGCCGCGCTGGCCACGCTCGCCACCTACCAGCTGTGGCAGGGTCAGGCCTTGCTGGCCATCGGCATGGCGCTGTGGGGTCTGTGCCTGCTGGCCGCGCTGCTGGGGCTGCTGCTGCTGCCGCGCCTGCTCAGGCGGCCCGCAGCGCCGGCAGACGGGCTGAAAGCGGCGGCATAAGCGGTGGCATAGGCGGCGACATCGTCGGCATAAGGGGCCGAGCGCCCGCCAGCAGCCGCTGGTCGTGGCGGTAATCCTCGTGCGGCTCGATGCGCCAGTCGCTGCGCCCGAACTGCTCGCGCAGGGCGTCCACGATGCGGTCGAAGCGCCAGCCCTCCTCGGCATTGCTGTCCAGGTGTACGACACCGGCCTCGCGCCGACTCAGCAGGCCGGCCAGGGCCGCGGCCGTGTCCTCCATGAAGGAACAGGCCGGCGTCCAGGCCCGGCTGGCGGCCACGCGCCCCTCGCGGCGCTGCCAGTCGTCCAGCGCCATCAGCATATTGTTGCCCGGCTGCGCGGGGTCGATCTGCCAGCCGACGCGTGCGATGGCGGCACCCGGGTGGGCGGCGCGCAGCGCGTCCTCGCAGGCGATCTTGTAGCGGCCGTAGCCGTCGCGGGCCGTGCGTTCGTCGCCGGGCCGGTGCGGGCCATCGGGTTCGTGGTGGAACACCATGGCCGTGCTGGTGAAGAGCATCGGCAGGCCGGCCCGCGCCGCATGCGCGGCCAGGCGGGCGGCCCAGTCGGCGCTGCCCATCGCCAGATGCGCGATCGCATCGATGCGCTGGCCGGCCAGCCAGGCCGATGCGGCCGGAGCATCCTCGGGATCGACCGCGCGGCGGTCCCAGGCCAGCACCTCGTGTCCCTCGCGCAGCAGCTGCCGCGCCAGCAGCGGCGCCAGCGTGCCATTGAGTCCGGTCACGAGACAGCGCATGAGCACATTCCGGGGCGGTGTTGAGGCATCGGGATCCCCAAGTGAAAAGAAAGACCCCGGAGGACATCCGGGGTCGGTGGCGGCAGCAGGCTGCGGGATCAGAACTTGTAGTTCGCGCCCACCAGATAGGTGCGGCCCCACTTGATGTACTCCAGCGGGCGGTCCTTGGTGGCCGCATAGGTGCGGTAGGCATCGTTGCCCAGGTTGTTCACCTGGAACAGCAGGCCCAGGCCCTTGAACATGCCCTCGTTGAAGTTGTAGCCCAGCTGCATGTCGATGATGCTTTCGCCCACCACATAGCGCAGCGTGCGGTTGCCGTTGAAGTTGCCGATCTCGCCGATGTAGTCGGAACGCTTGCGCTGGCTGACGCGGGCCTCGAAGCCATCGCGCTCGTAGTAGGCGGTCAGGTTGTAGACGCGCTTGGACAGACCCGGCAGGGTGATGAAGTCGCTGCCGACGCTGCTGGCGCTCTCGGGGTCCTTGATCTTGATATCGCTGCTGTTGAAGCTGGCACTGGCCACCACGCCGAAGCCGTTCAGCGACTTGCTGAGCAGGTTGAAGGGCAGCGAGGCCGACAGCTCCACGCCCTTGAGCTTGCCGCCCTGGCCGTTGTAGGGCGCGGTGAAGGTGCCGGTCAGCTGCGCGGGCTGGCCGCCGGGGGGCGGCGTGTAGCCGGCCACGAAGCGCGAGAAGTCGTAGTTGTCGTTCGACTGCGTGTAGATGTAGCTGCGCAGATCCTTGTAGAAGGCCGCGGCCGCCACATAGGCCTTGGAACCGAAATACTTCTCATAGGAGACGTCCAGCGCATTGGCGCGCCAGGGATCCAGCTGGGCATTGCCGCCGCTGGCGCCGGGCTTGCCGGTCGACGTGTCGATGCCGAAGTCCAGCGCGGAGCGCAGCTGGTCGACACGCGGACGCGCCATCTGGCGGGCCAGCGCGAAGCGCAGCGTCTGGTCGTCGCCGAGCGAGAACGCGAGGTTCATGCTGGGCAGCACGTCGGTCACGGTCTTGCCGTCGTTGATCGGCTTGACCTGGCTGCCCGCCGGGGCCGTGCCGTCGAAGTAGTTGGCCTTGGACGACTGCTCGGTGCGCACCACCTGCACGCCGAAATTGCCGCGCACCGGCAGGCCGAACATCTGGCTGTCGATGTTCGCCTTGGCGAAGGCGGTGCTGGTCTTCTCCTCCACGTCCCAGGCCTTGGAAACCAGGAAGTTGGCGGTGTTGCTGGGGTTGAAGACCATGTAGCGGGCCACGGCGGCCGGCACGTTCCAGGCCGGGATCATGCCCAGGCCGGCGAAGCCCAGGTTGACCGGGCTGTACTGCAGGTCGGCCGCGACGGTGGTGTCGCCCTGCGCGCCCACGGTGATGTCGCCCTCGGGCTGGCGCTTCTTCTTCGAGCGGTCGGCGTAGTTCAGGCCCACATCGATGTCGGACAGGAAGCCGGCGGCCACCGGCGCGGGGAAGTTGCCGACCAGCTTGAAGCCGGTCAGCTCGTCCTCGACGCTGGGCACCTTGCCGTAGCCGGAGCCGTAGATCGTGCCGCGCAGGAACAGCTTGCTCGGGTCCGAGTAGTTCAGCTGCGGCACCATCGTCGAGAAGTTGGAGCTGGAGAAGTTCAGCTTGACGGTGTCGTAGGGCACGCCACCCACCGGGCTCAGCTGCGAATTGTTCTCCAGGCTCAGCTCGTCGCGCTTGGCCTTCGAGTAGTTGATGTCGGCGACCACGGTCACGCCGTTGTCGAACTGCAGCTTGTTGTTCCAGCCGGCCGCGGTGATCTTGTCATCGCGCTTGTTGTACATGCCGCGCACCAGCGGGTAGACGTTGGTGATCGTGCCGCCGGTCTGCGTGCCGTTGCTGTTGACCGAGTTCTGGGTCCAGGTGCAGTCCGGGTTGCAGGGGAAGCTGCCGTTGTACTGCAGGTTCAGCTCGAACTGGTTGGCCGTGTCCACCTGCTTGGCCTTGGACCAGAAGCCGTCCACCACGCTGGTCCAGTGCTTGGACGGGCGGAACTCCACCGTGGCCATCACGCCGTCGCGCTCGGTCTTGCCGGTGCGGCGCAGTGCCTTGATGCCGTCGGACACATAGGTGCCGCTGGGCACGCCGGGGCGAGCGGCCACCTTCCAGGGCTCGTACAGGCCGACCTGCTCCTCCTGCACCGGGGTTTCCTGGTGCGCATAGCCGATGGCCACGCCGATGGTCTTGTTGGCGAACTGGTCGATGTAGCTGGCGCTGAAGCGGTTGCCGTTGGCGCTGG
Source organism: Roseateles sp. GW821-FHT09B06 (assembly GCF_059418245.1). Classification (NCBI taxonomy): domain Bacteria; kingdom Pseudomonadati; phylum Pseudomonadota; class Betaproteobacteria; order Burkholderiales; family Sphaerotilaceae; genus Roseateles; species Roseateles sp. GW821-FHT09B06. The sequence continues at coordinate 70,527 of NZ_JBWKPM010000024.1, read as the reverse complement.
CATTGGCGGCCGAGCCCAGCGAGTTGCGCTGGCCACGCGCATTCAGCGCGACCACGCGATTGCCGAAGTTCAGCGGACGCACGGTCAGCATGTCGATGGTGCCCGACAGGCCCTGGCCGACCAGGCCGGCGTCCGGCGTCTTGTAGATGGTCACGCCGCCCAGCAGCTCGGAGGGGTACTGGTCGAACTCGACGCTGCGGTTGTCGCCGGTGCTGACCAGCTCGCGGCCGTTCAGCAGGGTGGTGGCGAAGTCGGGCGACAGGCCGCGCACGCTGATCACCTGGGCGCGACCGGCGACGCGCTGGGCCGACAGGCCCGGCAGGCGAGCGATCGATTCGGCGATGCTGACATCGGGCAGCTTGCCGATGTCCTCGGCCGAGATCGACTCGACGATGGAGTCGGAATTCTTCTTCACCGAGATCGCTTCCTCGATGCCCTTGCGGATGCCGGTGACGGTCACGACCTCCAGGGTCTGGGTCTGCTGGGCCTGGGCGGCGGTGGCCGCGATCAGCAGCACGGTGCAACCGGTGGCCACCGGGCTCAGCTTCCACAGGGCGGCCCGGCGCTCGGGCAGGCCATGGCCGGTTTGGCCAGTTTTGCCAGTCTTCATCTTTGTCTCCTTGATCGTCTTCGATGCCACACAAACCATGTGTGAGGCGCCTCCCGGCATGCCCCCTCTTGCGCTCTTGATGTTGTTTTGTTTCGCGCCTTCAACGGTCTTGTTTGTACCAAAACTAGATTTTCAACAACACAGACGTAAACCCTAAATCGACTCGCCGTGCCGTCGAAAAAATATCTCAATCCATTGATTTATATAAATAAACATCCATGGCACCGGGCGAGCGAGCGCCAAGCAAAATGGCCTATGGGTGGCCAAACATGTAGCTCAATTACATTGTCAAAAAACAACAAACCGCCGTCAAAGCTCGGCTTGCTCGATCGCCAGGGCGGCGCCGCCGAGCGCCGCCAGCGTGTCGGTGATCACGGCCGTCGGGATGCCTTCCAGATAGGCGCGAAAACGCCCCTTGGCCTCGAAGCGCTCGCGAAAGCGCGAAGCGAAGAACAGCTCCCCCAGGCGCGGCACGATGCCGCCGCCGATATAGACCCCGCCGCGCGCACCCAAGGTCAGAGCCACATTGCCGGCAAAGCCGCCCAGCAGGGCGCAGAAGGCGTCGAGGGTCCGCTCGCAGACCGGATCGCCCCCCACCAGGCCTGCCTCGACGATGGCCTCGGTACCGAGCGCCGCCGCCGCGGGCTGCCCCAGCACCGCAGCCACCGCGCCGTGCAGCAGCGGCAGACCGATGCCCGACAGCAGCCGCTCGGCCGAGACATGGGAAAAATCGCGCCGCACATGCGCCAGCAAGGCGGCCTCGAACTCGTCGGCCGGCGCCAGGGTCGCATGCCCGCCCTCGCCGGGCAGCGCCAGCCAGCCCTGGCGCGTCTGCATCACGCCGGCCACCCCCAGCCCGGTGCCCGGACCGATCACCGCCAGGGTGCCGGCCGGATGCGGCAACTCGCGATGCGCGCGCAACTGGCTGGCATTCAGGCGCGGCAGCGACAGGGCGAGCGCCTCGAAATCATTCAGCAGCAGCAGATGATCCAGGCCGAGGCCGGCCTGCACCGCGCTGCGCGAAAAACTCCAGCGGCTGTTGGTCAGCTCGACCGCGTCGCCGGCCACCGCGGTGGCCACCGCGAACGCCGCACGCTGCGGCGCCCGGTAGGCCGCACCGAGCCGCTCGCGCAGGCCGGTCAGATAGGCCTGCGCCGCTTCGGCCGGACCGGCATAGGCCGACACCGGCAGGGTGCGCACATGCTGCACCCCCGCCGCCCCCGACTCCACCCAGCCAAAGCGTGCATTGGAGCCGCCGATGTCGGCCACCAGGCTCGGCACACCGCCAAGCTCTTCCCTACGCTTCACCACGCATTTCCTCCCGCTGCGACGCCACAACGCCACGCGCCAATTCGAACCCGACGGTGGCCGGCAATGACGGACAGACCGGCAATGCACGATGGCTTCCGCCCCAAGACCGCCCGAGGGCCATCCATCCGCGGCCACAACACGGGCCGCGTCGATCAACACTTTAGCGGCAGAAGGTAGCAAAACTACAAAACAACCACAAGAGTATTCACCCAGGAAGGCCGAATTCATTGACGACCCCTTACCAAACATCTTTGGATCAATTCCCGAGCCCTCAAAGACAACAAGTAGTCAAGCTACATTCATTGACGAACATCGGTCCATTCACCCCTGGCTTTGCCCGAGCGCCGCGACCGGCCGGCGGCCCCATAATCCCGCGCACCCGCCGGCCTCGTACCGGCCCCACCCGCCAGTCGACAGCCCCCCTCCCCCTGCTCATGCTCTCCTTCGACAGTCCCCGCCTGATTGCCGACATCGGCGGTACCTATGCGCGCTTCGCGCTCGAAACGGCGCTGGGCCGCTTCGAGCACGTCGCCTCGCTGCGCTGCGCCGACCACGCGGACTTCCATGCCGCCGTCAGCGCCTACCTGGCCGGCCTGCCCGACAGCCCCCCGGTGCGCCATGCCGGCGTCGCGATCGCAAACCCGGTCGAGGGCGACCAGGTGCGCATGACCAACTACCACTGGCAGTTCTCGATCGAGGAGATGCGCCAGCGTCTCGGGCTGGACACCCTGGTGGTGGTCAACGACTTCACCGCATTGGCGATGGCCCTGCCGCGCCTGTCGGGGCGCGAGGTGCGCCAGGTCGGCGGCGGCGAGCCCCATGCGCAGAGCGTGATCGGTCTGCTGGGTTCGGGCTCGGGCCTGGGCGTCTCGGGCCTGATCCCGGCCGGCGACGGCTGGATCGCGCTGGGCACCGAGGGCGGCCACACCAGCTTCTCGCCGCGCGACGAACGCGAGATCGCGCTGCTGCGTTTCGCCTGGCGGCATTTCGACCATGTGTCCTTCGAGCGCCTGCTCTCGGGCCCCGGCCTGGAATTGATGTACCGCGCCATGGCCGACTACGCCGGCCGCCCCGCCGAGGAGCTGCTGGCACCCGAGATCACCCAGCGCGCGCTGGACGGCGCCGACCCGGTCTGCGTCGAGACCCTCGGCCTGTTCTGCGCCCTGCTGGGCACGGCGGCGGCCAACCTGGCCGTGACCCTCGGCGCCCTGGGCGGCATCTATATCGGCGGCGGCATCGTGCCGCGCCTGGGCGAGGCCTTCGACCGCTCGGACTTCCGCCAGCGCTTCGAGGACAAGGGCCGCTTCAGCAGCTATCTGGCCGCCATCCCGACCTATGTGATCACGGCCGAGCATGCCACCTTCATCGGCGCCTCGGCCATCCTGGAGGCCCAGCTGCGCAAGCTGGAGCGCGCGCCCGGTGGGGCCATCCTGGAACAGATCCGGCGCGCGCGCGAACAGCTGTCGCCGGCCGAGCTGCGCGTGGCCGAACATGTGCTGGCCCATGCGCGCGCCGTGCTGAACGCCCCGATCGCCGAGATCGCGCGCGCCGCCCATGTCAGCCAGCCCACCGTGATCCGCTTCTGCCGCTCGCTGGGCTGCGAGGGCCTGTCGGACTTCAAGCTGCGCCTGGCCTCGGGCCTGACCGGCACGGTGCCGGTCACCCACACCCAGGTGACGCACGACGACTCGATGGTGGAACTGGGCGCCAAGGTGCTGTCCAACACCGCCTCGGCCATCCTGCAGGTCAGGAGCGCGCTGAACCGCGAGATGATCGACCGCGCGATCGAGCTGCTGCTGCATGCCAACCGCATCGAGTTCTACGCGGTGGGCCATTACGGCGTGGTGGCGCAGGACGCGCAGTTCAAGTTCCTGCGCTTCGGCGTGCCCAGCAGCAGCTACACCGACCCGCGCCTGCAGTCGCTGGCCGCCGAGGTGCTGACCGACAAGGACGTGGTCGTGATCATCAGCGCCAGCGGCAAGCTGCCCGAGTTGGTGGCGGTGGCCGAAAAGGCCCGCGAGCGCGGCGCCAAGGTCGTGGCCATCACCGCCGGCCAGTCGCCGCTGGCCAGGAAGGCCGATGCGGTGCTGATCGTCGACCATGTGGAGGATGTCGCCACCCATCTGCCGATGGTCAGCCGCATCCTGCACCTGCTGGTGATCGACATCCTGGCGGTGGGCGTGGCGATGCGCCGCGACCCCGAGGGCGTGCTGGCCGGTCGCGCGCGCGAGGCGCTGGAGGAACCGGCCGCCGCGCCGCGGCCGCGGCGCGGCGCCAGCAGCGCGGCACCGGGCGTCAGCCTGGCCACGCCGTTGGCCCGGCTGACCTCGCACAGCCGCTAGCGCGGCACCAGGCCCAGGGTCACACCCAAGGTCACACCCAAGGTCAAGCCCGGGATCGCGCCCGGAGTCATACCCAGGATCAGGCCCAGGCCGCGAACACCTCTTCGGCCAGGCCGAAGGCCGTGCTGGCGCCGGTGCCGCTGGTCACCGTCACCACGCGGGTCGCCGCGTCGGGAGCCAGCACCAGGCAGGGCGTGCTGCCGGACGAGGGATAGATGCCGGTCCAGCGTTCGGTCACCGTCGCCTCGCTGAGGTGCAGGGCCGCGCGCAGATGGTCGAGGATCAGCGCATCGACCCGCTCCAGCGCAAAGGGCGGCAGCACCGGACCGTAGTGGTGCGAATCGCCCACCACCAGCGTGCCGTCGGCGCTCTGCACGACGATCAGATGGATGCCATGCGCCAGGCTTTCGCCCTCCTCGGCCTGCAGGCGCTCGCGCAGGGCCTGCGCCTCGGGCAGGGCCGCATAGCCTTCATAGCGCACCAGGCTCAGATCGCCCATCACCGCGCCCGCCAGCCTGAAGCCCGGCTGCGGCCGCACGCGCAGCATCTGCAGCTGGCACAGGCGCAGCTCGTGCGGCAGGAACAGCGGCGCGAACAGCCCGTTCAGCTCCGCGCCGCCGCACACCACGACGCGCTCGGCGCGGTAGCTGGCGCGCGCGGTCCGCACCCGCGGCGTCTCGACCGCCAGAACCGCCTCGCCGAAGCAGAACACGACGCCCAGCGCCTCGGCCAGCCAGGCCGCGAGCCGCGGGATGGCCTCGCGCGACTCGACCCGCAGCTCTTGCGGGCTGTGCAGCACCGCGCTCAGCTGCTCGCTGCGCAGCGCCGGATGGCGCCGCGCGGCCTCGGCCGGGCTCAGCAACTCGCAGCCATGGCCCATCTCGGTGGCCATGAAGGCCCGCAGCACGGCCTCGGCCTCGGGGCGCTGCGCCGCCAGCCACAGGCCGCGCTGCGCGATCGGAATGCCGGCCTTGGGCGCCAACTCGGCCCAGACCTCGCGCGAGCGCGCCGCCCGCGCCCAGCTGGCGCCGGCCTGCTGGCCGGTCACGGTGACGAAGCCGAAGTTGCGGATCGAGGCGCCGACGCAGGCCGCGTCGCGCTCGACCACGATGACGCGCAGGCCGCGCCGGGCCGCCTCATAGGCATGGGCCAGTCCGACGATGCCGGCGCCGACGACCAGCAGGTCGCAATGTTCGGTAGCTTCAATGTGCATGGCGTCCGAAATATGACGGAGAGAAGTCCGCGACTGTAGGCGGACCATATGTCACGCCGGCGTCGGACCTTGCAACACCCGGCAACAAGCCGGCGGACGCCCGAGGGTGGACGTCCGAGGGTAATGGAGCATGCGAGCCCGGGCGCCGCCTGACTAGCATGGGGCGTCCCCACCGCGGAGCCTTCCCATGACTGTCGCCCAGGCCGATACCCTGTCCCTGCCAAGCATGCTGGATCGGACCGCCCTGCGGCCGGCGCTGGAGTCGGCGGCCCAGGCCGCACGCGCCTCCGGCCATTCAATGGCCCTGCTGACCCTGGACATCGACCATTTCAAGGACTACCAGGACGATGTGGGCGAGGCCCGCGCCCGCCAGGTGCTGACCCAGCTGGCCCTGCTGCTGGACCAGCTCAAGCCGCCCACCGCGCGCCTGGCCTATCTGGGCAGCGACGAGTTCGTGCTGCTGCTGCCCGACACCGCCCTGCCCCAGGCCACCGCGCTGGCCGAGCGCCTGCGCCAGCGCATCGCCGAGGCCCTGGCCCTGCTGGAGCGCCAGCCGCCGCTGACCGCCACCCTGGGCGTGGCCGCCAGCCCGCCGGGCCAGGACTGGAACGCCGCCACCCTGCTGTCGCTGGCCGATGCGCGCATGACCTTCGCGAAGCGGCGCCTGCCGCCGCACCACAACCTGGTCTGGGCCGGCAGCCTGCCCTCGGACTGGTGCACGCGCCTGGAAGTGCAGCCGGCGCTCTGGCCCAGCCTCTGAGCACCGGCGCCCTCGCAGGCGCGTGCGCACAGCGCCTGCCGCATGCACGCCGGCGGGTCGGGCGGCACCCCGGCCTTGCCTAGAATCAAGCCCGATGCGCCCCCTGCCCCTGATCGTCATCCTGCTGGTGCTGAACCATGTGGCCTTCAACGGCAGCCGCATCGCGGTCGCGCTGTTCGCGATCAAGCAGGGCGCGTCCACCCTGACCGTCGGCAGCCTGATGGCCGTCTACGCGCTGCTGCCGGCCCTGCTCTCGGTCACCGCCGGACGCTGGATCGACCGCGGCGGCGTCAACAAGCCGATGCTGATCGGCACCATCGGCGTGGGCCTGGGCACGATCGCCCCCTTCCTCCTGCCAAGCATCGGCACGCTCTACTTCACCGCGGTGCTGGTGGGCCTGGCCTTCATGCTGATCAATGTCTCGGCCTACCACGCGGTGGGCGAGATGAGCGCGCCCGAGGAGCGCACGGTCAACTTCAGCTATGTGGCGCTGGGCTTCTCGACCTCGACCTTCGTCGCGCCGATGCTGACCGGCGTCTCGATCGACAGCCTCGGCTACCGCGCCGCCTTCCTGATCCTGGCCCTGTTCACCGTGCTGCCGCTGCTGGCGCTGTGGGCCCGGCTGCTGCCCGAGCAGCCGCGGCCCGAGCGGCAGGACCTGGGTCCGCGCGGCCATGTGTTCGAGCTGCTGCGCGAGCGCGAGGTGCGGCGCCTGTTCATCGCGATGGCCATCCTGACCGTCGGCTGGGACATCTACAACTTCGCGATCCCCGTCTATGGCGCGCAGATCGGCCTGACCCCCTCGCAGATCGGCATCGTGATGGGCGCCTTCGCGGCCGCCACCTTCGCGGTGCGCCTGGCCATGCCCTTCATCGCGCACCGGACCCAGCCTTGGTCGCTGCTGACCGTCTCGCTGCTGCTGGCCGGCGCGGCCTATGTTGCCATGCCCTTCACGCACAGCGTCGGCCTCTTGATGGCCATCACCTTCGTGCTGGGCCTGGGCCTGGGCGCGCCGCAACCCACCGTGCTGACCCTCTTGCACCAGAGCGCCCCGGCCGGCCGCGCCGCCGAGGCCCTGGGCCTGCGCACCACGATGATCAACACCAGCCAGACCGTGATGCCGCTGGTGTTCGGTGCGATGGGCGCGGCCCTGGGCGTGGCGCCGCTGTTCTGGGGCATGGCGGCGATGATGCTGGGCGGCAGCGTGTTCGCGCGGCGGCGTTAGACCCAATCCCCTACGCGCTGCGCGCGCCCCTCAAGGAGCAAGTCCGCGTGACCGGCAAAGCCGGAGCCCCGGACATTGCCTGGCAGACAACGCGCAGCGGCAGCCCTGCTTCAAGGCTTTGCCGGCGGCAGGCTGTAGTCGAAGTCGTAGTAATGCCTGCCGCCCTCGATGCGGATGCCCATTGTGCCGCTCAGCCCCGCCAACTCTTCCGTGCCCGAGTCGGGCACGACGCTGATCACGAGTCCCGGGGCGCCGCGGTTCATCGTGCCGCTGTGCTGCAGCACGAAGCTGCCGCGCCGCCCCGCCAGCGTGCCCTTGAACAGCTCCATCGCCACATAGCCGGCCGAACCCGGCGTGGCCGCACGGAAGGCCAGCATCTGGCCCTGGCTCTGGCCCTCCAGCGGCCCGCCGAAGAAGCGCTTGTCCAGCAGCATGCGCCCCGGCGCCTGCGCCGGTCCCTGAGCTTCGGCGCCCGGCTGTGGCGCCATCTTCACCTCGAACTCGCCGCGCGCCCGCTGCGGCGGCGGCGCCGCGGCATTGGCACCGCAGTCGGTTCGGCGCATCGGGAAGTCCACCGCGCGCGTCTCGCCATTGGCGCGCCGGCCCTCGATGCGCGCCAGCAGGCGCCCGTCGCTGCGGCGCTGGTAGGCGATGCGCTGCGGGAAGTCGTGCCCCGGGTTCTCGAACAGCAGCTCGCCCTCGCCGCTCTTGGTCAGCGGGAACCGTGTCTCGGCCTGGCCCGAAGGCTTGGCGATATAGACCAGGGAGGCGCCGGCCTGCTCGCGGATCTGCAGGAACTCGTGCGCCACCATGCGGCCGTTCCTCACGGTGCGCGCCACGCCCAGCATCACGCCGCCGGCCGGCGCCGTCCATTGCTCCAGCGAGCCGGGCTCGCCATCCTCCTGCGCCCAGCAGCCGGCCAGCCAGGCGGCCCGCTCCAGGCCCTGCGCCGACGCGGCCCCGCCGCACAGTGACAGAACGACGAGGGCGGCAAGGCAGCGGTGTTTTTGCATGGCCGCGATTCTGCTCACACCCCGGGGGGAAGGACAAGGCCCCGGGGCTGGCGGATACTCCTGCCTGCGGCCACGCCGGCCGTGCTGATCGTGGAGCGCCAGTCATGGGCCTGATGGATTTCATCAAGAAACAGTTCATCGACATCCTGCAGTGGACCGAGGATGCGGAAACTGAGGGCAAGGGTACGCTGGCCTGGCGCTTTCCGATGGCGGACATGGAAATCCAGTACGGCGCCTCGCTGACCGTGCGCGAATCGCAGCTGGCCGTGTTCATCAACGAGGGCAAGGTGGCCGACGTGTTCGGCCCCGGCATGTACAAGCTGACGACCCAGACCCTGCCGGTGCTGACCTATCTGAAGAACTGGGACAAGCTGTTCGAATCCCCGTTCAAGAGCGACGTCTATTTCTTCAGCACCCGCCAGCAGATCGACCAGCGCTGGGGCACGACCCAGCCGGTGACGATCCGCGACAAGGACTTCGGCGCGGTGCGCCTGCGCGCCTTCGGCAACTACGCCTACCGCATCGCCGACGCGAAGCTCTTCCACACCGAGATCTCGGGCACCCGCGAGCGCTACACGGCGCAGGAACTGGACGGCCAGTTGCGCGGCCTGATGCTGCAGCACATCAGCGACGCGGTGGCCGGCAGCGGCATCCCCTTCCTGGACCTGGCGGCCAACCAGATCGAATTCGCCCGCGCCCTGCAGGAGGCCACCGCGCCGGCCTTCGCGGCCCTGGGCCTGAAGCTGGAGGCGGTCACGCTGCAGAACGTCTCGCTGCCCGAGGAGCTGCAGAAGATCCTCGACCAGAAGATCGGCATGGGCATGATCGGCCAGAACATGGGCCAGTTCATGCAGTACCAGACCGCGCAGGCGATCCCGAAGCTGGCCGAGGGCGTGGGCCAGGGCGGCGGAGGCGGCGTGGCCGGCGACGCGATGGGCCTGGGGGCAGGTCTTGCCATGGGCCAGGTGCTGGCCCAGCAACTGGGTCAGGGCCTGGCCGGGGCGAACGCACCCGCCGCCGCGGCGCCGGCCGCGCAGAGCACCGACGAGATCATGGCCCTGCTGGAGAAGCTGGGCGAGCTGAAGGCCAAGGGCATCCTCACCGACGAGGAGTTCGCCGCCAAGAAGGCCGAGTTGCTGAAGAAACTCGGCTGACTTGGCTACCGCCAACCCCCAGCGCCGCTGGCAGGCGGCCTGCCCGAACTGCGGCGGGCCGGTCGAGTTCGCCTCGGCCGCGTCCGCCAGCACGGTCTGCAGCTACTGCCGTTCGACCCTGCTGCGCGAGGGCGAGGCGCTGCGCAAGATCGGCCAGAGCGCCGAGCTGTTCGAGGACTACTCGCCGCTGCGGCTCGGCGCGGCCGGCCGCTACTCGGGCGCGGCCTTCACGGTCATCGGCCGGCTGCAGCTGGGCTATCCGGACGGCAGTTGGAACGAATGGCATGTGCTGTTCGACGCCGGCCCGGACGGCCAGCGAAGCGGCTGGCTGTCCGAGGACAACGGCGCCTTCGTGCTGGCCTTCGACGCGCCGCTGCAGGAGCCGCCGCCGGCCGCCGATGCGCTGATCGTCGGCGCCCAGCAGCTGCTGGCCGGCCGAACCTGGCAGGTGGCATCCAAGCTCGAGGCCAACCTGCTGGCGGCCGAGGGCGAACTGCCGCGCCCGCCCGGGCAGGACAAGAGTTTCTGGGTGGTCGATCTGCGCAGCAGCCAGGACGAGGTCGCCACCTTGGACTACAGCGATCCGGCCGCGCCGCAATGGTCGGTCGGCCGCGCGGTGGCCCTGGCCGACCTGGCCATGAGCGGCCTGCGCGAGGACAGCAGCAAGCATCTCGCCTCCAAGGCCCTGCCCTGCCCCAGCTGCGGCGCGCCGCTGGAGCCGCGGCTCGAGAACAGCCTGTCCATCGTCTGCGGCCAATGCCGGGCCGTCGTGGACCTCTCGCAGGGCGCGGGGGCCGAGCTGGCCCATTTCGCCCAGGCCACCGGCATGGAGCCGCAGATCCGCCTGGGCACGACCGGGCAGCTGGCGCTCGCCGGCGGCGCGGCGGCCCGGCCCTGGCAGGTGGTCGGCTATCTGGAGCGCTGCGACATTCCCGACGGCAGCGAGGACGAGCAGACCTTCTGGCGCGAATACCTGCTGTTCAACCAGCTGGAGGGCTTCGCCTTCCTGGTGGACACCGAGGAAGGCTGGAGCGTCGTGCGCCCGCTCACCGGTGCGCCCAAGCCCGCGCATGGAGACAAGGGCGGCGCGATGGAATGGCAGGGCAAGGTCTACAAGAAGCGCTGGACCTACAGCGCCAAGGTCACCCATGTGCTGGGCGAGTTCTACTGGCGCATCCGGCGCGAGGAACGCGCCCTGGTCAGCGACTACGAATGGTCGGGCGGCGGCCGCACCGAGCTGCTGAGCCGCGAACAGAGCGGCAGCGAGCTGACCTGGAGCCAGGGCCGCAAGCTCGACGCGGCCGAGGTGCAGCGCGCCTTCCGGCTGGCGCCCGAGACGCAGGCCGCGCTGCAGCGCGACGCCAGCGCCCTGAGCGACGGCGGCACGCTGCTGCGCAATATCGCCGTCGGCCTGTTCCTCGTCGCGCTGATGTTCGCGCTGCTGCGCGCCTGCAGCAGCGACGACTGCCAGCCCTACAAGGACAGCTATGGCGAGAGCAGCGCCGAATACCAGCAATGCAAGCGCAGCAGCAGCGGCAGCGGCGCCCGCATCGGCTCGGGCGGCGGCTCGTATGGCGGCTACAGCAGCGGGGGCGGAAGCCATAAATGAGCCACCGCCTACGCGCTTCGCGCCCCCTTGAGGCGGCGAGCCCGCAGGACCGGCAAAGCCGGATCCTCGGGCTCCGCTTGAGTTCGCGGGAGCTGCGCCCCGCGGTTTGACCAATAGCTAAGCAAAAGGAGAACCAAGATGGAACTCGAATGGCTCAAGCCCGCCGTCGTGCTGGGCTCCGTGCTCTACGCGCTGATCGGCGTGCTGGTGTTCTGGATCAGCTTCGTCATCGTCGACAAGCTGACGCCCTACAAGCTGTGGGACGAGATCGTCGAGCACAAGAATCTGGCGCTGGCCGTCGTGGTGGGCTCCATGTGCATCTCGATCGGCCTGATCGTCGCGGCGGCCATCAAGGGTTGAGGCGCCGGCTTCGAGCCGCGTCAAGAGGCTTCAAGAGGCTGTTTGTCAGCCCTGGCGTGGGCTTGTCGCCGGATGTAAGCTCACTTGGCCGCGACAACGCGCTGCTCCTACACTGCGCCCCTTTTCCGAGACCACTGCCATGTCCAAAGTCCAACGCCTGATCACCTCCACCCTGATCGTCTCCTGCAGCCTGCTGGGCCTGCCGCTGCGCGCGCAGGCGGTGATCGTGCCGACCGAGGCGGTGGCGGCCGAGGCCGTCGCACCGATCGCGGAGTCGGCGCGCGAGCGCGTCAACGGCTTCCTGGCCCGCGACGATGTGCGCCAGGCCCTGGTGGGCCAGGGCGTCAGCGCCGAGGCCGCGCTGGCCCGCGTCGATGCGATGTCCGACAGCGAGGTGGCCGAGTTGGCCGGCCGCGTCGACAGCGCCCCCGCCGGCGGCGAGGTGCTGGGCATCCTCTTCACCGTCTTCGTGATCCTGCTGGTCACCGACATCCTGGGCCTGACCAAGGTCTTCCCGTTCACGCGCTCGGTGCGGTGAATCGCAACGGCCGGCGCCGCCGCCCCGGCCTGGTGCTGGCGGGGCTGCTGCTGGTCGGCGCCGCCCTGTTGAGCGGCTGCGCGACGCCGCCGCAAACCCGGCAGCTGAGCCGCGACTGGCCCACCGGGCTGCCGTCCCGGGCCTTGCTGGCCGAACAGCCTTTCTTCGCCCAGCAAGAGTACGAATGCGGCCCCGCCGCGCTGGCCATGCTGTTGGCCGCGGCCGGCCGCGGCACGGTCACGCCGGAGCAACTGGCCCCCCAGGTCTACCTGCCCGGCCGGCAGGGCTCGCTGCAGCAGGAGCTGTTGGCGGGCGCGCGCCGCCACGGCCTGCCGGCCTACCGGCTGGCGCCAACGCTGCCGGCGCTGCTGCAGGAGGTCTCGGCCGGCCACCCGGTGCTGGTCTTCCAGAACCTTGCGCTGCCGGCCTTCCCGGTCTGGCATTACGCGGTGCTGATCGGCTTCGACCGCGAGCGCGGCCTGCTGACCCTGCACTCGGGTCTGACGCCGCACCTGGAAATGTCGCTGACGGCCTTCGAGAACACCTGGGCGCGCGGCGGCCATTGGGCCATGGTGGCGCTACCACCCGAGCGGCTGCCGGCCACGGCCGAGGTCGACAGGCTGGCCGCGGCCGTCGCGGCGCTGGAACGCAGCGATGCGCCGGCCGCACGCCGGGCCTACGCCGCGGCGCTGACGCGCTGGCCGGCCCATCCCACCCTGCTGCTGGGCGCCGGCAACAGCGCCTACGCGATGGGCGACCTGGAGGCCGCCGCCAGCGCCTACCGCGCCGCGCTGCAGGCCAACCCCGAGGCCGCCGACACCTGGAACAACCTGGCCCAGGTGCTGCTGGACCAGGGCCGTCCGGCCGAAGCCCGCGCCGCCGTGGCACGCGCACTGGCGCTGGGCGGACCGCGCCGGTCGCTCTACGAGGAACTGGCGCGCAAGCTGGAGGCGCGCTGAACCCGTCCCAGGGTTCGCCGCCGGACCGCGGCCGCCGGCGCCGTGGTATTTTCCGAGCCAGGCATGGCCAGACGATCCTCCAGACCTCGGAAGCATGATCCGATGATGCTGATGACGAAATCACGCCCCCTCGCGATCGCGACGGCGGCCGGACTCGCACTGGCGGCGGCCCTGATCGCCTGGCAGATCGCCTCGCGATCCGGCTCATCGGTCGAGGGCGTGGACGGCCGGTCCGACGGCATCAGCGACTCCGGCACCGTCACGCGCACGCCCCCCTTCGCTCACACCGCGCCGGCCGCACCGCCCCTGCCGGCGCCCGATGCCACGACCGCCGCCGCGTCGGCCCCCACCCTCGCCGCGCCGGCCGCGGCCAAACCCGCCGGCGCCACGCCCCGGCATCCGCTGGCCGCGCGTGCCGCGGCCCCGCCCCTGCTGCCGCAGCAGGTCGGGCCGGCGCTGCGCGACACGCTGGGCCGCAAGCCGGTGGCCAGGCACCTTTACCTCGAACCGCTGGCGCGCCGCTTCGTTGCCAGCGTGGACGGCCTGGGCCAGCCGGACCCGCCCACCTCGATGTGGCTGCTGAAGCCGGCCCCGGCCACCCTGGCCCTCGCCAAGCCGCGCCGCGATGGCGACGCGCCCGTCATCGCCGCGGCCAATGCCCGGCGCTACCAGCCTTTTTTGCGCTGGCTCGAACGCATCGACACCGCGCGGGCGCTGCGGCTCTACCAGCGCCTCTATCCGCTGCTGCAGCAGGCCTATGTCGAGCAGGGCCACCCCGACGGCCATTTCAACGACCGCCTGATCGAGGTGATCGACCAGCTGCTGGCCACCCCCACACCGGCCGGCCCGCTGCGCCTGAAGCCCGTCGCGCCGCGCCCGAGCCGTTCGGCCACGCCGCCGCAGCCGCGCTACGAGTTCGCCGATCCGGCGCTGGAGGCCCTGAGCACCGGACAGAAGACGCTGCTGCGCATGGGACCGCAGAACGCCGCCCGGCTGAAGGCCCGGCTGAGGGCCTGGCGCGCCGGCCTCGTGCGACTGGAGCGCCCGCGCTGAAGCCGCCGCGAGGCCAGGGCCTCGCCTGTTAGGCTTGCGCCCCATGACGCCCGAGCCCGCGCCGCTGTCCGACGCCACCGCCCCGCCCTCATCCGCCTCGGCCCAGCCGGGCATCGCGCCGCAGGAGGTCCTGCTGCTCGCCAGCGTGTTCGTGATCGCCGCCTGCGGCCTGGTCTACGAGCTGGCCGCGGGCGCACTGGCCAGCTACCTGCTGGGCGACTCGGTGCTGCAGTTCAGCACCATCATCGGCGCCTACCTGTTCGCGATGGGCCTCGGGTCCTGGCTGTCGCGCTATGTCGAGCGCCAGCTGGTGGCGCAGTTCCTGAAGATCGAGCTGCTGGTGGGCCTGATCGGCGGCCTGATGCCGGCCGCGCTGTTCACCGCGCACAGCCTGCTGCCGCCCGACCAGTTGGCCGGCTTCCGCGTGCTGCTCTACGGCCTGGTGCTGCTGGTCGGCACCCTGGTCGGCCTGGAGATCCCGCTGGTGATGCGCATCCTGAAGCGCTTCTTCAGCAAACGCTACGCGCTGAAGGACCTGGTCTCCCAGGTGCTGACCTTCGACTACCTTGGCGCCCTGCTGGTGGCGCTGGCCTTCCCGCTGCTGCTGGTGCCGCAGCTGGGCCTGGTGCGCACCGGCGTGTTCTTCGGCATCCTCAATGTCGCGGTGGCGATCTGGGCGCTCTGGCTGTTCCGCGCCGAGCTGCGCGCCTTCCCGGCGCATGCGCTGGCCTGCGCGCTGAGCCTGGCCCTGCTGATGGCGGCCATGCTGGGGGCGGAACGCCTGAGCAGTTGGGCCGAGGACCGTTTCTACGGTGAGCACATCGTGCTCAAGCACCACAGCGACTACCAGCGCATCGTCGTGACCGACGGCCGCGCCGGCACGCGCCTGTTCCTGAACGGCAATCTGCAGTTCCATTCGCGCGACGAGTACCGCTACCACGAGGCCCTGGTGCACCCCGCGATGGCCGCCCATGGCGCGCCCAGGAAGGTGCTGGTGCTGGGCGGCGGCGACGGCATGGCGGTGCGCGAGCTGCTGCGCTATCCGACGGTGGAGACGATCACCCTGGTGGAGCTGGACCCGCAGATGACGCAGCTCTTCACGCACACGCCGCTGTTGCGCCGCCTGAATGCCGACGCGCTGGCCTCGCCAAAGCTGAAGATCGTCAACGCCGATGCCTTCGGCTGGCTGGAACGCAGCGAGGAGCGTTTCGACGTCATCATCATCGACTTCCCCGACCCCAGCAATTTCGCGCTGGGCAAGCTCTACACCGCCAGCTTCTACAAGCTCGTGGACCAGCACCTGAGCGCCGCCGGCTTCGCGGTGGTGCAGTCCACTTCGCCGCTGATCGCGCGGCGCAGCTACTGGACCGTCGTGACGACGATCGAGTCGGTGGGCCTGACGGCGACGCCCTACCACGCCCATGTGCCCAGCTTCGGCGAATGGGGCTTCGTGCTGGCCGGCCGCCGGCCCTGGCAGCCGCCGCGCGCCCTGCCCGAGGGCCTGCGCTTCCTGAGCCCGAACGGCATGGCCGCGCTGCTGGACTTCCCGCCCGACATGGCGCGGGTGCCGGCCGAGGTGAACCGCTTGTCGAATCAGGTTCTCGTTCAAGAGTTCGAAGCCGAATGGGGCAAGGTGCATTGATGCCCCTCCCCCTGCGCGCTTCCTCAAGGGGGCATGTCCGCAGGACCGGCAAGGCCGGATCCTCGGACGTCACTCGATCAACGAGCTTTTCCTGTCACGACTGGTTTTTCGTCCCATGCTGAGCCGGCGCGGACTGCTGATCGGCACTTCGGCAACGCTTCTCGGCGCTTGCAGCGACGCGCCGGTGCCGCTGCAAGGCGGCTGGGTCGGCGCCGGCCACGCGCGCGGCCATCGGCTGCGCGCGGCCCTGCCCGCGCCGGGTGACGGCCCGCTGCGCCGGGCCGAGGTGCTGATCGTCGGCGGCGGCATCGCCGGCCTGGCCTGCGCCCGCGCACTGAACAAGGCCGGCATTGATGACGTCGCACTGCTGGAGCTGGAGGACCAGGCCGGCGGCAATAGCCGTGCTCACCAGATGAGCGGCATGGCCTGTCCGCTCGGCGCGCATTACCTGCCGCTGCCCGGGCCGCAGGACCACGAGGTGGCCGAGTTGCTGGCCGAACTGGGCCTGTCGCGCCAGGAGCTGGGCCGCACCGTCTATGACGAACGCCATCTCTGCCACAGCCCGCAGGAGCGGTTGTTCTACCAGGGCCAGTGGCACGAGGGCCTGCTGCCGCCGGCCGAGGACGCCGCCACGCTGGCGCAGTACCGGCGCTTCGCAGGCCGGGTGGACGAGGCCGGCCGCACACTCGGCTTCGCGCTGCCGACGCGGCGCGCGCCCTGGAGCGCCGGCCATGCGGCGCTCGACGGCCAGACCTTCGCCGCCTGGCTGGACCGCGAGGGCCTGAGGGCGGCGCCGCTGCGCTGGTATCTGGACTACTGCTGCCGCGACGACTATGGCGCCGGCAGCGACGAGGTCTCGGCCTGGGCCGGCCTGCACTATTTCGCCAGCCGCCACGGCTTTTTCAATGCGCCGGGCGAGGGCGAGCGCGAGGCCGTGCTGACCTGGCCCGAGGGCAATGCCTGGCTGAGCGCACGCCTGGCCGCCGGGCTGGGCGAACGCCTGCACGCCGGCCGCACCGTGCTGCGCATCAGCCCCGGCCGCCATCGGGTCGAGTTGCTGGCCTGGAACGAGGCCGCCGACGCGCCGGAGCGCTGGGTGGCGCGCCAGGTGGTGCTGGCCACGCCGCTCTTCATCGGCGCGCGGCTGCTGGACGCGCCGCCGCCGGCGCTGCAGGCCGCCGCCCGGCAGATGCAGTACGCCCCCTGGCTGGTGGCCAATCTGCAGCTGAAGGGCCCCTTGCTGCCGCGCCTGGGCGTACCGGCGGCCTGGGACAACGTGACCTACGGCAGCCAGGCCCTGGGCTATGTGGACGCGATGCACCAGAGCCTGCGCCCCGATCCCGGGCCGACGGTGCTGACCGCCTATCGCGCGCTGCCGCGCCGGCAGCGCGCGGCCTTGCTGGGCGAGAGCTGGCAGGTCTGGGCCGGCCGCGTGCTGGACGAATTGCAGGCCACGCATGCCGATCTGCCGCAGCAGCTGCAGCGCGTCGACCTGATGCGCTGGGGGCATGCGATGAGCATCCCGGTGCCGGGCCTGCGCGGCTCGCCGGCCCTGGCCGCGCTGCTCGAAGCGCAGGGGCGGCTGCATTTCGCGCACAGCGACCTGGCCGCTTATTCGGTGTTCGAGGAGGCCTATACGCGCGGCGTGCAGGTCGCGGCGACGCTGCGCAAACGGCTGTCAACAAGCCCCCTTAGGGGCTGAATGATCGGTGCCACGGCCGGGCCGACCAAACAACACGCAAAGCGCCTTTTTGAAGCCCCGGAGCGGATCAGCCCCCTCGGGGCAGCCGATGGTGCGCCACGTGAGCCGGGGCAAAGGCGCGCACCAGGCTCGCCATCAGCGCCTCGGCCCGGGCACTGTTGTCGGCGCCGAGATTGCAGACGTAGACATCCAAGGTCACGCCGCCCAGTTCCGGCCAGGTGTGCACGGCCAGGTGCGATTCGGCCAACAGCACGACGCCGGTGATGCCGCACTGGTCCTGGCCCGGCGCCGGCATGAAGCGGTAAAACAGCTCGGCAACCCCCTCCAGGCCCGCGTCGGCCACGGCCGCGACGCACAGGGCGCGCAGCGCCTCGGGGTCCCGCATCGTGGCCTGGGCCGGATCGCAGCCGCGCAGGTCGGCGGTCAGATGCAGGCCTTGCATCGGCGGCGGGCGCGCTTCAGCCGCCGGTCACCGGCGGGAAGAAGGCCACCTCGGCGCCGTCGGGAATCAGGGCCGACTCGGCGGCGAGCTGCTGGTTCAGCGCGCAGCGCAGCGCCCGGCCGCGCGCCAGCGCGCTGGCATGCGGCTCCCCGCGCGCCAGCAGCTGGTCGCGCAGGGCGCCTAGGCTCAGATCGGGCTGCCAGGCCAGGGTCTCGCTGGGGCCCAGGGCTTCGCGCAAGGCGGCGAAGTAGCGCACGGTGATGGTCATGACAGCAGTTCGGAAAACGGGATGAAGCTCACGCCATCGCCCGGGGCGATGGACTGCCCGGGCGGGTTGTCCACCAGCCCGTCGCCCCAGACGGCCGAGGTCAGCACGCCGGAGCTCTGGTTGGGAAACAGGTCCAGGCCGCCGGCTTCATTGAGGCGCACGCGCAGGAACTCGCGGCGGCGGTCCGGCTTGGGCCAGGCGAAGTCGGCGCGCAGGCCGAAACGCCTGGGCGTCAGCGTCGCGGCGCCCTGCAGGCGCAGGATCAGCGGACGCACCAGCAGCAGGAAGGTCACGAAGCTGGACACCGGGTTGCCGGGCAGGCCGATGAACCAGGCCGGCCCGACCTGGCCGAAGGCCAGCGGCTTGCCGGGCTTGATCGCGATCTGCCACAGGTCCAGCCGCCCCTCGGCCTGCACGGCCGGGCGCAGATGGTCCTCCTCGCCGACCGAGACGCCGCCGGAGGTGATGATCAGATCGGCTTGGTTTGCGGCCTCGCGCAGCGCGCCGCGGGTGGCGTCCAGCCGGTCGGGCACGATGCCCAGGTCGATCACCTCGCAGCTTAAGGACTGCAGCAGGCCGCGCAAGGTGAAGCGGTTGCTGTTGTAGATCGCGCCGGGCTTCAGGGGCTCGCCGGGCATCACCAGTTCGTCGCCGGTGGAGAACAGGGCCACGCGCGGGCGACGCGCCACATCCAGGAAAGCGGCGCCGACCGACGCGGCCAGGCCCAGCGCCGCGGCATCGAGCCTGTGGCCGGCGGCCAGCACCCGGCTGCCCTGCAGCACGTCCTCGCCGCGGCGGCGTATCCATTGGCCGGCTTGCACCTCGGCATTGATGCGCACGCTGCCGAGGGCTTCACCGGGAACGGCCTCGCATTGCTCCTGCATCACCACCGCATCGGCGCCCAGCGGGATCTGCGCGCCGGTGAAGATGCGCGCCGCCGTGCCGCTCCGGTGCTGGGCGCCGACGACGCCGGCCGGCACGCGCTGCGCGACCGGCAGCACGGTGCCGGGCTGCGACACATCGGCCGCGCGCAGCGCGTAGCCATCCATCGCGGTGTTGTCGGCCGGTGGCACGTCGAGCTGCGACACCACGTCGGCCGCCAGCACGCGCCCCAGCGCCTCGAAGGTCGAGACGGTCTCGATCCGGCCCAGCGGCGCGACCGTGCCCAACAGGCGCGCGAGCGCCTCGTCGAGGCTCTGCAGCGGTGGCCGCTTTGCCGGATCAGACATGGGCTTCGATGAAGGTTTTCACGCGCGACACATCGGCCGGCAGCACCGTGACCCGCTTGGGCAGGGCCTCGATGTTCTCAAGCCCGGCCGGGCGCGGCGGCTCGATGTCCAGCGCCTCGCGGATCGTCGCGGCGAACTTGGCCGGCAACGCGGTTTCCAGCACCAGCATCGTGACGCCGGGCTGGCGCTTTTGCTGCAGCGCCACCTTCAGGCCGTCGGCCGTGTGGGTGTCGATCAGCCGGCCGTACTTCTGGTGGCACAGGCGGATCGTCGCCAGGCGGTCGGCATGGGTGCTGGAGCCCGAGACAAAACCAAAACCGGCGATGCGGGCCTTCTCCTCGGCGCTCAGCGTAAAGCCGCCGGCACCGAACAGCGCCCTGACCCGCGCACCGTCGCGGCCCAGCAGGTCGAACACGAAGCGCTCGAAGTTACTGGCCTTGGAAATGTCCATCGAGGGGCTCGAGGTTTCATGCGTCTGGTCCGTGCCGCGCGGGCGGTAGCTGCCGGTGCGGAAGAACTCGTCCAGCACGTCGTTCTCGTTGGTGGCCACCACCAGCTGCGCGATCGGCAGGCCCATCATGCGCGCCACATGGCCGGCGCAGACATTGCCGAAATTGCCCGAGGGCACGGTGAAGCCGACCTGCTGGTCGTTAGACTTCGTCGCCTGGAAATAGCCGGCGAAGTAGTAGACCACCTGGGCCAAGAGGCGCGCCCAGTTGATCGAGTTGACCGTGCCGATCCTGTGCTTGCGCTTGAAGTCCAGATCGTTCGAGACCGCCTTGACGATGTCCTGGCAATCGTCGAACACGCCTTCGAGCGCGATATTGTGGATGTTGGCGTCCTGCAGGCTGAACATCTGCGCCTGCTGGAAGGGGCTCATGCGGCCCTTCGGGCTCAGCATGAAGACATTGACGCCGGCCTTGCCGCGCATCGCGTACTCGGCGGCGCTGCCGGTGTCGCCCGAGGTGGCGCCCAGGATGTTGAGCGTCTCGCCGCGGCGTGCCAGCTCGTACTCGAACAGCTGGCCCAGCAGCTGCATCGCCATGTCCTTGAAGGCCAAGGTGGGGCCGTTGGACAGGGCCTGCAGCGCCAGGTCCGGCTCCAGGGGCTTCAGCGGCGTGATCTCCGGCGTGCCGAAGACCTCGGCCGTGTAGGTGCGACGCGCAATGGCGCGCAGGTCTTCGGCCGGGATGTCGTCGATGTAGAGGCTCAGGATCTCGAAGGCCAGGTCGGCATAGGACAGGCCGCGCCATTTCGTCAAGGTCGCGTCGTCGATCTGCGGATAGGCGACGGGCAGGTAGAGCCCGCCGTCCGGCGCCAGGCCTTCCAGCAGGATCTCGCAGAAGCGGCGCTCCGTCTGGTCGCCGCGGGTGCTCAGGTACTTCACGCGAGTTCTTCCTTGCGCAGCTTGACGATCGGCGCCAGCACCGTTTCCAGCGCCTGCATCTGCGCCAAGGCCTTGTTCATCCGGCCCTCCACCGTGTCATGGGTCAGGATGATCAGGTCGGTCTGGTTCTCGCCCTCGGCGGCCTCGCGCTGCAGCACCGCATCGATCGAGATGTCGTTCTCGGCCAGGATGGTCGTGACCCTGGACAGCACGCCCGCCTGGTCGGCCACGCGCAGACGCAGGTAGAAGGCGGTCTGCACCTCGTCCATCGGCAGGATCGGCGTGTCGTTCATCGCATCGGGGCGGAAGGCCAGGTGCGGCACGCGGTGCTCGGGGTCGGCGGTGTGCAGGCGGGTGATGTCCACCAGATCGGCCACCACGGCCGAGGCGGTGGGCTCGGAGCCGGCGCCCTTGCCGTAGTAGAGCGTCGTGCCGACCGCGTCGGCCTGCACCACGACGGCGTTCATCGCGCCCTCGACATTGGCGATCAGGCGATTCGTCGGGATCAACGTGGGATGGACGCGCAACTCGATGCCATTGTCACGGCGGCGGGTGATGCCCAAGAGCTTGATGCGGTAGCCCAGTTGCTCGGCGTACTTGATGTCGGCGGCCTGCAGCCTGGTGATGCCTTCGACATGGGCCTTGTCGAACTGCACCGGAATGCCGAAGGCGATGGCCGACATGATGGTGGCCTTGTGCGCGGCGTCCACGCCCTCGATGTCGAAGGTCGGGTCGGCCTCGGCATAGCCCAGGCGCTGCGCCTCCTTCAGCACCACGCCGAAGTCCAGGCCCTTGGCGCGCATCTCGGAGAGGATGAAGTTGGTGGTGCCGTTGATGATGCCGGCGATCCACTCGATGCGGTTCGCGGTCAGCCCCTCGCGCAGCGCCTTGATGATGGGGATGCCACCGGCCACCGCCGCCTCGAAGGCGACGATCACGCCCTTGGCATGTGCCGCGGCGAAGATCTCGGTGCCATGCACGGCCAAGAGGGCCTTGTTGGCCGTGACCACATGCTTGCCGGCGGCAATCGCCTCCAGCACCAGGGCCTTGGCCACGCCGTAGCCGCCGATCAGCTCGACGACGATGTCGATCTCGGGGTTGGCGATCACCTTGCGCGCGTCGTCGACCACCTCGCAGGCGTCGCCGACTATTGCGAGTGCGCGCTCGGTGTCCAGGTCGGCAACACAAGCGATCTCGATGCCGCGGCCGGCGCGGCCGCGGATCTCTTCCTGGTTGCGGCGCAGCACCTGGAAGGTGCCGCTGCCCACGGTGCCGATGCCCAAGAGGCCGACTTTGATCGCTTTCATCTGGAGATACTCAGTTCTGTTCGGTAGAAGGGGCGTCGCTCGCTCGCTCGATCAACGTCCGTGGCGCTTGCGGTAATGCGCCAGGAAGCGTTCGATGCGGCCCACCGCGTCATGGAGGTCATCCGAGTTGGGCAGGAACACGAGCCGGAAGTGATCGGGGGCCATCCAGTTGAAGCCCGTCCCTTGCACGATCAACACCTTTTCCTCGGCCAGCAACTCGTAGGCGAACTGCTGGTCGTCCTCGATCGGATAGATCTTGGGGTCCAGGCGGGGGAACATATAGAGTGCCGCTTTCGGCTTGACCACGCTGACGCCAGGGATCTGGCTCAGCAGCTCGTAGGCCAGGTCGCGCTGGCGGCACAGGCGGCCGCTCGGGGCGACCAGATCCTTGATGCTCTGATAGCCGCCCAGCGCGGTCTGGATCGCCAGCTGGCCCGGCGTGTTGGCGCACAGGCGCATCGAGGCCAGCATGTTCAGGCCGGTAATGTAGTCCTGGGCATGGCGCTTCTCGCCGGAGACGACCATCCAGCCGGCGCGGTAGCCGCAGCTGCGGTAGTTCTTCGACAGGCCGTTGAAGGTCAGGCACAGCACATCGTCGGCCAGCGAGGCGATGCTGGTGTGCTGATGGCCGTCGTAGAGCGTCTTGTCGTAGATCTCGTCGGCCATGATGATCAGCTGGTGCTGGCGCGCGATCTCGACGATCTCCCGCAGCAGGCTCTCCGGATAGAGCGCGCCGGTCGGGTTGTTCGGGTTGATGACGACGATGGCCTTGGTGTTCGGGGTGATCTTGGCCCGGATGTCGGCGATGTCGGGGAACCAGTCGCTGCCCTCGTCGCAGACATAGTGCACCGGGTTGCCGCCCGACAGCGCCACCGCCGCGGTGTAGAGCGGGTAGTCGGGCGCCGGCAGCAGCACCTCGTCGCCATCGTCCAAGAGCGCGTTGAGCGCCATCACGATCAGCTCGGAGGCGCCGTTGCCCAGGTAGACGTCGTCGACCGTGACGCCGTGGATGTTCTTTTCCTGGCAGTAATGGACCACCGCCTTGCGCGGCGCGAACAGGCCCTTGGAATCCGTATAGCCGGCGGCGGCCGGCAGGTTGCGTATCATGTCCTGGACGATCTCGTCCGGGGGTTCCAGGCCGAAGGCGGCGATATTGCCGATGTTCAGCTTGATGATCTTCTGCCCTTCCTCCTCCATCTGCCGCGCCTTGTCGAGCACGGGCCCGCGGATGTCGTAACAGACATTGGCCAGCTTGCTGGACTTGGCGATGGGCTTCAAGACTAGGACTCCTGTGGGCGCAAAAGGTCGCGAAAGAACACGGGATTTAAACACAGGGTTTGCCCCCAAACCCGGGCAAACCGGTACACAGCAGCATGAAGTTCCAACTCGACGAGCCGCAAGGCGGCAACAGCATCTCCCGGCACGACGGCCAGAACGTCTGGGTCAACGGCCGCCAGCATGGCGACAGCCTGCTCGTGCCCTGGCGCGGCGAGGTCCAGGCCTGGGCATTGAACCGCTTCGAAGACCTCAGCGAGGCCCATTTCGAGCGCATCCTGGCGCTCAGGCCGGAACTGGTGGTGTTCGGCAGCGGCGGCCGGATCCGCTTCGCCCGCCCGGCGCTCTACCGCGGCCTGATCGAGGCCCGCATCGGCATCGAGACCATGGACCTGGCCGCCGCCTGCCGCACCTATAACGTGCTGGCCAGCGAGGGCCGCGCGGTGTTGGCCGCGCTGCTGATCGAGAAAGCCTGAGCGGCGCGGGGCAATCCCCCTCAATGGCGACATCGGGCCTGCTTCGTGGGCCTTGGCATTCAACGTATAATTGGCGGCTATGCCCTCCCGGGCACAAATCTCTGAAGAACGCCACATGACGCCAGCGCTCAACAAACCTCTCCCGGAAATTGAAGCTCTTGCCACCGGCGGCGTGAAGTTCACACCGCAAGCCTTCCTCGGTCAAGCCGTGGTGCTGTACTTCTACCCCAAGGACAACACGCCGGGTTGCACGACCGAAGCGATGCAGTTTCGCGATCGCCACAAGGACTTCGTGAAGGCCGGCGCCGTGGTGCTGGGCGTGTCGCGCGACAACATGGCCTCGCACGACAAGTTCAAGCAGAACCTGGAACTGCCCTTCGAGCTGATCGCCGACACCGAAGAGAAACTCTGCCACATGTTCGGCGTGGTCAAGAACAAGATCATGTACGGCAAGAAGGTCAAGGGCATCGAACGCTCGACCTTCCTGATCGACGCCGGCGGGGTGCTGCGCGCCGAATGGCGCGGCATCAAGGTGGCCGGCCATGTGGACGAGGTGCTGAAGGCCGTCAAGTCGCTGAAAAAGGAAGCTGCCTGAGCCACGGCTCTAGGGACTCCGAGCTTGCCAGTATCCATGCAAAGCCGGCCCGGCAGCCCCGCCGCGCCGGCTTTGTTGCATCCAAGCCGCGTGTCGCTTGCCGTCCATGGCCCTCGAAGGCTTTGTGCATAATGGGCCCATGCCCTGGTGCCGTGAAACCGAACCCCAAGTGAAAAGCCGCTCAGCTCGCTGTGCGGCTTTTTGCTTTTTCACGCCGGGCATCTATCTTTTGCCTTTGACCTCCAGCCCGTGACCCCACGGGCTGCGCAACACCACATGCCACTGCCCAAGCCCCCGACCAAGCGCGCCAGCCTCCTCGAGCCCTCCGCCTTTGCCGCCACGCTGGCGGTCAGCAAAACCCCTCCCAAACCGAAGACCGCTCCGCCGCCGGCGCTGCCGCCCGCCGCGGCCGCCACGCGCCCGACGCGCAAGCCCGAGACCGCGCCCGTGCCGCCGGCCAGCCCCACGCTGGCCCTGGTCAGCCCGGCGCCCTCGCCCGCCGCCAAGCCGGTGCCCAAGGCCAAGACGCCCAAGCCCCGTACCGCCGGCAAGCCCAAGCTCTTCGTGCTGGACACCAATGTGCTGATGCACGACCCGATGTCGCTGTTCCGCTTCGAGGAGCATGACATCTACCTGCCGATGATCACGCTCGAGGAGTTGGACGGCCACAAGAAGGGCATGACCGAGGTCGCCCGCAATGTGCGCCAGGTCAGCCGCGACCTGGATGCCCTGGCCGCCAGCCTGCAGAGCAGCACCCTGGAGGAGATGAGCCACGGCCTGCCATTGGAGGGCACGGGCCACCGCGAGGCCGGCGGCAAGCTGTTCTTCCAGACCCAGTTGATCGACACGCCGCTGCCCCAGGGCCTGCCTCAGGGCAAGGCCGACAACCAGATCTTGGGCGTGGTGCAGGCGCTGAAAAAGCAGCAGCCGGATCGCGAGGTGGTGCTGGTGTCCAAGGACATCAATATGCGCATCAAGGCCCGCGCGCTGGGTCTGCCGGCCGAAGACTACCGCAACGACAAGACGCTGGAAGACAGCGACCTGCTCTACACCGGCGTACAGGCCCTGCCCGCCGACTTCTGGGATCGCCACGGCAAGACCATGGAAAGCTGGCAGCAGGGCGGCACCACCTACTACCGCATCAGCGGCCCCCTGGTGCCCTCGCTGCTGGTCAACGAGTTCGTCTATCTGGAGGCGCCCGGCGCCGCGCCGCTCTATGCCAAGGTCACCGAGATCACCGGCAAGACCGCGGTACTGCGCACCCTGAAGGACTACGGCCACCAGAAGAATGCCGTCTGGGGCGTGACCGCGCGCAACCGCGAGCAGAACTTCGCGCTGAACCTGCTGCTGGACCCCGACTGCGACTTCATCACCCTGACCGGCACCGCCGGCACCGGCAAGACCCTGATGACCCTGGCCGCCGGCCTCTCGCAGGTGCTGGACGAACGCCGCTACTCGGAGATCATCGTCACCCGTGTCACCGTGCCGGTGGGCGAGGACATTGGCTTCCTGCCGGGCACCGAGGAAGAGAAGATGGGCCCCTGGATGGGCGCGCTGGACGACAACCTGGAGGTGCTGGCGCGCGGCGACTCGTCGGCCGGCGAATGGGGCCGCGCCGCCACCAACGACCTGGTGCGCAGCAAGATCAAGATCAAGAGCCTGAACTTCATGCGCGGCCGCACCTTCCTGAACAAATTCGTCATCATCGACGAGGCGCAGAACCTGACGCCCAAGCAGATGAAGACCCTGATCACGCGCGCCGGCCCCGGCACCAAGATCGTCTGCCTGGGCAACCTGGCGCAGATCGACACGCCCTACCTGACCGAGGGCAGCTCGGGCCTGACCTTCGCGGTCGACCGCTTCAAGGGCTGGGCCCACAGCGGCCACATCACCCTGGCGCGCGGCGAGCGCTCGCGGCTGGCGGACTTTGCCTCGGACGTGCTGTGACCCACCTCCTACCGGCTGCGCCGACCCCCTCGAGGGGGCGCGCTCGCAGGACCGGCAAAGCCGGATCCTCGGGCGCCGCCTGGCTTGGCCCGTTCATCGCGACGAGAATGCCGCGCAGCGGCATCTGCAGCTGAAATGACTCTCTATGTATCGGATCTGGACGGCACCCTGCTCGACCCGCGGGCGGAGCTGTCGGCCATCACCCGTGCCGGCCTGACCCGCCTGCTCGATCAGGGCCTGAGCTTCACGGTCGCCAGCGCCCGCCATGTCTCCTCGATCGCCCGCATCCTGCAGGGCCTGCCGCTGAAGCTGCCGGTGATCTCGGCCAATGGCGCCTATATCAGCGAGATGGTCAGCGGCCGGCACGAGCTGGTCAACGCGATGGACCCGGCCTTGGCCCAGGCCATCTTCGCGCTGATGCGCAGGCGCGGCTTCATGCCCTTCGCCTCCACCCATGGGCCTCGGGGCGACCGGCTGTTCTGGCAATCGGTGCACAACGAGGCCCAGCTGGACTTCGTCGAGCAGCGCCAGAAGAACGGCGATCCGCGCCTCACCCACACCGAGGATCTGGGCGCCGAGCTGGTCGACCCCGTCGTGACCATGATCCTGGTGGAGCGCGAGGCGCCGATGCGCGCCCTGATGGCCGAGATCCAGGCCCTGGTCGGTGAAGACCGCATCGAGATCCATCTGGCCGACGACCTCTACCGCCCCGGCTGGCCCTGGCTGACCCTGCACGACCGCCGCGCCACCAAGGATCAGGCGATCCGTACCCTGGCCCAGCGCTACGGCCTGGCCGAGCGCGAGGTCGTGGTGTTCGGCGACCAGGTCAACGACATCACGATGTTCCGGGCCGCGCATCGCGGCATCGCCGTGGGCAATGCGATCGCCGATGTCAAGCAGCACGCCCATGCGGTGATCGGCCCGCACCATGAGGACAGCGTGCTGCGCTTCATCGAGGCCGACTGGCGGGCCTGAGCCAGGCCTCGCCCGCCGGCGCCGCGGCCATCAGCGCTGCAGCAGCTGGCCCAGCAGCCCGCCCAGATCGATATTGCCACCTTCGGGCAACTGGCCGTTGGGCGTCAGCCGGTCCACCACCTGGGGCAGCCATTGGCTCAGCTGGGCCGAGGCCTCGCCCTGCGACACGCCCGCCTGACCGGCCAGGCGCTCCAACACATCACCGCCCAGCGCCGTGCCCAGCTGCTCGCCGGAAACCGGCAGATTGGCCCCGGTCGACACCCAGGATTGCGCCTGCTCGCCCAGGCCCGCTGCCTGCAGCTGCTGCAGCAGCCCGCCGAGGCCGCCGGCCATGCCGCCCTGCCCCGCGCCATTGTTCAGCAGCCCGGCGATCAGGCTGACCCAGTCCACCCCGCCCTGCTGTTGTTGACCGTTCAAGGCCTGCTGGGCCGCCCCCAGCAAGGAATCCATCAAACCCATGATCGCGCTCCCGTGACGCGGCAATGCTCGCCGCCCGCCGATTGTGGGCCCTCGCGCGCCGGACAAGCGTGTCAATCCTCGGCCATGGTGCCGCCCGCACCGGCCGCCCCCTCGTGGCGGCGCAACTGGTAGAAGATGAAGGCCGCCAGCGCCGCCATCGCGCCGATCGCCAGATAGGTGGCCTGGAAGGCCGGCACCAGGGCCGCCGCGTCGCCGCGCCCGGCCACCCCGCTGCCGCCGGAGAACAGCAGCAAAAAGGCGCTGGAGGTGGCCACGCCCAGGCTCATCGACAGCTGCATCACCACCGACAGCAGGCTGTTGCCGCTGCTGGCCGTGCGCGCATCCAGGTCGCCCAAGGTCAGCGTGTTCATCGCGGTGAACTGCAGGCTGTTGACCATGCCGAACAGCCCCAGGTGCAGGGCCAGCCAGAGATGGCCGGTCTGGCGGTCCACCAGCGCAAAGCTGGCGATCATCGCACCCAGCAGCAGGGTGTTGACGATCAGCACGCGGCGGTAGCCGGCCGCACGGATCAGCTTGATGGCCAGGGTCTTGGTCAGCATCGCGCCCAGCACCGTCGGGATCATCGACAGGCCGGCCACGCTGGGCGAGAAGCCCAGGCCCAGCTGCAGGAACATCGGCATCAGGAAGGGCGTGGCGCCGCTGCCCAGGCGCGCGAACACATTGCCGATCAGGCCGATGCGGTAGGTCGGGATGCTGAACAGCGCGCGGTCGAACAGCGGATCGCTGGCGCGCGCCGCATGCAGCCAATAGGCCATCATGCAGACCAGGCCCGCCACCAGCATCACGATGCAGATCGCCGTGCCGATCACATGCTCGCCAAAGCCCTGCAGCGCCATCGACAGCAGCATCAGACCCAGGCTGAACAGTGCAAAGCCGCCCCAGTCGAAACCGCGCGGCGCGCTGCTCTTGAGCTGCGGCATGAAGCGCAGGCTGGCCAGCACGCCGACCAGGCCCACCGGCAGATTGATCAGGAAGATCCAGTGCCAGCTGGCGTACTGGGTCAGCAGGCCGCCCAGCGCCGGCCCGACCAGCGGCCCCAGCAGGCCCGGCAGCGAGATGAAGGTCATCACCGGCAGGAACTCGTCCTTCGGGAAGGCGCGCAGCACCGTCAGGCGCCCCACCGGCACCAAGAGCGCCCCGCCCACGCCCTGCAGCACCCGCGCCGCCACCAGCACCGCCAGCGAGGTGCTGAGCGCGCAGGCCAGCGAACCGAGGCTGAACAGGCCGATGGCCCAGACAAAGACGCGGCGGGTGCCGAAGCGGTCGGCGATCCAGCCGGAGGCCGGGATCAGCAGCGCCACCGTCAGCAGATACGACACGACGGCCGACTGCATGCGCAGCGGGTTCTCGCCCAGGTCGGCCGCCATGCCCGGCAGCGCGGTATTCAGGATGGTGGTGTCCAGGGTCTGCATGAAAAAGGCCAGGGCCACCACCCAGGGCAGGTAGCGGCGTGTGGCCGCGTCGAGCACGGGACGCTCGGATTCGGCAAGAGAGGACGGCATGGCGCAAGTATCGCGGCGCCGATGCGAAAACGCCCGCCCGGCTCTCGCCGGGCGGGCGCTGCGCGAAGCGCGTGCGGCTGCCGTCTACTTGCGCAGATAGTCGAAGAAGGCCTTGGGCGTGGAATCGCGACCCAGGAACTCGCGCACCAGCTCCGGCGCCGGCTTCTGGCCGCCATTGCCCAGCACGATGTCGCGGTAGCGGCGGCCGGTCTCCGGGCTCAGTTTGTCGGCCTTGAAGGCGGTGCGCAGGTCCATCGCCAGCACCAGGCTCCACAGGTAGCCGTAGTAGCCCGCGCCGTAGCCGCCGGCGATATGCGCGAAGCCGGCCGGGAACATCGTGCCCGGCACATAGCCCAGCGGCGTGGCGCCCTCCATCTTGGCCCACAGGGCCAGCGGCTCGGGCCGCTCGGGGCCGTACAGCGCCAGGTCATAGCTGGCGTAGAGATGCTGGCGGCCATAGAAGCTGCCCTTGGCGAACTCCTTGGCGGCCACGGCCTGATCGACCATCGCGTCCGGCACCGGCTTGCAGGCGGCGCAGACCTCCTGCATCAGCTTCAGCACCCGCTTGTCGAAGACCCAGTCCTCCAGCATCTGCGAGGGCGCCTCGACGAAGTCGTGCATCACCGCCGTGCCGCCCTGGCTGGCGTAGCGGGTGGCCGAGAGGTTGTTGTGCACCGCGTGGCCCAACTCGTGCAGCAGGGTCTCGACCTCGTCCAGGGTCAGGCCTTGCCGGTCGAAATTCACCACCAGCGCGGCCGTCGGCGTGCGCTTGACGCGCGTGCTGCTGCTGCGCAGCGGCCAGACCGCGGCATGGTTGTACTTGCCCTCGCGCGGGTAGAGGTCGACATACAGGGTCGCCAGCGCCTTGCCGCTGGCCACATCGCTGACCGCATAGGCCTGCGCCTCCGGATGCCAGAGCTCGGCGCTCACGCGGGTGTAGCGCACGCCCATCATCTTCTCGATCACGCGCATCGCGAAGGCCAGGCTCTCCTGCGGCGGGAAATAGGGACGGAAGGCCTCCTGGTCGACGCTGAAGCGCTGCTTGCGGATGCGCTCGGCATAGAAGCTGGCGTCCCAGCGTTGCACCTGGGTCGCCTCGGGCGCGCTGCCCAGATGCTGGGCCTTGGCCTGGCGCAGTTCCACCAGATCGGCGCGCTCGCCCTCGATCACGGTGTTCTTCACCTCGTCGAGGAAGCGCCAGGCGGTGGCCCCGTCCTTGGCCATGCGGCGGCGCAGGTTGAAGTCCACGTAGTTGCCGAAGCCGAACAGCTTGGCGTATTCGCCGCGCTTGGCCTCGATCTCGGCCAGCAGCTTCAGATTGGCCTCGCCGCCCTCGTTGACCTTGGCACGCCACATGCGCTCGCGCGTGGCCTCTGCTTCGGCGCTCTGCATCACCGGCACATAGCTCGGGTAGTCCACGCCCAGCACCACCCGGCCCTCGGCATCGCGCGGCGCCTTCTTCCACACGCCCTCCGGTACACCCTTCAGCTCGGCCTCGGCGAACACCACCTTGACGCCGGCGTCGCGGATGTTCTTCTCGAACTTCTGGGTCAGCTCGGCGGTCTGGTCGGCCAACTGCTTGGCGCGCTTGCGCTGCGCGGGCGGCAGGGCCACGCCACCGTCCTCGAACACGCCCGCGCCCACGCGCACCAGCTCGCGGTCGATCGCATCGGCCACGGGCGCGCGCTTGAGGGCCTTGTAGAGCTTCTCGTTCTGGTTGAAGCTGGACGAGAAATCGGCCCAGCGCAGCGAACAGGCCTGGGCCGCGTCGCGCACCGACTTGTCCGGATGCACGTTCAGCACGAACTCGATCGGATACTGCGTGTCTTCCTGGAAGGCATAGAAGTCGTCATAGGCGGCCAGCCAGCCGGCATCGACCTTGCGCGCCTGCAGCACCTTCAGGCGCCGGGCCGCGCTGGCCAGGCCGCTGTCGCAGGCGGACTTGATCGCCGCCGCATCCTTGTACTGGGGAAAGACGGGGCCGGGCAAGGCGGTCTGCGCCACGGCCTCCAGCGCCAGCAGCCCCAGCCCCATGCCGAGGCCGGCCAGCACGCCATGTTTTTTGCTGCTCATCAACGATCTCCTTGCCGCAGCCTGCGGCACGGACGGCATTGTGCCGGGCCGCCGGCGCCCGGCCCCGGCCTTGCGACGGACGACCGGCAGCGCGGCGCGAAGCGCGGTCAGGAGGAGAGCAGATCGCGGATCTGCTGCAGCGCGGCGGGATCCTCGATGGTCGTCAGGTCGCCCGGATCGCGGCCCTCGCAGACCGCCTGGATCGCGCGGCGCAGCAGCTTGCCCGAGCGCGTCTTGGGCAGCACGGTGACAAAGCGCACGCGGGCCGGCCGCGCCACCGCGCCGAGCTGCCGGTCCACCCGCCGCATGATCTCGCCCTCCTCGCGCAGCGCATCCTCGGGCGTCTTCCGCAACACCGCGAAGGCCATCGCGACCTGGCCCTTCAGCGCATCCGCCACGCCCACCACCGCGACCTCGGCCACATTCGGATGGCTGGCGATGCTCTCCTCGATCTCCCGCGTGCCCAGTCGATGGCCGGCCACATTGATCACGTCGTCGGTGCGGCCGAGGATGAAGTAGTAGCCGTCCGCATCGCGCAGGCCCCAGTCGAAGGTGGAATAGAGCTGGCGGCCCGGGATGCTGGACCAGTAGGTCTGCACATAGCGCGCATCGTCGCCCCAGATGGTTTGCAGGCAGCCCGGCGGCAGCGGATAACCCAGGGTCAGCACGCCTTTCTGGTCCGGTTCGGTGAGTTCCTCGCCGCTGTTCTCGTCCACCAGCTTGACGTCGAAGCCGTACATGGCCAGGCCCGGCGAACCGAACTTGCTGGGTGTGGGCGCCACGCCATGGGCCACGGTCAGGATGGGCCAGCCGGTCTCGGTCTGCCAGTAGTTGTCGATCACCGGCTTGGCGATGCCCTCGGCGATCCAGCGCGCCGTGGGCTCGTCCAGCGGCTCGCCGGCCAGGAACAGTGCGCGCAGCGACGAGAGGTCGTAGCGCTTCAGCAGGGCCTCGTCATGCTTCTTCAGCACCCGCACCGCGGTGGGCGCACTGAACATCGCGGTGACCCTGTATTTCTCAACCAGGCTCCACCAGATGCCGGCGTCCGGCCGGATCGGCAGGCCCTCATACATGATCGTCGCCATGCCGGCCAGCAGTGGCCCGTAGACGATGTAGCTGTGCCCCACCACCCAGCCGATGTCGCTGGTGGAGAAATAGGTCTCGCCCGGCCGGCCCTGGAAGATCAGTTTCATGCTGGCGGCCAGGGCCACCGCATAGCCGCCGGTGTCGCGCTGCACGCCCTTCGGTCTGCCCGTGGTGCCGCTGGTGTAGAGCGTGTAGCTCGGGTGGGCGGCATCGACCCAGGTGCAGGGCACCCGCGCGTCCAGATGCCGCTCGCGCAGCGCGGCGTAGTCGAGGTCGCGGCCCTCGACCCGCTCCAGCGCGGCCAGGCCGCGGTCCACCAGCAGCACCCGCGCGGGCCGGTGCCTGGCCAGGCGGATGGCCTCGTCCAACAGCGGCTTGTAGGGCACGACCTTGCCGGCGCGGCTGCCGGCATCGGCGCTGACGATCAGCTTCGGCGTCGCGTCGTCGATGCGGCTGGCCAGCGCGACGCTGGCGAAGCCGCCGAACACCACCGAATGGATGGCGCCGATGCGGGCGCAGGCCAGCATCGCGAAGGCGGCCTCGGGAATCATCGGCATGTAGATCAGCACGCGGTCGCCCTGCACCACCCCCTGGGCCAGCAGGATCGCGGCCATGCGCTCCACCTCGCGCTGCAGTTCGGCATAGCTGTAGACGCGCTCCTGCTCGACCTCGCTCGACACCCAGATCAGCGCTCGCGCCTCGGGCTGCCTGGCCGCATGGCGGTCCACCGCGTTGTGGCAGAGGTTGGTCCGCCCGCCCGCGAACCATTGCACGAAGGGCGGATGGCGCATGTCGCACACCTCGTCGAAGGGCCGCTGCCAGTCGATCAGCGCGGCCTGTTCGGTCCAGAAGGCGTCGCGCTCGCGCAGCGAGCGGGCGTGGAAATCGGCGTAGTTGCGGGTCGGCATGGCGCATGTCTCCGTTCTTGTGCTGGCCCGCATTCCAGGCAGGCCCACTGACGACAGCCTGACCCCGACGAGACTTTGTTCACGCGGGCAATACTCTTCGACACATCTTTGCGCAGGCGCAAGCCCCTGCACAGCGGGCTTGCCAGCAAAGCTGTGCTCCAATTCGGGTAAGTACTGAAACTGCCTTCGGGGCCTGCGGACTTACCCGCAAGCCCGGTCCATATCGCTTGACGCCCTTTGCAGCCGGCACCTAAGCTGCGCGCCGACACCATGTTCGACGCCAGCCGCGCCACCTCCCCCATCGTCCGACCGAATCGACTGCAGCGCTTGATGCAAGCGTGCGGCCTGGCTTTGGCCATCGCGGGTGGCAGCACGGCGGCACGGGCGCAGCAGCTGCCCACGGCCGCCCTGCCAGCACAGGCGGCGGCCTCGCAGGCCCTGCCGGGCCAGCAGGCCGCGGGCGACGCGGTCAGCCGCTTCCTGCAGCAGCGCGGCATCCTCGGCCAGGCCGGCAACGAAGGCTTGCTGAACCAGATGCGCGACAAGGCCTCGGACCTGGTGCTGGCCTCGATGAACTTCCTGGGCGTGCCCTACAAGCGCGGCGGCAACTCGGCCGACAACGGCTTCGACTGCTCGGGCTTCACCCGCCATATCTTCGAGATGAGCGTGGGCCTGGTGCTGCCGCGCCGCGCCGACGAGCAGGCCAAGCTCTCCAGCCTGGTGCCGATCAAGAAGGACGAGCTCAAGCCCGGCGACCTGGTGTTCTTCAACACCATGCGCCGCACCTTCTCGCATGTCGGCATCTATGTCGGCGAGGGCAAGTTCATCCACTCGCCGCGCGCCGGCGGCAAGGTTCGGGTGGAGGACATGCGCGAGGCCTATTGGGCCAAGCGCTTCACCGGCGCGCGCCGTGCGGACCTGAACAACACAGCGACCGAGGGCGGCACCGCGGCGGTGCTGAACTGAACCGGCGCCGTCCGGGGTGCGAGGCGCCTGGCGGGGGCCGTTCAACGCATGCCTTCCCGGGAAGCCGCGGGCGCCGAGCGCCCGTTCATGTCACCGCCCTTCTAGGCCAGGATTTCGGCCAGGACATCGGCCGGGACCACAGGCCCCGCGCGCCCATGCGGGTCACTTCATCGCCTTGAGTTCGGTCACGGTGGCCTTGCCCTTGACCATCTCGGCTTGGAACTTGACCTTGTCGCCAGGCTTCAGGCCGTCGAGCATCCTCTTGTCGGCAACATCGAAGCCCATCGTCATCGCGGGCATCGCCAGGTTCGGAATTTCGCCATGCCGCAGCACGATGAGGCCGGTGGCCGGGTCGAGCTTGCGCACTTCGGCGTCGACCAGAGGCATCGCGGCCTTGAGGGCCGAGGCCTTCATCGGCATGGTTTGCGCCGCGCCGGTGGTGCCGACGAGCATTGCGAGGATGGCGGTGGCGACTGTCTTCATGGTGAGCTCCTCTCGGGATTCAATGGCTTGATGCCGGTCGCATCGACCGGCTGGGATGTGTGCATGGGCTTGGCGGCGCGCCGGCGATGGACCAGATACCAAGCCGCCGGAATGACGAGCATGCTGAGCAACGGTGCGGTCACCATACCGCCGACCATCGGCGCGGCGATGCGGGTCATGAGCTCGGAGCCCGTGCCGCTGCCCAACAGGATGGGCAGCAGACCCGCCATCACCACGGCGACGGTCATCGCTTTCGGCCGCACGCGCAGCACCGCACCGTCGCGGATGGCGGCGAGCAAGGTGGCGTCGTCGTCGGGCTCGCCGGCCGCGATACGCCGGGCCAGCGCGTTCTTCAGGTAGATGAGCATCACCACGCCGAACTCGGCCGCCACGCCCGCGAGCGCGATGAAGCCCACGGCCGTCGCAACGGAGATGGCGTGGCCCAGCGCCAGGATGAGCCAGAAGCCGCCCACCAGCGAGAACGGCACGGCAGCCATGACCAGCGCGGTGTCGGCGAATGAGCGAAACAGCAGGTACAGCAGCACGAAGATCACGGCCAGCGTCGCCGGCACGACCAGCTTCAAGCGCTCGGTCGCGCGCTCCAGGTACTCGAACTGCCCGGACCATGAAACCGCGTAGCCCGCGGGCATGGCCACCTGCTTGGCCACTGCCGCCTGCATGTCGTTCACCGCCGAGCGCAGGTCGCGCCCCCGCACATCGACATAGACCCACCCGGACAGTCGCGCGTTCTCGCTGCGCAGCATCGGCGGCCCCTCCTCGATGGAGACGCGAGCCACGTCCTGCAGCAGCACCGTCGCGCCCTTCGCCGTCACGAAGGGCAACAGACGCAGACGCTCGAGCGAATCGCGGATTTCGCGCGGATAGCGGACGTTGACCGGATAGCGCTCGCGGCCCTGGATGACCTCACCCACATTGTCACCACCGATCGCGGTCGAGACGACTGACTGCACGTCCGCAACCGACAGCCCGTAGCGCGCCGCGGCCAGCCGGTCGACGTCCACGTCGATGTACCGCCCCCCCGTCAGACGCTCGGCAAGCGCGGACGCCACGCCGGGCACGGTCTTCACCGCCGCTTCGATCTGCGTCGTCAGCCGGTCGATGCTGGCCACGTCCGCTCCCGCGACCTTGATCCCGACCGGGCTCTTGATGCCGGTGGCGAGCATGTCGATGCGGTTGCGGATGGGCGGCACCCAGACATTGGAGAGGCCCGGCACCTTCACCACGCGGTCGAGTTCCTCGACCAGCTTGTCCGGCGTCATCCCGGCGCGCCACTGCTCACGCGGCTTGAACCGGATGCTTGTCTCGAACATCTCCAGTGGCGCGGGGTCGGTGGCGGTGTCCGCCCGACCCGCCTTGCCGAACACGCGCTCCACCTCGGGCACGGTCTTGATGAGCCGGTCGGTTTGCTGGAGCAGTTGCGAGGCCTTCGACACCGAAAGGCCGGGCAATGCCGACGGCATGTACAGAAGGTCGCCCTCGTCGAGCGCCGGCATGAACTCGCCGCCCAGACGCATGAGCGGCACGGCCATCAGGGCCAGCATCGCGGCGGCAAGCACCAGCGTCGCCCCGGGGAAGCGCAGCACCGCGTCGAGCGCCGGCCGGTAGACCGCCATCAGGACCCGGTTCACCGGATTGGATGCCTCATGTGGAATGCGCCCGCGGATGAAGTAGCCCATCAGCACCGGCACCAGGGTGACCGACAAGCCCGCGGCCGCGGCCATCGCGTAGGTCTTCGTGAACGCCAGCGGCGCGAACAAGCGCCCCTCCTGGGCCTCGAGCGCGAACACCGGCACGAAGGACAGCGCGATGACAACCAGCGAGAAGAACAGGGCCGGCCCCACCTCGATGCACGACTCGACCACCAGCTGCCAGCGCTCCGGTGCCGAGGGCGCGCGGCCATGCGCGGCCTCGAACGCCTCGATATGCTTGGCCAGGTTCTCGACCATGACGACCGAGGCATCGGTCATCGCGCCAATCGCGACGGCGATGCCGCCGAGCGAGAGGATGTTCGCGCTGACGCCTTGCCAGTGCATGACGATATAGGCGGCCAGAACGCCGACCGGCAGCGCGACCACCGCCACCAGCGCCGAGCGCAGGTGGAACAGGAAGATGGCGCACACGACGGCCACCACCACGAATTCTTCGATGAGCTTGGCGCGGAGGTTGTCGACCGCCCGGTCGATGAGCTTGGACCGATCGTAGGTTTCGACCACCTCGACACCTTGCGGCAGGCTGGGCTTGAGAGCCGTCAGCTTGGCCTTCACGGCCTCGATGGTCGTGCGCGCGTTCTTCCCCGAGCGCATGACGACCACCCCGCCGACGACTTCGCCCTGGCCGTCAAGCTCGGCGATGCCCCGGCGCATCTCCGGCCCGATCTGCACGGTCGCCACGTCGCGCAGCAGCACCGGGGTTGCACCGGACAAGGCCAGGGGAATGGCACGGAAGTCGTCGAGCGATGCCAGGAAGCCGCGCGAGCGCACCATGTACTCGGCCTCGGCCATCTCGACGACGGAGCCGCCGGAGGCTTGATTGGCCTGCCGCAAGGCCTCGATCACCATCGCCTGCGTGACGCCGAGCCCGCGCATCCGGTCCGGGTCCAGCACGACCTGGTACTGCCTGACCATGCCGCCGATGCTGGCCACCTCGGACACGTCGGCAACCGTCTTCAGCTCGAACTTCAGGAACCAGTCGTTGAGGGCTCTCAGCTGACCGAGGTCATGCTGGCCGCTGCGGTCCACCAAGGCGTACTCGTAGACCCAGCCCACCCCGGTCGCGTCCGGCCCAAGCGCGGCGCTCGCCCCTGCGGGCAGCCGGCTCTGGGCTTGGTTCAGATACTCGACCACGCGCGAGCGTGCCCAGTACGGGTCGGTCCTGTCGTCGAAGAGGATGTAGACGAACGAGTCGCCGAAGAAGCTGTAGCCGCGGACGGTCTTCGCGCCCGGAACACCGAGCATCGTCGTCGTCAGCGGATAGGTGATCAGGTCCTCGACCACCTGCGGCGGCTTGCCGGGGTAGGTGGTCCGCACGATGACCTGGGTGTCCGACAGGTCCGGAATCGCGTCGACGGGGATGTTCCGGACCGCCCAGACTCCGGCGACAACGAGGGACAGGGCCGCCATCAGCACCAGGAAGCGGTTGCCGACCGACCAGCGTATCAGCGCGGCAATCACTTGGCGGCTCCGACACGCTGCACGGACACCAGTTCATAGTCCGCCGGACCGCCCTTCCTGAACTCGAAGCGGACCATGTCGCCCGGTCTGATATCCCCGAAGGCCTTCGTGTCGGGCTTGCCGAAACCCATGGTCATCGACGGCCACTTCAATGCGGCGATGGGGCCGTGCGAGATGGTGATGCCGTCGGCCTCGATGCTTTCGACCCTGCCCTCGCCGGTGTAGACCCCCGGGGGCTGCGCGATGGGCAGGGACGCCGCCGACGCGGGTTCGATCGTGGCCGGAGCGGCCGCAGCGGCCATCGAGCCGGTCACCGAGCGCAGGCGTGCCTCGGAGTCGATGAGGAACTGGCCGCTGGCCACCACCTGCTCGCCTTCGTCGAGCCCCTGCGTGACCTCGATGTCGTCGCCGACCTCTTGCCCGAGGCCCACCTCACGGCTCTCGAACGCGCCGCTGTCCTTGCGCACCAGGACCACGGCGCGCTTGCCGGTGCGGATGACGGCTTCGGTGGGAACGACGAGGCGCGCCGCGCTCGGGCCGGCCACCTGCAGGCGAAGCAGCATTCCGGGGGTGAGCCTGGCGCCGCTGTTGTCAAGCTCGAAGCGAGCCTGCAGGGTTCGCGTGTTGGCGCTGACCTGGGGCAGGATCTCCGTCAACTCGCCAGCGAAGGCCTGGCGGCTGTCGGCCTGGAGCACCGCCTTGACCTTCCGACCGCGCGTCAGCCCCAGGGCCTGGGCTTCGGGCAGCTCAGCCACGACCCAGACCTTCTCCAGCCCGGCGATTCGGAACAGCGTCATGCCGGGCGAGACGGCCACGCCCTCGCGCACGCCGAGCTCGGCGACGACGCCGCTGACGGGAGCGCTGAGCGTGAACCGCGCCTGCGCGCTGCCGCTCTCCTCGCTCTGCCGGATCAGCGAGTCCGGAATGGACATCGCGCGCAGGCGGTCCCGCGCCGCGCCGACGAGCTCCTGCGACACGCCGGCCCGCTTCAGCGCAAGCAGCTCGTTCTGGGGGCCGAGCCATTCGGGCGCGAAGACCGTCGCCAGGGCCTGCCCCTTGCGAACCCGCTCCATCGGGGCACGCACCGCAAGACGCTCGACATAGGCGGCGACGCGCGTCTGGACGGCCACGTTCAGCCGCTCGTCGAACTGCACGGTCCCGATGGCGTCGAAGGAGGTCGACAGCATCGCCCGCCTGACCGTTGCCATGCGGATGCCGAGGTTCTGCTGCACGGTCGGGCTGACCCTGACGCCCGGTTCGCCGGAATCGCCGGAATCGCCCGCCTGGTCGGCATACATCGGTACCAGCTGCATGTCCATGAACGGGCTCTTGCCCGGCTTGTCGAAACGCTGGCCCGGCACCATGGGGTCGTGCCAGTAGAGCACCTGGCGCTCTCCCGCAGCGGAAGCCGATGCGGCCGCCGACGTCGAGGCTGCGCCGGCAGGACCGGCCTGGCGGCCGGCGTAGAAGCTGGCCAAGGCCAGCCCCGCCGCGCCGAGCAAGGACAGGGCAATCACTTGAACGCGCGTCATCGGGCGCCTCCGTTCACCAGGGGTTTGAATGCAAGCTGGACCCGGGCCTTCGCCAGCTCGCGCTGCAGGGACAGCAGCTTGCGTTGCGCCTCGACCTCGGCGTGGCGTGCTTCGAAGAGCGCCGTCAGGCTCGCCTGGTTCGAGCGGTAGCCGGCCAGCGCGGCGAGCGTCCGCTGCTGGGCCGGGAGCGCGACCGCGGTCTGGTAGCGCTGGACGCGGTCGGCGAGTCGCCGGGCATCGCTGCTCAGAACCCGGTATTCCGCCGTGGCGGCGCGCGCCGCTTCCGCGAGCGTGGCCTGTGCCTTGTCGACCAAGGCCAGCTTGGACGCGGTCTCCCGGTCCTGGCGCTGGGCCGGGGCAATCGGCAGCGGGATGCTCACGCCGAACGACACCATGTCGGAGTAGCCGGCGCGCCGGCCATAGGACAATTCCCAGGACCAGTTCGGCCTGCGATTGGACGCCACCACCGCGGCGTCCTGCCGGGCCACCTCGATGTCGCGCTGTGCCGCCACGACCGTCGGATGAGCGGCGACGAAGGCCTGTTCATCGACGGCGAGCAGCCCGGCCGGCGCGGCCAGTTCGTCCGCCGGCACACCCAGCCAGCGCTCCAGCGCCACATGCGC
Organism: Roseateles sp. GW821-FHT09B06; assembly: GCF_059418245.1. Classification (NCBI taxonomy): domain Bacteria; kingdom Pseudomonadati; phylum Pseudomonadota; class Betaproteobacteria; order Burkholderiales; family Sphaerotilaceae; genus Roseateles; species Roseateles sp. GW821-FHT09B06. The sequence continues at coordinate 30,291 of NZ_JBWKPM010000024.1, read as the reverse complement.
CGCGCTCTGCTGCTGCCGGATGTCGGCGGACTCGTCCTCGGCAACGCCGCGAGCACCGCTCATGGCCAGCACCTCCTGGCCGCTGCCCAGCGACGAGGACAGCCGGGCCTTCGCGGCCTCGAGTTCCTCATGGACATGGTGCTCCGACAGCGTCGTGAGGCGCAGCGCCTCGCCGGCGAAATACGCGTCTACATAGGCCAGCGCCGTCTGCACCCGGACCTCCGCCGCGACGACCTGGACCAGGACGCCCTCCCGGCCGACCATCGCATCCGCAGCGGCTTGGCGAGCGGCCCGCTTCTCGCTCGACACCCATTCCTGGGCGATGCCGACGCGCTGCATCGTCATGGAGTCGCGGGCCGTGCTGAAACGGTCGCCGCCCGTGACGGGCAGGTTGTCGACGCCGGCGCGCAGCGTCGGGTCGGGCAGTTGCCCGGCAGCCCGGGCGGCCTCGGAGGCGCTGACGACGCCCGCGCGGGCGGACCGTGCGGCCTCGGAACGCTGGACGGCCAGCTCGAGCGCCTGGTCGAGGGTGAGAGGTGCCGCCAGGGCCAGGGGCGGCAGCATCGCGACGGCCGTCGCGGCCGCGCGCAGGTATGGGGTGGACATGGGAACTCCGAAGATGAGCGGGGCATGTGCCAGCGGGCAGACAAGCCGCACCGGCGCCGGTCAATCGACGGAGGGTTCAGACGCGGAGTCTGAGCGTGGCAAGAAAGAGGGGATCCGGAGGCGGCCGGGCCTCGGGGCTTGCTGCAAGAGGCGCCGCGACGCATGCCCCGGCGTCGAGCACGATGGGCAGCACGAGGACCTGCACGAGCGCCGGTGGCGACGCCGTGGGCAGCTTGATGGCTTCGAAGGACTGCGCCGCGTCCGCCGAATGCTGGTGGCACAAGACCGGCTGCGCCTGGTCCATGCCCTCGCAGGGTTCGCCCGCGGCCATCATGTCGGCCATCGCGGCGGCATCGGCCTGCCCCGGGCAGACATAGTTCGCCAGCGCCAGCTGTGCGAACAGCAGCGACAGCACCACGAAGAAGGTGGTGGTCAGGCGGTGGATGGAACGACGCAGCATGGGCATGCCAAGTGTAGCGGCATCGGTTCGGGTGCTGCCGCGCCAGCTACCGGGGCAGGAACGAACCAGGCCGGGCAGCGCCCGGCCTGGTTTCATCGGCGCAGCGAACCCGCTCAGAACGCCGCGATGCCGGTCTGGGCCCGGCCCAGGATCAGCGCATGGATGTCGTGCGTGCCCTCGTAGGTGTTCACCACCTCCAGGTTGACCAGATGGCGGGCGATGCCGAACTCGTCCGAGATGCCGTTGCCGCCCAGCATGTCGCGCGCGACGCGGGCGATGTCCAGGGCCTTGCCGCAGCTGTTGCGCTTCATGATCGAGGTGATCTCGACCGCGGCCGTGCCCTCGTCCTTCATGCGCCCCAGGCGCAGGCAGCCCTGCAGGCCCAGCGTGATCTCGGTCTGCATATCGGCCAGCTTCTTCTGCACCAGCTGGTTGGCGGCCAGCGGCTTGCCGAACTGCTTGCGGTCCAGCACGTACTGGCGCGCCTTCATCCAGCAGTCCTCGGCCGCACCGAGCGCGCCCCAGGCGATGCCGTAGCGCGCGCTGTTCAGGCAGGTGAACGGGCCCTTCAGGCCGCGCACCTCGGGAAAAGCGTTCTCCTCGGGGCAGAACACCTCGTCCAGCACGATCTCGCCGGTGATCGAGGCGCGCAGGCCCACCTTGCCGTGGATGGCCGGTGCGGAGAGGCCCTTCCAGCCCTTCTCCAGCACGAAGCCGCGGATCTGTCCACCGTCATCCTTGGCCCAGACCACGAACACATCGGCGATCGGGCTGTTGGTGATCCACATCTTCGAGCCCGTGATCGAGTAGCCGCCGTCCACCTTCCTGGCGCGCGTGATCATCGAGCCGGGGTCCGAGCCATGGTTGGGCTCGGTCAGGCCGAAGCAGCCGATCCATTCGCCGCTGGCGAGCTTGGGCAGGTATTTCTGCTTGGTCGCCTCGTTGCCGAACTCGTTGATCGGCACCATCACCAGCGAGCTCTGCACGCTCATCATCGAGCGGTAACCGGAGTCGACGCGCTCGACCTCGCGGGCGATCAGCCCATAGGCCACGTAATTGAGGCCGGCGCCGCCGTACTGCTCGGGGATCGTCGGCCCGAGCAGACCCAGTTCGCCCATCTCGCGAAAGATGGTGGCGTCGGTCTTCTCGTGGCGGAAGGCCTCCAGCACGCGCGGCGCCAGGCGGTCCTGGCAATAGGCGCGCGCGGCATCGCGCACCGCGCGTTCGTCGTCGTTGAGCTGCTGCTCCAGCAGCAGGGGGTCGTCCCAGTGGAATTGAGCCTTGGCCATGATGTGATCTCCTTGTCTGTCTATCTGTTGGTCAATCGTCGTTGGCCGCAAGGCGCGGCAGGAATTCGTTGCCCTCGGCCAGCGGGGCGTGGCGGTAGCTGGCGGGCGTGCGGCTCAGCTTGATCGGCGACGCGATGCCACGATAGGCACCCTGCGGACCGGGCAGCTCAACAATCATCCCACGATGGGCCGTGTGCGGGTGCTTGAGCGCCGCGTCCACCGTGAGCACCGGTGCGCAGGGCACGCCCTGCTGCACCAGCGCATCGGCCAGTGCCGCGCCCTCGTGCGCGCGCATCAGCGCCTCCAGCTCGGCCTTCAGCGCCTCCCGGTTCACCGAGCGTGCGCCGGCGCTCGTGTAGCGCGGGTCCGCGGCCAGGGCCGGCGCGCCCAGATGCCGGCACAACTGGGCGAACTGGCGATCGTTGCCCACCGCCAGGAAGACCGGCTCGCTGCCGGTGGCCAGCATGTCGTAGGGATAGATATTGGGGTGGGCGTTGCCGCTGCGGCCCGGCACGCGCTGCTCGTCCATGAACCAGTTCGCGCCATGCGGATGCAAGAGCGACAGCCCGGCATCGAAGAGCGCCGCCTCGACGAACTGGCCGCGGCCGCTCTGCTGGCGCGCCTGCAGCGCCAGCATCACGCCCAGCGCGGCGTTCAGGCCGGTCACCATGTCCACCACCGGCAGGCCCACGCGCAGCGGCGCGCCGCCCGCCTCGCCGTTGACGCTCATCAGCCCGCACAGGGCCTGCAGCGCCGCGTCATAGCCCGGCAGCCCGCCCAACGGCCCGTCGGCGCCATAGCCGGAGACGCGGCAATGGATCAGGCGCGGGAAGCGCCGCGAGAGCTCATCCTGCCCCAGACCCCAGCGCTCCAGGGTGCCGGTCTTGAAGTTCTCGATCAGCACGTCCGCCTCGGCCAAGAGCTCCAGCAGGCGCGCGCGGCCGGCCTCGGCCGCCAGGTCCAGATGCATCAGGCGCTTGTTGCGGTTCAGGCCCATGTAGTAGGAGGCCACGCCGCCGGCATTGAAGGGCGGGCCCCAAGTGCGCGTGTCGTCGCCCTGCGGCGGCTCGATCTTCAAGACATCGGCGCCATGGTCACCGAGGATCTGGCCGCAATAGGGGCCGCCGAGGATGCGCGAGGCATCGACGACGCGGATGCCGGCCAGGGCGCCGGCGTTATTCATGCTGTTCATCGGAGCCTCAATCGATCTGCGCACCCGAGCTCTTCACCACGACCTGCCATTTGCCCATCTCGCTGCGGATGAAACCGCCCAGCGCCTCGGCGCTCGTGTTGGTCGCGAACTCCAGGCCCTGGGCCTGCAGGGACTGGCGCACCTCGGCCTGCTTCAGCACCTCGGTGAAGGCCTTGTTGAGCCTGGCCACCACCTCCCTGGGCACGGCGGCCGGCGCGACGATGCCGAAGAACACCGAGACATCGAAGCCGGCCACGCCCTGCTCGGCCACCGTGGGCAGCTCGGGCAGGGCCTGCGAGCGCGACAGGGTCGTCACGCCCAGCGCGCGCAGCTTGCCGGCCTTCACATGGGGCAAGGCGGTCAGCACATCGGTGAAGGTCATCGCCACCTGGCCGCCCAGCAGATCGTTGAGCGCCGGGCCCGTGCCCTTGTAGGGGATATGGGCCAGGTCGGTGCCGGCCAGCTGGTTGAACAAGACGCCGGCCAGGTGCGAGGAAGCGCCATTGCCCGAGGAGGCGAAGCTCAGCTTGCCGGGATTGGCCTTGGCATAGGCGATCAGCTCCTTGACGTTCTTGGCCGGCACGCTGGGATGCACCACCAGCACATTGGGCAGATGGCCCAGCTGATAGACCGGCGCGAAGCTCTTGACCGGGTCGTAGCCCAGCTTCTTGTACAGGCTCGCATTGATGGCCAGCGGGCCCGAGGTGCCGAACAGCAGGGTATGGCCGTCGGCCTCGGCACGGGCCACGGCCTCGGCGCCCAGATTGCCGCCGGCGCCGGGCTTGTTCTCGACAATCACCGTCTGGCCCAGCGGGCCCTTCAGCGCGGCGGCCAGGGTGCGCGCCATCGCATCGGTGGGGCCGCCCGGCGCGAAGGGCACGACCAGGGTCACGGGCTTGCTGGGAAAGTCGGCGGCGGCGGCGACGCCCGGGGCGGCGGCGCTCAGGGCCAGCGCGGCCAGCCCGGCCAGCCCGGCCAGCATCTTGGTGCAGCGATTCATCGGGACCATGTGTCGTCTCCTTGTCTTGTCGTCAGAACAGATCGATGGTGTCCAGGGCCTCGGCCGGGGCCAGGGCAGGTTCCAGCAGGCCGGCCAGCCAGGCCGGCTCCGCTTCCAGGCCGCGCGGCTGCGCCAGCGCGCGCTCGCGCAGCACCAGCTGGGCCAGGCGCTGGCGCCGCGGCGAGTTGAGGCGCGTCGCCTCCCAGGCCATCGCGATGGCCGTGGTGACGTGATAGAGCGCGCTGGCGGCCTGGCGGGCGCCATGGTCCAGCGCGCCGTTCGCCTCGGCCACCTGCCGGGCCAGCTGCAGGCTGCTATCCAGCTGCTGCTCGAAGGCCTGGCGGGCGCGCGGCGCCAGCCTCGTCTCGGCCAGCAGGCCCTGCAGATGCGATTGCAGCGCCGGCAGCGCCGCATCGCGGCGGATCGCGCGGATCACGTCCAGCGCGACGATATTGCTGGTGCCTTCCCAGATCGAGCCGAGGTGCGCGTCGCGCAGCAGGCGCGCATCGCTCCATTCCTCGATATAGCCGCAGCCGCCGCGCACCTCCATCGCGTCGCCGCAGACCTTGCGCGCATCGCGGCAGGCGCGGAACTTGATCAGCGGCGTCAGGATGCGCACCAGCGCGTAAGCGCCCTCCTCGCCGGCGTCCGAGCGGCGCAGCGCCTCGGCCGTCTGGAACAGCATCGTGCGGGCCTGCTCGGTGGGCAGCAGGAGCTTCAAGAGCTGGCGTCGCATCAGCGGCAGCTCGATCAGGCGGCGGCCGAAGGCCCGGCGGTGCTCGGCGATGAAGAAGGCCTCGCCGCAGGCGCGCCGCATCAGGCCGGCGGCGCGCATGCCGTTCGAGAGGCGCGAGTTGTTGACCATATCGGCCATCTGCTGGAAGCCGCGGCCGGGCTCGCCGATCAGCCAGGCGCGCGCGCCCTCCAGCCGGATCTCGCCGCTGGCCATCGAGCGGGTGCCCAGCTTGTCCTTCAGGCGCAGGATGCGGTAATGGTTCAGGCTGCCGTCGTCCAGCCGGCGCGGCAGCAGGAACAGCGACACGCCCTTGATGCCGTCCTCGGGCCGGCCGCTGCGCGCCAGCACCATCGCCAGCGCGGCGTCGGGATTCGAGCAGAACCATTTGTCGCCGCTGAGCAGCCAGCCGCCCATGCCATCCGGTTTTGCCTCGACCTCGGTGGCCGAGATGTCGGAGCCGGCGCCCTGCTCGGTCATGAACATCGCACCCTGGTGGAGGGCGTCGAAATCCTGCGTCGTCAGCCGCGGCAGGAAGCGCTCGACGAGAAGCGGGTCGCCAAACCTGCGCAGGGTGCGGCTCAGCGAATCGGTCATCGACAAGGGGCAGCACAGGCCGAACTCGGCCTGCACGAAGAGATAGCTCAGCGCGTACTTGGCGGCCGGTGGCAGCGGCCGCTCCCAGCCCAGCACGCCGGCGCGGTGCGACATCGCCGCCAGGCCGAACTCGCTGAAGGCCACCCGCTCCAGTTCCACATAGGCCGGATGCTTGACGATGGCCTGCAGGTCCAGGCCCTGGCGGCTGCGCAGGGCCAGGGTCGGCGGGTGCTTGTCGGCCGTCGACGCCAGCTCGTCCAGCAGGCCGCCGGCCAGGCCGCCCAGGCGCTGCAGATGCGGCTGCAAATGGGCGAACAGCGCGTCGCCCAGGTACAGCGGCAGCAGGGCCTGGTAGTCGGGATCGCTGGCGTAGAGATTGGCGCCATGCCGGTCGGGCACCGGGTGTTCGGAAGGCTGCTGGACCATCGTCGTCATCGCTGCTGTCTCCTGCTTTCTTTGAACCCAGTATTCGCGACGCTGCGATTCGTGTCCAATTCAGAAATCAACTTCGACGATATGAGTTTTGTATGGCCCTCGAATTCCGCCACCTGCGCTATTTCCTCGTGCTGGCCGAGGAACTGCATTACGGCCGCGCGGCCCAGCGCCTGGCGATCTCGCAGCCGCCGCTGTCGGTAAACATCCAGCAGCTGGAGGCGGCGGTGGGCGCCAAGCTCTTCGACCGCGACAGCAAGGGCGTGCGCCTGACGCCGGCCGGCCAGGCCTTCCGCGCCAGCGCCCGCGCGCTGCTGAACGAGGCCGAGGATGCCTGCGCACTGGCCCGCGAGGTGCAGGCCGGCGAGGTCGGGCGGCTGCGCCTGGGTTTCGTCGGCTCGACCCTGTTCCATGGCCTGGCGGCCTGGCTGCGCGAGTTCCAGGCCCGCTACCCCAGGGTCGAGATCGTCGTGGTCGAGCTGAACTCGCAGGACCAGATCGAGGCCCTGATGCACGAGGAGCTGGACCTGGGCCTGGTGCACACCAGCCGCCTGCCCCAGGCGCTGGCGCACCGGCCGCTGTACAGCGAGCCCTTCATGTGCTGCCTGCCGGCGGCGCATGCGATGGCGGCGCAGGCGACGAGTGTTGCGCTGGCCGGGTTGCGCGACGAGCCCTTCATCCTGTTCTCGCGCAAGGGTTCGCCGGACTATCACGCCCGCATCGTCGAGGCCTGCCGCCAGCAGGGCTTCTATCCGCGGCTTCAGCATGAGGGACGGCATTGGCTGTCGGTCGTCTCGCTGGTGGCCCAGGGCATGGGGGTGTCCATCGTGCCGGCCTCGTTCCGGCAGGCCGGCGTGCAGGGCGCGCTGTTCAAGCCCATTGCCGAGACCCTGGCGCCTTCCGAGGTGTTCGCCGCCTGGCGCAGCGACCAACCCTCGGCCCTGCGGGAACAGTTCCTGGCCCTCGCGCCCACCGGCTGAGCGGGACGCTCAGGGCAGGACGGCCGTGACCTCGATCTCGATCTTGGCGCGCTCCTCGATCAGGCCCGCCACCTGCACCGCCGTCATCGCGATCGCGTATTCCTGGCCCAGCACCTCGCGATAGGCCTGTCCCACCTCGCGGCCGCGCGCCATGTATTCGCGCTTGTCCAGCAGGTACCAGGTCATGCGCGTGATGTGCTCGGGGCCGGCGCCGGCCTCGGCCAGCACGGCCTTGATGTTGAGCAGGGTCTGGCGCACCTGGGCGACGAAGTCGTCGCTCTCGAACTCGCACTGCGCGTTCCAGCCGATCTGGCCGGCGACGAACACGCTGCGGCCCGTGGCCGCGACGCCGTTGGCATAGCCGCGCGGCGGCGCCCAGCCGGCCGGCTGCAGGACTTGCTTGGAGGATGAGGACATGTTCTTTGTCTCCTGTTACTGCTGGATTGCCGGGGCCACGCGCTCCAGCGCGGCCCGCAAATCGTCGGGAAAGGGCTGGGGGCGGTGCGTGTCCAGCGAGGTGCAGACCAGCACCTGCTCGAAACCGACCCGCTGGCCGTCGTCGCCATCGAAACTGATCTCGAGGATCAGCGAGCTGCGGCCCAGCTTCTTGATGCGCAGGATGCGCTGGACAAGCCTGTCGCCCATGCGGCTGATCCGCTTGAAATCGGTGCTGAGCTGCACAGTGGGCATGCCGATCCTGCGCGGACCCAGCAGCTGCGCATAGTCGATGCCCAGGCCCTGGGTGAACCAGTCCTCGATCAGCGCATTCAGCATCTCGAAATAGCGCGGGTAGAAGACGATGCCGGCCGGGTCGCAATGACCGAAGCGCACCAGTTCCTCGCGCTCGAAAACGGGCTTGTGGTCCACCATCTCAAACCCCCAAGTAGCGGTGCCACAGGCCATGGTCGGCATCGAGGGCACCGGAGTCGCCGGCCCAGACGATCTGACCGCGCTCGACGATGCTGTGATGGTCGGCCAGACGGATCAGGCGCTTGACATACTTGTCCACCACCAGGATGGTCTGGCCGGCCGCGCGCAAGGTGTCCAGGCAGCGCCAGATCTCCTCGCGTATCAGCGGCGCCAGGCCCTCGGTGGCCTCGTCCAGGATCATCAGCCTGGGGTTGGTGACCAGCGCCCGGCCAATCGCCAGCATCTGCTGCTCGCCGCCGGACAGCTGGTTGCCCATGTTCGCGGCGCGTTCCTGCAGGCGCGGGAACAGCGCGAACACGCGCTCGACGGTCCAGGGCTCCCTGGCGCCGCTGCGGTTGCCGGCAAAGGCCTCCAGATGCTCGCGCACCGTCAGGTTCGGGAACACCTGGCGGCCTTCGGGCACGATGGCCAGACCCAGGCGCGCGATGCGGTCGGCGCTCCAGCCGGTGACATCCTCGCCGGCGAAGCGGATGCGGCCGCTGCTGGGCGCCATCCAGCCGGTCAGGCATTTCAAGGTGGTGCTCTTGCCCATGCCGTTGCGGCCCAGCAGGGTCGCGACCTCGCCTTCGGCGATCTGCAGATCCAGGCCGAACAACACCTGGCTGCGGCCGTAGCAGGCTTCAAGCCCGGAGACTTCCAGCAGGCTCACAGCGCGGCCTCCAGTTCCTCGTCGCCCAGATAGGCCTTCTTCACCTCCGGGTGCGCGCGAATCTCGTCCGGCGCGCCGCTGGCGATGACCCGGCCGAACACCAGCGTCGAGATGCGGTCGGCCAGACGGAACACCGCGTCCATATCGTGCTCCACCAGCAAGAGGGTCAGGCCCTCGGCCTTCAGCGACTGCAGCAGCGCCACCATGCGCTCGGATTCGTCCGGCCCCATGCCGGCCATCGGCTCGTCCAGCAGCAAGAGGCGCGGCCTGGCGGCCAGGGCCAGGCCCACCTCCAGCTGGCGCTGCTCGCCATGGGCCAGGCCGCCGGCTTCGCGGCCGGCCTGGGGGCCGAGGCCGATGCGCGCCAGCAGCGCCTGGCCTTCCGCATAGGCCGCATCGTCCCGCAGCGCGGCGCGCCACCAGGACGGCCGGCCCGGACGGCGCGCCTGCACCGCCAGCACCAGGTTGTCCAGCACCGAGAAGCGTTTGAAGATACTGGTGATCTGGTAGGAGCGCACCAGGCCGGCCTGCACCCTCTGGGCCATGCCCAGGCGGGTCAGGTCTTGCCCGGCGAAGACGACCGCACCCGAGTCCGAGGCCAGCGCGCCCGAGATCTGGTGGATCAGCGTGGTCTTGCCGGCGCCATTGGGGCCGATCAGCGCATGCACCTCGCCCGCGCGCACCTCGAAGGAGGCGTCGTCGGTGGCGGCCAGCGCGCCGAAGCGCTTGACCAGGTGCTGGACCTTGAGCAGGGCTTGATCGTCAGACATGGGCCGCCCTCTTTTTCTTCCACAGACCGGCCAGGCCGCGCGGCGCGAACAGCACCACGGCCAGCAGCGCGATGCCCAGCGCCATCTGCCAATGCAGGGTGTAGCCCGACAGCAGCTCCTCCAGCAGCAGCAACGCGGCCGCGCCCAGCGCCCCGCCCCACAGCGCGCCGGCGCCGCCGATGATCACCATCACCATCAGCTGGCCCGACTGCGACCAGTGCATCAGGTGCGGCGTCACCAGGCCGTTCATGTTCGCCAGCAGCGCGCCGGCCAGGCCGGCGATCGCGCCGGCCAGCACGAAGGCCTGCCATTGCACCGCGAACACCCGTCCGCCCACCGCATTGATGCGGGTCTCGTTCTCCTTGGCGCCCTGCAGCAGCCAGCCGAAGGGCGAGTTGATCAGACGCTGCAAGAATCCCATCACGGCCGCGAACAGGGCCAGCACGACCCAGTAGAAGTTCGCATCGTCCTTGAGATCCAGCCCCAAGCCCGAGCGCGCCGGCAGCGGCAGGCCGTCCTCGCCGCCATAGGCCTTCAGCGACACCACCAGGTAATAGAACATCTGGGCAAAGGCCAGGGTGATCATGATGAAGTAGACGCCGCGGGTGCGCAGGCTCACCGCGCCGATCAGGGCGGCGGCCAGGCCCGACACCAGCATCGCCGCCGGCCAGGCGATCCAGGCCGAGGCGACGCCGGCGTCCATCAGGATGCCCACCGTGTAGGCCCCCAGGCCAACGAAGGCCGCGTGGCCGAAGCTGACCAGGCCGCCGAAGCCCAGGATCAGGTTGAGGCTGGACGCGGCGATCGCGAAGATCAGCACCCGGCTCGCCACGCCGATGTAGAACTCCAGCCCGAAGGCCGCCAGCAGCGGCGGCAGCGCAGCCAGCAGCGCGAGCAGGGGCAGGAGGACCCAGCGGCCCGGGCCGCGATGGTGAAGAAGGCTCGTACGCCCGTTCATTGAGCAAAACTCCCGACAAACAGCTCGGACCAAGACATTGCGCCGTCGTACCAAACGGAGCCCGAGGATCCGGCTTTGCCGGTCCTACGGGCTCGCCCCCTTGAGGGGGCGCGCGAAGCGCGTAGGGGGTGGGCCGTCATCGTCAGCCTCGCGCGGGGAAGAGACCCTGCGGCTTCCAGAACAGCACGGCCGCCATCAGCACATAGATCAGGATCGAGGCCAGGGCCGGCCCCAGATTCGACGCCACCTCGGCCGAGGCCAGCTGGCGCAAGAGCGCCGGCAGCAGGGTGCGGCTGCAGGTGTCGACCAGGCCCACCAGCAGCGAGCCGACCAGGGCGCCGCGGATCGAGCCGATGCCGCCGATCACGATCACGACGAAGGCCAGGATCAGGATGCTCTCGCCCATGCCCACCTGCACCGCCAAGAGCGGCCCCAAGAGCGAGCCGGCCAGCGCGCACAGCGCCGCGCCGAAGCCGAACACCGCGGTGAACAGCCAGCGGATATTGACCCCCATCGCGGTGGCCATCGCGCGGTTCGAGGCGCCCGCCCTGACCCACATGCCCCAGCGCGTGCGCGTCACCAGCAGGTAGAGCAGGCCCGCCACGGCCAGGCCCACGACGATGATCAGGAGGCGGTAGGCCGGGTACATCAGGCCCGGCAGCAGTTCCACCGGCCCGGACAGCGCGGCCGGCGTGTTCAGGAGCACCGGCTGCGCGCCCCAGACCATGCGCACGCCCTCGTTGCAGATCAGGATCAGCGCGAAGGTGGCCAGCACCTGGCTCAGGTGGTCGCGGGCATAGAGCCGGCGCAGCAGGCTCACCTCCAGCAGCATGCCGAAGGCGGCCGTGCCCACCAGCGCCGCGCCCAGGCCCAGCACGAAGGAGCCGCTGGCCTGCATCACGGCCGCCATCAGGTAGGCGCCCACCATGTACAGCGAGCCATGGGCCAGGTTGATCATGTCCATGATGCCGAACACCAGGGTCAGCCCGGCGGCCAGCAGGAACAGCATCAGCCCGAACTGCAGCCCGTTCAGGGCCTGCTCGGCAACGAGGATCCAGTCCATTCGCGTGGGCTCAACTCTTCATCTTGCAGCTGCCGGCATAGGCATCCGCATGATTGCTGAAGATCTTGCCCAGGGTCTTGTTGGTGACGCGGCCCTGGCCATCCTTGGTGATCACGCGCAGGTAGTAGTCCTGCACCGGATACTGGTTGTTGTTGAACTTGAAGGGGCCGCGCACCGAGTCGAACCTGGCGGCCTTCAGGGCCTTCAGCACCGCCGCCTTGTCCTCGATCCTGCCCTTGACGTCGCGCACCGCGGCGGCCATGGCCAGCGCCGCGTCATAGCCCTGGCTGGCGTACAGCGAGGGCAGGCGGCCGTAGTCCTTCTGGAAATCGGCGACGAACTTCTTGTTCGCCGCGTTGTCCATGTCGTGCGCCCAGTGCGAGCTATTGAACATGCCCAGCATCGGCTCGCCGACCGCCTTGATCACGTCCTCGTCAGCCGAGAAGCCGGGGCCGAACAAGGTGATGTCCTTGGACAGGCCGGCGCCGACGAACTGCTTGATGAAGTTGATGCCCATGCCGCCGGGCAGGAAGATGTACATCGCGTCCGGCTTGGCGGCGCGCGCCTGGGCCAGTTCGGCCGAGTAGTCCAGCTGGCCGAGCTTGGTGTAGATCTCGTCGGCAATCGTGGCATTGGCGCCCTTGTAGAAGCGCTTGAAGCCGGTGATCGCGTCCTTGCCCGCCGGGTAGTTGGGCGCCAGCACGACGACCTTCTTGAAGCCCTTGTCCATCACGGTCTTGCCGACCGCCTCATGCAGGTTGTCGTTCTGCCAGGCGATGTTGAAGAAGTAGGGGTTGCACTGCTCGCCGGCGTACTGCGAGGGGCCGGCGTTGGCGCTGATATAGGGCGTCTTGCTGTCGAAGACGCTGGGGCCGACGGCCAGCATGATGTTGGAGAACACGATGCCGGTCATGAAGTCCACCTTGTCGCGCTTGAGCAGGCGCTCCGAGGTCTGCTTGGCCACGTCGGGGTTCTGCTGATCGTCCGCGGTGACCACCTCCACCGGCAGCCCGCCGAACTTGCCGCCGGCATGCTTGACCGCCAGGTTAAAGCCGTCGCGGATGTCCACGCCCAGGCCCGCGCCGGGGCCGGACAGGGTGGACAGCATGCCGACCTTGACCTTGTCGGCGGCCCAGGCGCTCTGGCCGGCGGCGGCCAGTCCCAACATCATTGCGGCACACAGAACTGCGTTCTTCTTCATGATCATCGGGTTCTCCGGTTAGCCTTCTTGACGTAGACGAAAACGTTGCAGCTTGCCGGTCTCGGTGCGCGGCAGGCTGGCGCGGAACTCTATCGCACGCGGGTACTTGTACGGGGCGATCGCCGCCTTCACATAGTCCTGCAGTTCCTTCACCAGGGTCGGGTCTTGCGCCAAGGCCGCCTGCACGCCCTCGCGCAGCACCACATAGGCCTTGACGATCTGGCCGCGCTCGGCGTCCGCGACCCCGACGACGCCGCATTCCGCCACCTTGGGGTGGGCCAGCAACGCGCTCTCCACCTCGGGGCCGGCGATGTTGTAGCCGCCGGAGATGATCATGTCGTCGGTGCGCGCCTGGTAGACGAAGTAGCCGTCCTCGTCCATCAGGTAGGCATCGCCGGTGAGGTTCCAGCCTTCGTGCACATAGCTGCGTTGGCGCTCGTCGGCCAGGTAGCGGCAGCCGGTCGGGCCCTTGACCGCCAGCTTGCCCACCTGCCCGGACGGCAAGACCCGGCCCTCCTCGTCCATCACGCAGGCACGGTAGCCGGGCACCGGCCTGCCGGTCGCGCCGGGCTTGGCGCCAGCCTCGTCGTGCGAGATGAAGATATGCAGCATCTCGGTCGCACCGATGCCGTCGATCATTTCTATCCCGATGCTGTCCTTCCAGAGCTGGCGCGTCGCGGCCGGCAGGGCCTCGCCAGCGCTGACGCATTTGCGCAGGCTGGACAGCTCGTGCTCGGCCACATGCGCCGCCATCGCCCGGTAGGAGGTCGGCGCGGTGAAGCAGACCGTGGCCCGGTATTGCGCAATCGCCGGCAGCAGGGTGTCCGGCGAGGCCTTCTCCAGCAGCACGGTGGACGCGCCGACGCTCATCGGAAACAGCACCAGGCCGCCCAGGCCGAAGGTGAAGGCCAGCGGCGGGCTGCCGATGAAGACGTCGTCGGCTTGGGGCCGCAGGCAATGCACCGGCCAGCAGCGCAGAACAGCCAGCACATCGCGGTGGAAATGCATCGTGCCCTTGGGCTGGCCGGTGGTGCCCGAGGTGAAGGCGATGATGCAGCAGTCCTCGGCCGCCGTGTCCACATTGGTGAACTCGGGGCTCTTGGCCGCGGCGCGCGCCTCGATGCCGTCGGCGGCATCGCTCATGTAATAGGCCACCGTCCGGATCAAGCCCGGGCATTGTTCCTGGGCCAGCTGCAGCTCCTCGGCCAGGCGCGCATCGCACAGCGCATGGCTGACCTCGGCCTTCTGCACGATCTGGCACAGCTCCTTGGCGCGCAGCAGCGGCATCGTCGCCACCGCGATCGCGCCCACCTTCATGATCGCGAACCAGCAGGCCGCCATCTGCGGGCAATTGGCGCCGCGCAGCAGCACGCGGTTGCCGGGCACGACGCCCAGCTCCTCGACCAGCACGCGGGCGATGCGATTGGCCTGGGCCTGCAGCTGCGCATAGGTCCAGCGCACAGGCTGGCCCATATGGTGGCCCTGCATGCACAGGCGATCGCCCTGCCCTTCGTCCACCCAGCGGTCCAGCAAGTCGTAAGCGCAGTTCATGCGCTCGGGGAATTGCAGCTCGGGCAGCTCGAAGAGCAACTCCGGCCACTGGTCCTGCGGCGGGAGGTTGTCGCGTGCAAAGGTGTCCAGATGTGCCGTGTAAGCCATAGTTCGTTAGCCGTTCTTCAGAAGGTCTCGACCGATGATCAACTGCTGTACTTCGCTGGCGCCCTCGTAGATCCGCAGCGCGCGGATCTCGCGATAGAGCGACTCCACCATCTCGCCGCTGCGCACGCCGCGCCCGCCATGCAATTGCACGGCCGCATCGATCACGCGCTGCGCCCCCTCGGTGGCCATCAGCTTGGCCATCGCGGCCTCGCGGGTGATGGTCTGGCCCTGGTCGCGCTGCCAGGCGGCGCGGTAGACCAAGAGGGCCGAGCTGTCCACCGTGCAGGCCATCTCGGCGAGCTTGGCTTGAGTCAGGGGCAGATCAGCAAGAGTCGCGCCAAACATCGCGCGCTCGCGCGCCTGATGCAAGCCTTCCTCCAGCGCGCGGCGCCCGAAGCCCAGGGCCGCGGCGGCCACCGAAGTGCGGAACACGTCCAGCGTGCGCATCGCCACCTTGAAGCCCTCGCCCGGCGCGCCGATCATCTGGCTCCGGGGCACGCGGCAGTTCGTGAACCTCAGGCGCGCCAGCGGATGCGGCGCGATCACCTCGATGCGTTCGGCGATCTCGAAGCCCGGCAGCCCGGCATCGACGATGAAAGCTGAGATGCCTCTGGACCCGGGCGCTTCGCCGGTGCGGGCGAACAGCACATAGAAGTCCGCGATGCCCCCGTTGGAGATCCAGGTCTTCTCGCCGTTGATGATGAAATCGTCGCCATCGGCGACGGCGCAGCATTGCATCGCCGCGACATCCGAACCCGCCTCTGGTTCGGACAGCGCAAAGGCCGCCAGCGCCTCGCCGCGCGCCACGCGCGGCAGGTAGCGTTCGCGCTGCTCGGGCGTGCCCTGCAGCGAGATCGCGCCCGAGCCCAGGCCCTGCATCGCAAAGGCGAAATCGGCCAGGCCGTGGTAGCGCGCCAGGGTCTCGCGCAGCAGGCAGATCGCGCGGGTGTCGATCGCTTCACCTTCGCCCGCCACCGCGTGGTTCAGCCAGCCGCCCTGCCCCAAGGTCTTGACCAGGGCCTTGCATTCGGCATCCACGTCCTTTTCGCCATGCGCATGGTTCAGGTGCGCCGCGCACCAGGCATCGAGCGAGAACGCCAGCTCGCGGTGCTTCGCGTCGAAGAAGGGCCAGTCGAGGTGCTTCAGATGAGACATCTCAGTCCCCCTTGAATTCCGGACGCTGCTTCGCAACGAAGGCGTGATAGGCGCGATGGAAGTCCTGCGTCATCATGCAGATCGCCTGCGCCTGGGCTTCCGATTCGATCGCCTCGTCGACGCCCATCGCCCATTCCTGGTGCAGCATCTTCTTGGTCATCGCATGGCCGAAGCCGGGGCCGGCGGCGATCTCGCCGGCCCAGGCCAGCGCGTTCTCCTGCAGGGCCTCGGGCTCGACCAGGCGGTTCAGGAAACCCCATTGATGGCCCTCCTCGCCGCCCAGGCTGCGGCCGGAATACAGCAGATCGGAGGCACGGCCCTGGCCGACGATGCGCGGCAGGATGGAGCAGGCGCCCATATCGCAGCCGGCCAGGCCGACCCGGGTGAAGAGGAAGGCGGTCTTGCTGCGCGCCGTGCCGACGCGCAGGTCGGAGGCCATCGCGATGATGGCGCCGGCGCCGGCGCAGACGCCGTCGATGGCCGCGATCACCGGCTGCGGGCAGGCGCGCATGGCCTTGACCAGATCGCCGGTCATGCGCGTGAAGGCCAGCAGATCGGGCATGCTCATCTGCGTCAGCGGACCGATGATCTCGTGCACATCGCCGCCCGAGCAGAAATTGCCGCCGGCGCCCTGCACGACGATGGTCTTGACCTCGTCCACGTAGCTCAAGCCGCGGAACAGGTCGCGCAGCTCGGCATAGGACTCGAAGGTCAGCGGGTTCTTGCGCTCGGGGCGGTTCAGGGTGATCAGGCCCACCGCGCCCTGCTGTTCCCAGCGGAAATGTTCAGGCTTGAAATCCGCGAGGCTGCGGCGGTTGCCAGCCATCAGATGCTTGTCCATGATCTCTTTGCTCCTCACTTCTTCGCCGCGTCGGCGAGATGGGTCTTGAGCCCGGCCAGCAGCTCGTAGACCTGGTTTTTCTCTTCGATGCTCCAGCCGGCCAGCAGCTCGACGATCCAGCCCTCGTGGGTGGCGGCCATGCGCTTGAACTGGCGCTTGCCGGCCGCGGTCAGCTTGACGGTGAAGCTGCGCCGGTCGCTCGGGTGCGGTTCGCGCTGCACCAGGCCCTCGGCCTCCAGTTGGTCGGTGATGCCGGTGACATTGCCGCCGGTGACCATCAGGCGCTGCGACAGCTCGCGCATCGCCAGGCCTTCCGGGTGGCGCTCCAGCTGGGCCAGCAGGTCGAAGCGCGGCAGGGTGGTGGCGAACTCGTGCCGCAGGCGCTGGCGGATCTGGTCCTCGATGCGGGTGGTGCAGGCCAGCAGGCGCAGCCAGAGCTTGAGCGCCTGATGGTCGTGGTCCATCACGCGCGATTCGAGATCGGGGCCGAGGCCCTGTTCCGGATCCAGCATCACATCACCTCCCCGCCGGCCACGGCGATCGCCTGGCCGGTGATGCTGGCGGCATCGCGCCGCGCCAGCCAGGCCACGGCGGCCGCCACCTCCTCGGGCCGGACCAGCCGCCCCTGCGGATTGCCGGCGGCCAGCTCGGCGCGCGCGGCTTCCGCGCTGCGGCCGGTCTTGGCGACGATGGTCTCGACCGCCTGCGCGACGATGTCGGTCTCGGTATAGCCGGGGCAGACGGCATTGACCGTCAGATCGCCCTTCTTCGCCAGCTCCAGCGCCAGCGCGCGGGTCAGGCCCAGCACCCCATGCTTGGCCGCGCAATAGGCGGCCACATAGGCATAGCCCTTCAGCGCCGCGGTGCTGGCCACATTGATGATGCGGCCGAAGCCGCGCTCGCTCATGCCGGGCAGCACGGCGCGGCTGCACAGGAAGGTGCCGGTCAGATTCACCTGCAGCAGGCGCTGCCAGGTCTGCAGCGAGGTTTTCGCCAGCGGCGCGGTCTCGACCTGGCCGGCGTTGTTGACCAGGATGTCGACCGGGCCGACGGCGGCAAAGGCAGCCGCGACGCTGGCCTCGTCGCCGACGTCGCAGGCCTGGATCGCCACCTCGCCTCGCAGCGCGGCCTGCTGCGCCCGCAGGCGCTCAAGACTGCGACCCATCAGCGTGATGCGCAGGCCGTCGTCGAGCAGGCGCCGCGCCACCGCGGCGCCGATGCCGCTGCCGCCGCCGGTGATCACCGCATGGTGTGGCTGCGTTCCGTTCATACGCCCAGCGCCTTGTTGGCCGCCTCGGCGGCCGCAGCGCCACCGCCCATCGCGCGCTGCCGCTCGAACTCGCGCTCCAGCTGGGTCTTGCCGGCCTGGTACTGGACCGGCCAGTCCAGGCCCGGCCCGCCCAGATAGCCAATCTTGGCGGCCTCGCTCAGGGTCCAGGCCGGGTTGGCCAGATGCGGGCGGGCGATGGCGCAGAGATCGGCGCGGCCGGCCGCGATGATGCTGTTGACATGGTCGGCCTCGGAGATCGCGCCCACCGCGATGGTCGCGATGCCGACCCGGTTGCGCACGCCTTCCGAGAAGGGCGTCTGCCACATGCGCCCATAGGTGGGCTTCTCCTGCTTGCTGACCTGGCCCGAGGACACGTCGATCAGGTCGGCGCCCGCGGCCTTGAAGGCCGCGGCGATCTGCACCGCGTCGTCCGGGGTCGTGCCGCCCTTGACCCAGTCATGGGCCGAGATGCGCACCGACATCGGCCGGTCCTGCGGCCAGACCTCGCGCATCGCGGCGAACAGCTCCAGCGGATAGCGCAGGCGGTTCGCGAGAACCCCGCCGTACTCGTCGGTCCGTTGATTCGTCAGCGGCGAGATGAAGCTGGACAACAGATAGCCATGCGCGCAGTGCAGTTCCAGCCAGTCGAAGCCGGCCGCGGCGGCGCGCTGGGTGGCGGCGACGAAATCGGCCCTGACCCGATCCATGTCCGCGCGCGTCATGGCCTCTGACACCTGGCTGATGCCGTCCAGATATTGCTGGGGCGAGGCCGCGATCAGCGGCCAGTTGCCCGATTCGAGAGGCTGGTCGATGCCGTCCCAGGCCACCCGCGTCGAGCCCTTGGCGCCGGCATGGCCCAGCTGCATCGCGATCTTGGCCGTCGTGTGCGCGTGCACATGGTCGACGATGCGCTTCCAGGCCGCGCCCTGCGCGTCGTTCCAAAGGCCCGGGCAGCCCGGGGTGATGCGCGCATCGGGCGAGGTGCAGGTCATCTCGGCGAACACCAGGCCGGCGCCGCCGGCCGCGCGCGCGCCCAGATGCATCAGGTGATAGTCGCCGGGCAGGCCGTCCACGCAGCTGTACTGCGCCATCGGCGAGACGACGACGCGGTTCTTCAGCAGCGTGCCGCGCAGCCGGAAGGGCGTGAACATCGGCGGCACCGCGCGCCCGCCGTCCAGGCCGCTGCGCCGGCCCAGCCAGCGCTCAAAGCCCTCGACATAGGCCTTGTCGCGCAGGCGCAGGTTCTCGTGCGAGATGCGCTGCGAGCGGGTCAAGAGCGAATAGGCGAACTGCTCGGGCTCCAGGCGCGCATGGCGCTCGACGTTCTCGAACCATTCGGTCGAGTTGCGCGCCGCGTTCTGGATGCGCAGCACCTCGATGCTGCGGCTGGCCTCGTAGTCCCGCAGCGCCGCCTCCAGGTCGCCACCCGCCTGGCCGATGTCGCGCGCCAGCGCGATCGCATCCTCCAGCGCCAGCTTGGTACCGGAGCCAATCGAGAAATGCGCGGTGTGGGCCGCGTCGCCCATCAGGACCACCGGCGTGCCGGCCGCGTTGCGGTGCGTCCAGCGCTGGCAGACCACGCGCGGGAAGCGGATCCACTGCGCCGAGCCGCGCAGGTGCGAGGCGTTCGAGATCAGCTTGTGACCGTCCAGCACCTTGGCAAAGAGCTGCTCGCAGAAGGCGATGCCCTCCTCCTTGCTCATCGCCTCCAGGCCGGCGGCCTGCCAGACCGACTCCGGCGCCTCGACGATGAAGGTCGAGTGGGTCGCATCGAAGCGGTAGGCATGGGCCTGGAACCAGCCCCATTCGGTCTGCTGGAAATCGAAGGTGAAGGCGTCGAACAGCTTGGTCGTGCCCAGCCAGACGAAGCGGCAGGCACGCAGGTCGATGTCGGGCTGGTAGGTGGCGGCGTACTTGGTCCGCAGCCGGCTGTTCAGGCCGTCGGCCGCGATGATCAGGTCGGCGTCGATGTCGGCGTCGTCCTGCACATCGCTCTGGTAGCGGATCTCGACGCCCAGCTCCACGCAGCGCTGCTGCAGGATGTTCAGCAGCTTCATGCGGCCGATGCCGCAGAAGCCATGGCCGCCCGACACCATCGTGCGGCCCTGGATGTGGACCGCGATGTCGTCCCAGTGGTTGAAGGCGTCGAGGATCTCATCGGCGCTCTTGGGGTCGGCCTCGCGCAGCGCGGCCAGGGTCTGGTCGGAGAACACCACGCCCCAGCCGAAGGTGTCGCCGGCGCGGTTGCGCTCCAGCACCGTGACCTGATGCGCCGGGTTCTGCCGCTTCATCAGCAGCGCGAAATACAGACCGGCGGGGCCGCCGCCTATGCAGGTGATACGCATCTGGTTTGCTTTCTCCAATGCGACCAACTTTAGGCATTGATATTTTAGATGTCAAACAAATTCGAACCATGCCAAACTCGGGACTTACCCGCAAGGCAAACGCCCGCGGCAGCGCTTGCATAAAGCCTTGCGCCTTGTTGGAATTAACCGACACCACGGCATTTCAAGCCTTGTTAAGGTGCGCGCCGCTGTTGGAGTTGACGATGGATACAAGACGTCTTTGGGACATCTCCCCGCTGGTGGCCGGCGATTCGCCGATCTTCCCCGGCGACGAGCCTTATTCGCTGCGCTGGACCGCGCGCCTGGGCCCAGGCTGCCCGGTGAACCTCTCGGCGATCACGATGTCGCCCCATGTGGGCGCGCATGCCGATGCACCGCTGCACTACGCCGACGGCGTGGCCAGCGCCGCCGAGGTGGACCTGGACGCCTATCTAGGCCCCTGCCGCGTGATCCATGCGATCGCCTGCGGGCCGCTGATCAAGATCGAGCATCTGCAGCATGCGGCCGCGAACCTGCCGGCGCGCGTGCTGGTGCGCTGCATGGCCAAGGCCGACCGGGCCTGGAATCCGGACTTCACGGCCTATGCGCCGGAGACGGTCGAGTGGCTGGCCGCCCAGGGCGTGCGGCTGATCGGCCTGGACACGCCCTCGGTGGACCCGGCCAGCAGCAAGACCTTGGACAGCCACCAGCAGCTGCTGCGCCTGAACCTGCGCGTGCTGGAGAACCTGGTGCTCGACGAGGTGCCCGAGGGCGACTACGAGTTGATCGCGCTGCCGCTGAAGCTGGCCGGCGCCTGTGCATCCCCGGTACGTGCGGTGCTCCGTGCGCTTTGATGGAGTTGGACCAATGACGATGAAGACAAGAGACGAAGCCCTGGCCCGCGATGCGGCCGACCCGCTGCGCGGCCTGAAGGATCAGTTCGACCTGCCGCCCGGCGTGATCTACCTGGACGGCAACTCGCTGGGCGTGCTGCCCAAGGCCACCGCCGCCCGGGTGCAGCAGGTGGTGACGCAGGAATGGGGCCGCGACCTGATCAAGGCCTGGAACACGGCCGACTGGATGCATCTGCCCGAGCGGGTCGGCGACAAGATCGCGCGCCTGGTCGGCGCGGCGCCGGGCGAGCTGATCGTCGCGGACTCGACCTCGCTGAACCTCTACAAAGTGCTGGCCGCCGCGATCGGCATCGCCCGGCAGGACGCGCCGCAGCGCAAGATCGTCGTCTCCGAGCGCAGCAACTTCCCGACCGACCTCTACATCGCCGAGAGCCTGTGCCAGCAGCATGGCCTGACGCTGAAGCTGGTGGACGGCGTCGACGAGATCCCCGGCACGCTGGATGCCGAGCTGGCCGTGCTGATGCTCACCGAGGTCAACTACCGGACCGGCCACAAGCACGACATGGCCGCCCTCACCCGGGCAGCCCAGGCCGCCGGCGCGCTGACGATCTGGGACCTGTGCCATTCGGCCGGCGCCGTGCCGGTGGACCTGAAGGGCGCGAATGCCGATTTCGCGATCGGCTGCGGCTACAAGTATCTGAACGGCGGCCCAGGCTCCCCCGCTTTTGTCTGGGTGCACCCGCGCCACACCGACCGTTTCTCACAGCCGCTATCGGGCTGGATGGGCCATGCCGCGCCCTTCCAGTTCACGCCCGGCTACCAGCCGGCAGCCGGCGTGCGCCGCTACGTCTGCGGCACGCCGGCCGTGATCGGCACGGCCGCGCTGGAATGCGGCGTCGACACGCTGCTGGCGGCCGAACCGCTGGGCGGCATGGCGGCGCTGCGCGAGAAATCGCTGGCGCTGACCGAAGCCTTCGCGGCGCTGGCCGAGGCGCGCTGCGGCGAGCTGGGCGTCTACGTCGTCTCGCCGCGCGAGCCCAGCCGCCGCGGCAGCCAGGTCTGCCTGGCCTTGAGGGCGCCGCTGCAGGACGCCGGCTATGCCGTGGTCCAGGCCCTGATCGCGCGCGGCGTGATCGGCGACTTCCGCGCCGGCGATCCGGCGCGCCTCGCGCAGGTGCCGCACATCCTGCGCTTCGGCTTCACGCCGCTCTACATCGGCTTTGCCGAGGTCTGGGACGCGGTCGAACAGCTGCGCCAGGTGCTGGAAAGCGGCGAGTGGCGCGAGGCCCGTTTCAATGCAAAGGCGGCAGTGACATGACTTGTCCGATCCGTCACACCGAAAACGTCGTCCGCGAGGAAGGCGCTCAGCTCGACTTCTCCAAGGACATGAGCTACGGCGACTATCTGCACCTGGACCAGGTGCTCGCCGCCCAGCACCCGCTCTCGCCCGAGCACAACGAGATGCTCTTCATCATCCAGCACCAGACCTCGGAGCTGTGGATGAAGCTGATGCTGCACGAGCTGCATGCGGCCGTGGCCAACGTGGCGGCCGACCGCCTGCCCGAGGCCTTCAAGATGCTGGCGCGGGTCTCGCGCATCATGGAGCAGCTGGTCCATGCCTGGGACGTGCTGGCCACGATGACGCCGCCCGAGTACAGCGCGATCCGGCCCTATCTGTCCAACAGCAGCGGCTTCCAGAGCGCGCAGTACCGCCGCATCGAGTTCATGCTGGGCAACAAGAACGCCGCGATGCTCCAGCCGCATGCGCATCGGCCGGACCTGCTGGCCGAGGTGCAGGCGGCGTTTGAAGCCCCCTCGCTCTACGACGAGGTGCTGAAGCTGATGACGCGCCGCGGCATCGCGGTGCCCGCCAGCCACACCGCGCGCGACTGGACCCAGCCCTATGCCGCTGACGAGGGCGTCAAGGCCGCCTGGCTACAGGTCTACCGCGCGCCCCAGCAGCACTGGGATCTCTACCAGATGGGCGAGGAGCTGGTGGACCTGGAAGACGCCTTCCGGCTCTGGCGCTTCCGCCATGTCACGACCGTGGAGCGCGTGATCGGCTTCAAGCGCGGCACCGGCGGCACCGGCGGGGTCAGCTATCTGCGCAAGATGCTGGACGTGGTGCTGTTCCCCGAACTCTGGGCCCTGCGCACCGAGCTTTAAAATCGAAGCTTCCGCCCACGAGGCACAGTTCGCGACCAAGATCCGCAGGAGACCCCATGGACACCCGCAGCTCCCCCATCACCCTGCGCATCGAGCGCGTGCGCGACGCGCTGAAGGCGCAAGGCGCCCACGCCGCCCTGGTGCCCTCGGCCGATCCGCACCTCTCCGAATATCTGCCGGAGCGCTGGCAGGGGCGCGAGTGGCTGTCGGGCTTCACCGGATCGATGGGCACCCTGGTCGTGACCCTGGAGCGCGCCGCGCTGTTCGCCGACAGCCGCTACTGGTCGCAGGCCGAGCGCGAGCTGGCCGGCACCGGCATTGATCTGGTCAAGATCCCGACTGGCGCCGCGACGCATTACATCGACTGGATCTCAGAACAGCTGGCTCCGGGCCAGACCCTGGCGGTCGACGGCCAGGTGCTGGGCTTGGCCCTGGCCCAGCAGCTGCGTGCAGCGCTGAGCCGGACCGGCATCGCGATCCGCACCGACATCGACGTGATCGAAGCCGCCTGGCAAGGCCGCCCCGGCCTGCCCGCGGCCGCGATCTACGAACACCTGCCGCCGCAGGCCGCCGTCAGCCGCGCCGACAAGCTGGCCCAGGTGCGCACCGGTATGGCAGCCAAGGGCGCCAGCCACCATTTCATCTCCACCGTCGACGACGTGGCCTGGCTGCTGAACCTGCGCGGCGCCGACGTGGACTACAACCCGATCTTCCTGGCGCACCTGCTGCTGGACGCCGCCCAGGCCACGCTGTTCGTCGGCGCCGGCAAGGTGCCAGCCGAGATCGCGCAGCGCCTGGCGGCCGATGGCGTCCGGCTGGCCGGCTACGCCGAGGCTCCGCAGGCCCTGGCCGCCCTGCCCGCCGCGGCCACCTTGCTGGTCGACCCGAAGCGCATGACGCTGGGCCTGCGCGAGGCCGTGCCGAGCGCGGTCAAGGTGATCGAGGCCATCAATCCCTCGACCCTGGCCAAGAGCCGCAAGACCGCCGCCGAGGCCGCCTTCGTGCGCCAGGCGATGGAACAGGACGGCGCCGCGATGTGCGAGTTCTACGCCTGGTTCGAGGCCGCGCTGGCCCGCGGCGAGCGCCTCACCGAGATCACGATCGACGAGAAGCTGACGGCCGAGCGGGTCAAGCGACCCGGGTTCAAGGGCTTGAGCTTCCCCACCATCGCCGGCTTCAACAGCAATGGTGCGATGCCGCATTACCGCGCCAGCGCCGAGTCCCACGCCGAGATCAAGGGGGACGGCCTGCTGCTGATCGACTCCGGCGCCCAGTACCTGGGCGGCACGACCGACATCACCCGGGTCTGGCCGATCGGCTCCGTCAGTCCGGCACAAAAGCGGGACTACACCCTGGTGCTGAAGGGCATGATCAACCTCAGCCGCGCCGTCTTCCCGCGCGGCACCTTGAGCCCCATGCTGGACGCGCTGGCACGGGTGCCGATGTGGCAGCATGGCCTGGACTTCGGCCATGGCACCGGCCATGGCGTGGGCTATTTCATGAATGTGCATGAAGGCCCGCAGAGCATCTCCAAGGCCGTTCCCGACGCGAACATGGCGATGGAAGCGGGCATGATCACCTCCAACGAGCCCGGTGTGTACCGCCCCGGCCAATGGGGCGTGCGCATCGAGAACCTGGTGCTCAATGTGGTCTTCGAGACGCAGGAAAATGCTCAATTCGGTGACATGCTGGCCTTCGAGACCCTGACCCTGTGCCCGATCGACACCCGCTGCGTGGATGTCCGGCTGCTGGGCGCCGATGATCTGGCCTGGCTCAACAGCTACCACGCCGAGGTGCGCCGCCGCCTGGCGCCGCTGCTGAGCGGCGCGGCGCTGGCCTGGCTCAACACTCGTACCGAAGCCCTGCCTGCGACAAACTGAGGATAGAGCGGGGCCAACTGCGCTTTCGAACGCCCGGGCGCGCTGGAAGCGGGGCGCGGCGCCACCTAGACTTTATTCAAGGTTGGCGCGGCGTCGGCCGACAAGGAGAGCGCATCATGGACAGCAGAAAGAGCCTCGTCGAACGTCTGCATCAGCGCCTGGGCATGCGGATGCTGCATCGCTTCTCGGACAGCGCACTGCACACCGGACTGCTGGCGGCCATCGTGGCCATCGTGGCCCTCACCCTGGTGCAGGCCGTCACCACGGGCGTGGCCGTCTGGCAGCTCGACACCGTGGTGGTGCAGGGTCAGGCCAAGCGCTGACGGTCCCGACCTTCCTCACATCTGCCGGAACAGGTGCAGGTAGCTGCGGCTGACCGGCAGCACCTCCGGGCGGTCGCGCAGATGCAGGTCGGCCGTCTCGTTGGGCCCGCGGGTGACATGGCTGATCGCGTGCAGATTGACCACCACCGAACGGTGCACCTGGGCAAAGCACTGCGGGTCCAGCTGCTCGATCAGTTCGCGGATCGGCGTGCGTATCAGGGCCTCGCCCTCCTGCCACACCACCAGGGTGTATTTCTCGTCCGAGCGCATGAAGATGATCTGATCCACCGGGATCAGCTTCAGGGTCGAACCCACCGAGGCACGCAACCATTGCAGATAGGCCGGCTGGGCCTGCGCCGGGGCACCGGCCGGCGCACGCAGGCGCTCGGTCAGCTGGGCCAGCGCCGCTTCCAGCGCCATGTCCAGGCCGGGCGCCGCCGCGGGCCCGCGCGCCGCCAGGCGTTCCTTCAGGCGCCCCACGGTATCGGCCAGCCGCGCCGGCTCCACCGGTTTCACCAGATAGTCCAGCGCCCCCTGCTCGAAGGCCTGCACCGCGTACTGCTCATAGGCGGTCACGAACACCAGTTGGGCGCGCCGCGCCATCGCGCGCGCCGCCTCCACGCCGCTCAGGCCCGGCATGTGCACATCCAGGAACACGATCTGCGGCCGCAGCCGCTCGAACAGCTCGATCGCCTCGCGCCCGTTGCGCGCCTGCGCCACCACCTGCAACTCGGGCCAGGCCTGGGCCAAGCCGCGTGCTAGGCTGTCGCGCAACAGCGGTTCGTCATCGGCAATCAGGGCGGTGATCATGCGAGCCCCTCGCTCGGCGAGCACGCCGAACGATCCCCCGTGGGGATGCGGGCCGGCTCGGGAGCGGCCCTGCGCTCGGCCCGCAGGCCATGGATAGTCATGCTGGTCATGGTTGGAATTCGATCTCGGCCCGCAGGCCATGCGGCCGATTCTCGGTCAGGTCCAGGCGCGCAGAAGCGCCATAGACCACCTGCAGGCGTTCGCGCAGATTGCGCAGTCCGGTGCCGGACGAACCGGTGGACTGCGTCAGCCCCACGCCGCTGTCGCTGACCCACAGCCG
The DNA here is from genome assembly GCF_059418245.1 of Roseateles sp. GW821-FHT09B06. NCBI lineage: Bacteria > Pseudomonadati > Pseudomonadota > Betaproteobacteria > Burkholderiales > Sphaerotilaceae > Roseateles > Roseateles sp. GW821-FHT09B06. The sequence continues at coordinate 3,869 of NZ_JBWKPM010000024.1, read as the reverse complement.
GACCGGATCGCGCACATCGCCGCGACAGCCCGACACCTCGATCACGCCGCCCTCCTCGCTCGGGTCGATACCATGGCGCACCGCGTTCTCCACCAGGGTCAGCAAGGCCATCGGCGGGAAGCGCAGCGCCTGCAGTTCGGCCGGCACCTCGATGCGATAGGCCAGCCGGTCCGGCATGCGCAGGTGCATCAGCTCCAGATAGGCGCGCACCAGGGCCAGTTCGTCGCCCAGGCTGGCGGCCTCGTCCTGCAGCCGCGGCATCGCGGCACGCAGATAGGCGATCAGGCTGGACAGCACGGGCGCGGCCTGCGGCGAGCCGGTCTCGACCAGGGCACGCACATTCGCCAGGGTGTTGAACAGGAAATGCGGCTCCACCTGGGCCTGCAGCACACGCAGCCTGGCGTCCAGCGCACGCCGCTCCAGCTCGCTGCGCTCCAGTTCGAAGTGCAGGGCTTGGCTGCGCGCCTCGGCATCGCGCTGGCGGTACAGCGCGCCCATGGCCAGCAGCGGCCCGATCAGCAGGCCCGAACCCGCGATCCACAGAAAGCCCAAGAGCCGGCCCTCGCTGCTCAGCAGGCTGCCGATGTCGCCGCCCACCGACACCAGATAGACCAGCAAGGTGGCCAGCGGCACCGAGCCCGCCACCACCAGCACCTGATAGAACCAACGTCCCAGCCAGCCGGGCAGGCGCCGCGGCCATTGCCCGGCGGCCGAGAAGGCCAGCAGGGCCAGCAGGGCCACGAACATCGTGCGGCCCAGCAGCACCGGGATCGGCGTGATGAAGATCGGCGCCAGCAGCAAGGCCGCAAGCGCCGCCAACCCCAGCGCCAAGCCGACCCGCCAGGGCGTCAGCGAGGCGACAAAGCCCTGCCAGGCCTGGCGTCGGCTGGGCAGGAGCATGCGGGCGCCGGCGTCCGGCTGTGCCTTGATGAACATGGCCGGCACGATAGCCGGCCAGCGGTGCCGCACCAAGCCCCCGCAAGCCCTGGCGCGACGAATGACGGTATGACGGCCGCCAGCGGCGGCCGCGCCGTACGGCTCAGCCCATGTCCCGCTGCGACAAGGCACCCACACCGCACATCACGACGTCGCGTCCGGCATTGACGGCAAAGCGCAAGGCGTCGGCCGGCGAGGACCAGCCGTAGCCGCCCGCCAGGTTCTCGTCCCGAAAGGCCTCCCGGCGCGGCGCCTTGCCGCGCACCTGCATCACGACCACGGCGGCCACATAGCCATAGCTGCGGGGACGCTCGATCGCGCCGGCGTAGATGCGGAAATCACCCGCGTCAACTTCCTCAAAGTGCATTGCTGCTCCTTTGCGGCGCCCACCGCCGCTGTGTGTGGGCGTGACTATCGGACGTGCGGCTCCGGCTGGAAATACAACCGAAGGGGGCCCTCTTCCGGGGGAAAGAACGGCGCTGCCGGCGGGTCAGGACAGCGGGACGCCGGCCGAGGCTGGCCGGGCCCGTCGCTGGGCCGCCGCCAGGGCTTTCTCGGTTTCGGCCAGGTCATCGGCGATCTGGTCGATGCGGCTGCTTTCCCAGGGCCGCTCCTCGTACGCCATCGCCAGCTTCTGACGCAGCGAGGCATAGCGCTTCATCAACAGGTCGAGTTCCATGACAACACCTTTTTTGCTGCGGTGCAGTATGAAACATCGAGGAATCAGGCCCTGTAGGACAAGACCTCGGAAACGTCTTGAGACCGGGGCAGCCATGATCTCGGGCGAAGAACTTCGCAGTCCGCCCGGGCGGCGCGTGGAGATTGCTCCGGAAATGAAAAAGCCCAGCGCTCGGGCTGGGCTTTCAGGCCTTGCTTTACTACAAGGCGCTTCTTGGAGGAGAGGGGGGGGGGGCTTAAATTGCCCATCCAATAGCGATCAATGAAAACCAGAAGATCGGCCAGTGACACCGATAAACACTAGCATCTGCTCAAAACACTTGCACAAGCTAGCCCGAGGTCGTACATTCCAATCCAACTCATAAACGTGGGTATGAATGTGGGTAAAGGAACAAGACGCATGCTTCAGAAGTTGTCGGCCACACAGGTCGACAAGCTCAAGGAGCCTGGCTACTACGGCGACGGTGGCGGCCTTTGGCTGCAGATCAGCGCCGGCCTGACAAAGTCCTGGATCTACCGTTTCACCATTGCCGGCAAGGCGCGGGAGATGGGCCTCGGCCCAAAACACACCATCAGCTTGGCGGAGGCGCGCGACAAGGCTCTCGCCTGCCGCAAGCTCGTGCTTGAAGGGATCGACCCGATCGAGGAGCGGAAGTCCGCACGCCTGAGCAAAGTGGCGGAGGCGGCACGGGCCCTCACGTTCCAGCAGTGCGCCGAGGCCTACATCGATGGGCACCGGGCCGGTTGGAAGTCCGCCAAGCACGCCGAACAATGGGAGAACTCCCTCAAGAACTACGCGCATCCCGTGATCGGCGCGCTGCCCGTGGCCGCGGTCGACGTCGCCCTGGTTTTGAAGGTGTTGGAGCCGATCTGGTCCACGAAGACCGAGACGGCAAGCCGGCTGCGCAATCGCATCGAGTTGGTGCTGGATTGGGCCGCCGCCCGCCAGTACCGGCAGGGCGAGAACCCTGCCCGCTGGCGCGGCCACCTAGACAAGCTCTTGCCGAAGCCCAGCAAGGTCGCCAAGGTCGTGAACTTCCCCGCCCTGCCCTACCTGAAGATCAGCGAGTTCATGCAACTGCTGCGCGCCGAGAAAGGCATTTCCGCTCGTGCCCTGGAGTTCATTATTCTGACCGCCACGCGGACCACGGAAACGCTTGAAGCTACGTGGTCCGAGTTCGACCTGGCTGGCAAGACATGGACCATCCCGGCGAACCGAATGAAGGGCGCCCGTGAACATCGGGTGCCGCTGTCGTCGGCGGCCCTGGCACTGCTGCAGCAGATGCTGGAGATCAAGCAGTCGGACTACGTCTTCCCCGGCGCCCGCGAGAACAAGCCCTTATCGAACATGGCTTGCCTCGTTCTGCTGCGGCGCATGGAGCGCACCGACATCACAACCCACGGATTCCGATCCAGCTTCAGGGACTGGGCCGCCGAGCAGACCAACTTCCCACGCGAAGTCGCCGAGATGGCGCTTGCGCACACGATCAGCGACGAAACCGAAGCCGCGTATCGGCGCGGTGATCTGTTCGACAAGCGCGCCCGTCTGATGCAGGCATGGGCCGAGTACTGCGGCCGCATCCAAACTGGCACGACCGTGACCCCAATTCGCGCCAAGACGGCGTGAAGCAAAGCGGGCCTGCAAGGTGGTGGAACACCAAGCAGACCCTTACCACAACGTGCAACCACGGAAAGGACTTGCACATCATGGCTATCAAGAATATAGCGGCTTCGGCCGGACTCACATCGGCAAACGAGCCGACGGCCGACGAACCGGCCGAACGCGAGACGGCAGAACTTCGGCAACGCGTCTTCTCGCTCAATGCCTGCCTGGTGGATGTCGATTCAATGTCGATTGGCACGCTTGCGCGTATCCAGTCGATTGCAAAGCTGGCTCTTAACTTTATGGAGAGTCCCGATGCTTATCGGCACACCAACATCCTCGCCGACGCGTTTGAGGAAATCTGGGCTGCCGCCGAAACCGCTGAGATGTACCAAGTATCGAGAGTGGGTGAGGTCGAACTGCAGTCCGAGGGGGAAGAGCGCGGCATGAAGAGAGGTCGCGCATCCTATGCATATGCCAATGAACTGCGCGACGAGGGTCGCATGTATGCAAACTCGGGACGCCATTAGCGCCGCTTGACAATCACGGGACAGCGCCGTTTTAATGTGGACACGCTAGTCTTACTGTGTCACAAATTGAGTCTTTCGCTTGCCCGGCCGCAGCAGGGGCACTGCCCGAGACGGGCGATCAG
>NZ_JBWKPM010000023.1:0-89135 GCF_059418245.1 Roseateles sp. GW821-FHT09B06 | reverse complement strand
GCTGATCGCCCGTCTCGGGCAGTGCCCCTGCTGCGGCCGGGCAAGCGAAAGACTCAATTTGTGACACAGTAAGACTAGGGGAGTGCTGCACAACCGTGTTCCTTTGTTAGAGAAAACAGTTTTCGAACTCGAAGCCGGAGGTAGGCAAGAAGTTGAGTACGTTCGCATCTACTTCGATGGTCTGGTCGCTCGCGTTCATTTAGCGCTTCGAGAAAGCTTTGACGAGCGCTATTTGGCTACCTGCCTTCGCTCTGCCGACAGCACCATAGTCTTCGCTCACGAGTTCGAGCATTCACGAGCCGCGGCAGACATCAAAGAGATGGTGGCTACCGTGGTCAAGGAGAGCACTCAACCACGCGTCCAATTGACCGAAATTTCCGAGATCGTACGCCGTGGGCGAAGAACCTAACCCCCTTCCTTGCAGAGACTTCCCGGCAAATCAAGCACTTCGGTGTTCGCGCCCCTCGACATCCACCCCGGCTGTTTTCCCTTCAAGACCTGAATTCGGACCTGATGCAGCACCGCAGAGAACAGGCCACCAGACCCACGCGCGCATCCAAACCCCATCACCGGCTCCGAGCAAGCCCCACCCCAGCGCTCACCGATACAGCCCCGCCAACCTCTCCACCCCCGCCAGCGTCTGCCCCCGATCCGGCGTCGTATTGGCATTGCTGTAGTCGGCTTCCCCCTGCGTCGCCACAAGCAGCCCATCCTGCCGCGGCACCATCACCAGGCCGTGGCCGCGGTAGATCAGCATGTAGTCGACCTCCGGCTGCGGCACCAGGCGCGCGGTCTGGCCCTTCACCGGCACCAGACTCATGTCGCCGAACAGCGCGCGGGCGCCATAGCCGGTGCAATTGACCACCACCCGCTCCGGCAGGCCGGCGAGCTGGCGCTGCTGTTCGAACTCGCGCCGCACGATCTCGCCGCCCGCGCGGAAGAAATCCTCCAGCAACAGGCGCTGGTAGGCGCCGAGATTGAACATCATCTGCGTGAAGCGCCGCGCATGCGCCACGCGAAAGGGATGCTCGTCCGGGCGCAGCGGCACCGAGCGCGGCCGGATGTCGCCGAGCCGCGCCATCAGGTCCGGATAGTCCGGCTCGTCGACTGGTCCGCCGCCGGTCGGCTGGTCGAAGGGCACATCGGACAGCAGATAGCCGTCGCGCCACTGCACCGGGTCGCCCGGCAGGCCCAGCAGGCTTTGCCAGGTCTTGAAGGAGGCGCGCGCCATCTGCTCCCAGGCCCGCTCGAAGGCCGGCGTGGCATGCGCCGCGCTGCAGATGCGCGAGTCCGGCGACCACAGGCCGGTGGCGGCCGAGGAGGGCACCTCGGGCGGCAGCTCCTTGCAATAGATCCTCACGCGCAGCCCGGCGCGCTGCGCCACGCGCGCGGTCGTCAGGCCGATCGCACCGGCGCCGATCACCGCGATGCGGCGCTCCCCTCCGGCCAGGATCAGCGGCAGCGCCTGCCTAGCCGAGCCCCAGGACAGCGACCAGCCCGCGCCGCCATGGCCATAGTGGTGCACCAGATGCTTGCCGTGGCGGCGCTCGGCCTCGAGGCGCGGGCCCTGCGGACGGAAGGGGCGGGTGCAGACCGCGAGGTCGATCAACCGGTCGGGCGTGGCGCGCATGCGCGCCGGGGCCGGCGGCGCGGCGAAATCCAGCGCTGCGGCCGGGCCGGCCAGCAGGGCGGCGCCCAGCAGCGCGCGGCGCGACAGTACAAAGCCGTTGTTCTTTTTCATTGCTCTTTGCGCATTACTGGCGATGTTGATTGAGATAGCGAGGCCTGGGCGCAGGAGGACGGGCAGACCTGCTGCTGCGTGCCAGGGCCTCCCGGCCCTGCCTTTCGCCAGGCACCGGAAGTCCACCGGACTTCCGGTGTCCGGGCTCAATCCCCCGGCCGCTAAGCGGCCTCCTCCTTGACCTCCGCATCAGGCCTGCCCGTCCTCCTGCTTGGCGTTGCGTTTGGTTTTCTCTGCGAGAGCCCAGCGGTGGAGAAGCCGGGATGCGGGTGTGCGCAATTGCGCAGGTAAAGGAGGAGGGCCGCCTGCGGCCCGGGGGACACGGAGCAATTGCGTACACCCGCGTCCCGGCGCAGCTCGGTCCCTACAGAGAAAACCAAGCCCAGGCTGTGCGATTACGATTCAACGAACAAGGAGCCTTCTTCATCCCGCCAGCTTGGCCAGCGACTGGCGGATGCGGCGCGCGTCGCCGAGACGCTCGGCCGAGCCGTCGGCATCCAGCAGCACGACCAGCACGTTGCGCAGTTCCTTGCCGCCCATGCGCACGCGCATCGCCAGGCAGCGGCCGGCCTCCTCGGTATAGCCGGTCTTGGACAGGCGGATGTCCCAGCCCTTGCCGCCCACCAGGCGGTTGGTGTTGCGCAGCTCGCGCGGCCGGCCGTCCACCGCGACGCGCAGCTTGCTTTCGCTGGTGACGCGCGCGATCTCCGGGTAGCGCGCCGCGGCCGCGGCGATGCGCGCCATCTCGGCGGCGCTGGAGACATTGGCGGGCGACAGCCCGGTCGGTTCAACGATCACGGTCTGCGTCAGGCCCAGGCCGCGCAGCTTGGCCTGCACCGCCTGTTCGAAGGCGGCGCCGCCGCCCGGATAGCTGCGCGCCAGCGCGGCGGCCGCGCGGTTGTCGGAGGAGACCAGGGCCAGCTCCAGCGCCGCCTGGCGGCTCATGCGCGCGCCGACCCGCAGGCGCGAGGCGCTGTGCTTCAGGCGGTCGACGTCCTCGGACGCGATCTGCAGCGTCTCGCCGGGCGCCTGGCCGGCATCCAGCACCACCATGGCCGTCATCAGCTTGGTCAGCGAGGCGATCGGCACCACGGTATCGGCATCCTTGCTCATCAGCACGCGGCCGGAGTCCTCGTCCAGCACCAGCATGTGGCGCGCATTGACCGGCAGCTTCATCAGGGCGGCCAGGGTGGGCGGCGGCGCGGCGGGCGTGACGCTGCCGCCATGCTCGCGCGGCGAGGCCGAGGGCAGGGCCGAGGCCAGCGGCGCCGCCAGGGCCGGCTCGGTCGGCTGCCGGGCGGCCTGCACCAGCAGGCTGGCGCCGGCCAGCAGCAGGGCGGGCAGGGCGAGCTTCCAGCCGGGGGTACGGGTTTGCGGATGCGGGATCATCATGCTCATCAGTTGCTCGATACGGGGCAGCAGCCGGCCGCCACGGGCGGACGGTGCGAGTGCGGGGTCGGGAATGTCGGCGGCCGATGGTTCGATCTCGGCCAGGGCCTGCAGCGCCAGCGCCAGGCGGCGCGGATCGTCCAGCGCATGCGCCGCGATCTCGTCGGCCACCTGCTCGCGTTCGATGCGCAGCCGGCCGGACAGCCACCACACCACCGGGTGGAAGAACAGCAGGGCTTCGACCAGGCTCTGCAGCAGATTGGCCAGGAAGTCCCAGCGCCGCACATGGGCCAGCTCATGGGCCAGCAGGGCCTCCAGCAGCGGCACCGGCAGGCCGCTGAGCAGGGCCGCCGGCAGCACCACCAGCGGGCGCCAGCTGCCCATGGTGACCGGCGCCGTCAGCCCCTCGTGCAGCAGCCGCAACGCCACCGGCCGGCGCAGGCCCAGGCGCCGCGCCAGGGCATCCAGCCGCGCCTGCCAGGCCGGCGGGGCGGCCTCGGACCGGCGGCGCTGGCGCGCCACCCAGGCCAGGCCCAGACCCAGACGCAGGCCCATCAGGCCCACGCCCAGGCTCCAGGCCGTCACCAGGGCCGGCAACTGCGCGCCCAGCGCCAGCAGCCAGGGCGGCGGCATGACGGCCGGCTCGCGCGCCTCGGACGCCAGCAACAGCCAGGCCAGGTGCGCCAGCGGCAGGGCCAGGCAGGCCAGCAGGGCCAGCGCGCAGACCGCGTAGCGCGAACCCGGGCCGGCCCGGCGCAGCAGCGCCAGCAGCAGGGCGGCCAGCGCGCCGATGGCCAGGCCCTGCCAGACGAAATGCAGCAGCGCCCAGCCCAGCGCGCTCACCCACAGCGGGTCGGCGCTCACTTGGAGTCGCCCTGCTCGGGTTTGCTCTGGAGCAGCCTGCCGATCTCGGCCCGCTCCCTGGCGCTGACATGGCCCTTCAGCGCCGCCATCACCAGGGCCTTGCCGGAACCGGCAAAGGCCTTGGCGATCAGCTCCTTCAGCAGACGGGTCTGCAGCTTGTCCTGCGCCTGGGCCGGTGCATAGCGCTGCGGGCGCTGGCTCTCGTCGCGGACCAGCAGGCCCTTGCCATGCATCACCTGCAGCTGGCGCAGCACCGTGGCATAGCTGGCCTCGGGGCGCTCCTCGAGCAGGGTCTCGTGCACCTGCTTGGCATCGGCCGCGGCACCGAGGCGCCAGAGCACGCGCAGCAGGTCCAGCTCGGCGGCCGTCGGCTTGGGCAGGGATGCGGGGGATGTCTTGCTGACCATGGCATCAGAATACTTGTTCTAGAACTTGATGTCTAGAACTTTGATTCTGAAAACGGCGGGATATCGTCAGTCCCGCAGCTCGAAGTACATCAGCGCATGGTCCGAGTAGTCGCGGATCCAGGCGTCGCGGCCGGCCGGCGTGGCGGCCTCGGTCCAGCCACGCAGCGCCACCTCGGCGGCCAGGCCATCGGCCGGGCGCCGGAAGGCGCGGAATTGCAGGTTGGTGCTGGCGAACACCTGGTCCAGGTTGGAGTCCGGGATGCTGGAGGCCGAACCGTTGCTCCAGCTGAAGTCATGCGTCTTGACCAGGCGGCGCATGCCGTACTTGGCGCGGGCGGCCTCCCTGTCCCATTTCTGCAGCTCGACAGCCGCCGTGATGCCATGGCCGAAGGGATAGTCCAGGCCCATGGTGTTGAGGTCGCCGAGGAACAGGTAGCGCGCCTGGCCGGCGCCGCCGGCGGCCTTGTCGAGGTCGCGGCGGAACTCCAGCGCGCGCGCCAGCATGTCGTCGCGCAGGCCCATGCCACGCGGCTCCACGCCGCTGGCCAGATGCAGGAACAGCAGGCAGTAGCTGTGCCCACCGATATGCACGCTGACCAGCTGGCCCGGCCGCATATGCGTGGTGCCGGAGCGGAACTCGGTGCGCTGGGTGATGAAGGCGGTCAGGCCCTTCTTCACGCCGATCAGGATCTCCTGGGTCTGCAGCCCTTCGGTGATCTGGAAGGTGTAGCCGGGCATGCGCTTGACCAGCTCGCCGAACACGGCGGCACCCTCCACCTCGTAGAGCCCGAACACATCGGGCTTCTGCCGGCTCATGAACTCGACCACGCGGCCGACCCGGCTCGGGTCGGCCTTGAAATGCTCGACATTCCACGATGCCACCGAGAAAAGCTTGGCCATCTCGCGTCCTCCTGCCCCATGCCGCCCGCCACCATGCCCTTAGTCACGGCCGGCGGCAAGACCTAGACTGTCGATCATCGACCGGAGCCGATCATCATCAAGACGCTGCAACATCTGACCCTGTGCCTGGGCCTCGCGCTGGGCTCTGCATGGGCCGCTCCGGCCGCCTCCACGGCCGGCCCGCAGGTGAGCCTGCTGCCGCAGACGCTGACGATCGCCGGGCTGAACCGTCCGCGCACCATCCGGCTCTACCTGCCGCCCAGCTATGCCACGGCGCCCGAACGGCGCTATCCGGTCATCTATATGCACGATGGCCAGAACCTGTTCGATGCCGCGACCTCCTTTGCCGGCGAGTGGGGCGTCGACGAGACGCTCGATGCGCTGGCCGCCAGCCATGGCTTCGAGGCCATCGTCGTGGGCATCGACAACGGCGGCGACAAGCGCATGAGCGAGCTGCTGCCCTGGCCGCATCCACGCTTCCCGGTGGCCGAGGGCGATGCCTATCTGGACTTCGTCGTGCGCCAGCTGAAGCCGCTGATCGACCGCGACTACCGCACCCGGCCCGGGCGCGAGCACACGGCCGTGCTGGGCAGCTCGATGGGCGGACTGATCTCGCATTACGCGATCCAGCGCCATGCGGATGTGTTCTCCAAGGCCGGCGTGTTCTCGCCGGCCTACTGGGTGGCGCCGACGATGCTGGTGGAGGCGCGCCGCCGCAGCCTGCCGGCCGATGCGCGCGTCTACCTCTATATGGGCGGGCGCGAGGGCGAGGAGATGGTGGACGACGTGCGGCGCATGCAGGCCCTGCTGGCCGGCCAGGGCATGGGCTCGCAGCAGCTGATCCTGCACATGCGCCCCGGGGCCGAGCACAACGAGGCGGCCTGGCGTGCCGAGCTGGCGCAGAGCCTGGTCTGGCTGTTCGGGCTGCGGCCGCGCTAGGTCGACACGCCCCGGTTCGAGACCCGGTTCGCGATGAATGGCCCGCCGCGGCCGCGGCCGTGGCCCGTTCGGGCGATGCCGGCGCGCGGCCGCAAGCGGAGCATGGCGCCCTTCCGAGACCAAGCCCTCCGCGAACGCCATGAACTCCAGAACCCTGCTGCGCCGCAGCCTCTTCACCCTGGCCGGCCTGGCCGCGGCGCTGGCCGCCGCCGTCGGCTTTGCGCTGGCCCGCGCCGAATTCAAGCAGCATCGCAGCATCGAGCTGAAGGTCGGCGCCATCGCCATCCCGGACGACCCGGCGGCGCTGGAACGCGGCCGCTACCTCTTCCTGTCGCGCGGCTGCATCGACTGCCATGGCGCCCAGGGCGGCGGCAAGGTGCTGATCAACGATGGCAAGGGCCTGCACCTGCGCGGCCCCAACATCGCCCAGGGTTCGCCGACGGTGGCGAGCTACCGCGTCGAGGACTGGGTGCGCGCGATCCGCCATGGCGTCAAGCCGGACGGCCGCCCGGCCCTGATCATGCCCAGCGAGGACTACAACCGCCTCTCGAACGAGGATCTGGGCGCGCTGATCGCGCACCTGCGGCGCCTGCCGCGGACCGAGGGCGGACCGGCCGTGATCGAGCTGCCGCTGCCGTTCCGCGCGATGTACGGCCTGGGCCTGATCCAGGACGCGGCCGAGAAGATCGACCACGGCCTGCCGCCCTCGCCGCCGATGGCCTCCACCGTCAGCGTGGCCAACGGCGCCTATGTCGCGACCATGTGCATCGGCTGCCATGGCCCGGGCCTGTCGGGCGGCAAGATCCCCGGCACGCCGCCGGACTGGCCGCCGGCCTCCAACCTGACGCCGGGCCAGGGCAGCGCCATGCCGCAGTACCGGACGCCCGAGCAGTTCGTCGCGATGATGCACAGCGGCCAGCGCCCGGACGGCAGCGCCGTCTCCAAGGTCATGCCCTTCGGCGCATTGAAGGAGATGAGCGACACCGACCTGCGGGCGATCTATGTCTATCTGCAGACCGTGCCGGCCAGGCCCCAGGGCCAGCGCTGATCCGCGGCCGGGACCAACAAACAAAACAGGCGGCGGCCGGTCGTGAAGCGCCCCTGAAACGGCGGCGGCCCACAGTGGGAACCCTGTTCCACCGCCACCCCCGCCTGCCATGAGCCTGCTCCATTGCCAAGAACAAGGTCAGGGGTCCACGCCCCTGCTGTGCCTGCATTCCAGCGGCGCCAGCGGTGGCCAATGGCGCACCGCGGCCGAGCATCTGCACACGCGGCGCCGCGTGCTGAGCGTCGACCTGCTGGGCCATGGCCGCAGCGCCGGCTGGCCGCCGCAGGCGCCGGACAGCCTGGCGATCGAGGCCGATGCGGTCTGGAACACGGTGGGCGATGTCGAGCTGGACCTGGTCGGCCATTCCTATGGCGGCGCGGTGGCATTGCAGATGGCGCTGGAGCGGCCCGAGCGGGTGCGCTCGCTGTGCCTGTACGAACCGGTGCTGTTCGGCCTGCTGCGCCGCCACGAGCCCTGGGGCGAGGCCTGGCAGGAGATCGCGGCGCTGGCCGGCCGGCTCGAGCGGCTGCTGGCGGCCGGCCAGCCGGAGGCCGCGGGCGCAATGTTCTGCGACTACTGGGCCGACGCGCCGGCCTGGCAGGGCTTCGGCCCGCAGCAGCGGCAGGCGCTGGCGCAGCGCATGCCCACGGTGGCGCGACATTTCCGTGCCCTGTTCGAAGCCACCTGGGGGCCGCGCGAGATGGTGCGCCTGACGATGCCGGTCCGGCTGTTCTGCGGCGGCCGCACCCGCGAGCCGGCGCGCCGGGTCTGCGAACTGCTGGAACTGGCCTTGGGACGGGTCCGGCTCGACCGCCTGCCCGAGGCCGGCCACCTGGGCCCGATCAGCCATGCGCAGACCTTCGGCGCCCTGTTGGCTCGGCTGCAGCCCCGGCACGCACAAGCCTGTGCATAAGTTTTGAACAAGCAGAGGCTTATCCACAGGCTCGGCGCCCGCGGCCAAGTTGTTGTCTGTTGGACAGCATGTCCGACCCCAATGCGCCCACATGCTTTGACCCGGGCCAAGCCCTTGTCGGCCAAGGAAAAAACCGGCTTGTCCACAGCGCGGGCGGCCCTCTACTAAGACTACCAATTAAAGAGATAAGGAATACAGTGAATACAAGGCCGGGCCGGAACAAAGGCTGAGTGCCACGGGCGGGCATGATCCGCGCGCTCTGCGCACGGGATCGGGGCCATGTCACACTGCCGGCCCCGGCGACATCGACATGACTCAGCAAGCCTCTTCCTCTCTGCCCCTCTCTTCCCTGCATTCGGCCTCCTGCGGTTTCGAATCGGCCTGCCGCATTCCGGCCTTGCCCGAAGGCCACCGCAGCCGCGGCCTGCATGGCCACAGCTACTTCGCCACGGTGCGCGCGCAGCTGCCCGAAAACTGGGCCCCATTCCCGGGTGCCGAGGTCGAGGAACTGCGCCGCCGGCTGGAAGCCTGCATCGCGCCGCTGGACCATGCGCTCTTGAACGACACGCTGGAGCAGCCGACCGACGAAAACATCGCGCGCTGGATCCGCCGCCGGCTCGAAGCCGAGTTCGGCGTGCCGGGCATCCAGCAGGTGGGCATCCAGAGCACCCAGCACAGCGGGGTGGATCTGGACCTGGACGGTCGCGCCCATGTCTGGCGCCGCTACCGCTTCCAGGCCGCGCACCAGCTGCCCCATGTCCCGGCCGGCCACAAATGCGGCCGCATGCACGGCCATGGCTTCGAGGTGATCCTGCATGCCAACCAGGACCTGGGCGAACGCGACCTCTCGGTGGACTACGACCATCTGGATGAGGTCTGGGCGCCCTTCCACATGCAGCTGAACTACCAATGCCTGAACGAGATCGAGGGCCTGGCCAATCCGACCAGCGAGGTGATCTCGGCCTGGCTGTGGCAGCGGCTCAAGCCGCAGCTGCCCGAGCTCTCCTGGGTGACGGTCTACGAGACCGGCTCCTGCGGCGCCAACTACGACGGCGCACGCTACCGGATCTGGAAGGAGCTGACCCTGGATTCGGCCATCCGGCTCAAGCGCGCGCCGGCAGACAGCCCGCTGCGCGCCATCCACGGCCATACCTACACCTTGCGCCTGCACCTGAGCGCGGAGCTGGACGCCGTGATGGGCTGGACCGTGGACTTCGGCGACGTGAAGACGCTGTTCGATCCGATCTTCAAGGCCATCGACCACCGGCCGCTCTACGAGATCGCCGATCTGCCGGACGGCGACACCGCGAGCCTCGCGGCCTGGGTGCTGGCCAAGGGCCGGGCGGTCCTGCCGCAGCTGGACCGGGTGGACCTGTACGAAACCCGCGGCTCGGGGGCGCTCGTCAGCGCCTCGGCCGCCGACGAGCTGATTCCGGTGTGAGGCGAACGAGATGACTTATGCCGTCAAGGAAATGTTCTACACCCTGCAGGGCGAGGGCGCGCAAGCGGGCCGGCCGGCGGTGTTCTGCCGCTTTGCCGGCTGCAATCTGTGGAGCGGCCGCGAGCAGGACCGCGCGGCGGCGGTCTGCAATTTCTGCGACACCGACTTCGTCGGCACCGACGGGCAGGGCGGCGGCAAGTTCGCCACCGCCGAGGCGCTGGCGGCGGCCGTGGCGGGCAAGTGGCCATCGGGGCCGGACGGCAAGCCGGGCCGCCCCTATGTCGTCTGCACCGGCGGCGAGCCGCTCTTGCAGCTGGATGCGCCGCTGATCGCGGCCCTGCACGCCCAGGGCTTCGAGATCGCGGTGGAGACCAACGGCACCCAGCCGGCGCCGGCGGGGCTGGACTGGATCTGCGTCAGTCCCAAGGCCGATGCCGAGGTGCTGCTGACCCGCGGCAATGAGCTGAAGCTGGTCTGGCCGCAGCCGCTGGCAAGGCCGGAGCGCTTCGCCGGGCTGGACTTCCAGCATTTCTACCTGCAGCCGATGGATTCGGCGCTGCAGAAGCAGCACACCCGCGAGGCGGTGGCCTATTGCCTGGCGCACCCGCAATGGAAGCTGTCGGTGCAGATGCACAAGGTGATCGGCATCGATTGAACAAGTCTGTGGACAAGATTTGAATAAGCGGCGGCTTGTCCACAGGCGTGGCGACGCGGCGGAACTTGTTGTACTCGCATGCAATGCCAAACCGGGCTGCCGCACACAGGCTTTGACCGCGGGCAAGTGCTTGACCCGCCAGAATTTTTTGGGCTTGCCCACAGGCGGGGGCGGCCTCTACCAATACCACTAAGAAGATATTTCTCAATACCTTGAATAAAGAAGCGCCAAGAAAAAGGGAGCCGCAAGGGCTCCCGGGAAGGCGCGAGGATCGGGCTGGGCTTACAGCCAGCCCTTCAGGCTCAGGGTCTTGGTGATCAGCTGTGCGGTCAGCTGATGGCCGTAGGGCGTGGGATGGAAGCCGTCGGAGAAGGCATAGCTCTTCCACCAGTCGGCGCTGGCGCCGGCCGGGGGACTGGCCGACAGGGCGGTCGCGGTGCAGGTGGCGAAGTCGTAGCTGGGCAGGCCATCGCTGCCGACGCCCTTGACCGGGCAGGCCGGCGTCTTGACATTGCTCAGGCCGAACTGGGCCGGCGCGGCGATCTGCTCGTTGAAGGCGGTGTAGAAGTCGATCACGGCGACGCGGCCGTCGTTGGCGAAGCGCTTGGCCAGTTCGGCGTTGAAGGCCTCGATCCAGCCCTTGAACAGCGCCTCGGCCTGGCCGCGCGCGGCGCTGCCGGCGGCACCGCCACCGCTGGCGGCGGCGATGCCGTCCAGCACCAGCTGGAAGCGCGGCGTGTTGGTGATGCCCGGCATGTTCAGCAGGGCCACGCGGGTAGCACCCTTGTCCAGCGCGTTGTTGCTGATGTCGGTATGGAACTTGGCCGCCAGCGCCTGCATATAGGCGCCGCCGATCGCGGCGATGGTGGCGGCGCCGCCGGCCATCGCGGTGTTCACCTGGCTGGCCGGCAGCAGCATGCCCAGCAGCGCGGCATAGGACGCGCCCTTGTCCTTGGGCACGGCCAGATAGGCCCCGACCAGGGCGGCCGCGTCGTTGCCGCCGCCGTCGATCAGCAGCAGGTCGCTGCGCGCGAAGCTGCCGGCCGCGGCCAGCTGCAGCGAGATGCCGCGCGCGTCGCCCGGGTTGGCATGGTTGATCACGCCGCCGCCGATCGCGTAATTGCTGCAGCCGGCCTTCGGATTCAGGCCGAAGGTGGTGCCGGTGAAGCGGAAGAAATTGCAATGCGTGCTCAGGCCGTAAGCGGCGGCGATGCGCTCGGGGTACATCTGCTGGTCGGCCCCCTGGACCGTGGCGCGCACGCCGCCGAAGGTGCCGACATCGGCCAGGCTGTCGCCGAACACCTTCAGCGCGGTGACCTTGTCCGGGGGCGAGCTGTCGCCGCCGCCGCAGCCGGCCAAGGCCAAGGCGGCTGCCACGGCCAGCAGGCCGGTCTTGAGATAAGTCATTGTTGTCTCCTGTGAATGTCCCCGGATGGGGCGGAAAAGATAAGCCCGGAACCGACTCTAGCCAGAGGTCCCGGGGTCCCGCTGCGTGCTAACCCCAGACTGTTGTCCGCGCCAGACCGCTTGGTGCCGTTTTGGATGGCCGCGTCTAAACCGCCGGGCCCTGTCGCGGCGGGGACGACACGACAGGGGTGCGGCCCATGCCACACTCTCGCGCATGATGGACATCGCGAACCTGCAGCAGCGCCTGCGCGCCTTCTCCGCCGAGCGTGCCTGGCAGCCCTACCAGACCCCCAAGAACCTGGCGATGGCCATGGTGGTGGAAGCGGCCGAGCTGGTGGAGATCTTCCAATGGCTGACGCCCGAGCAGTCGCGCGAGCTGCCGCCGGCGCAGCGCGAGCATCTGGGCGAGGAGATCGCCGATGTGCTGCTCTACCTGCTGCAGATCGCCGACCAGAGCGGTGTCGACGTGGCGCAGGCGGTCGAGCGCAAGTTCGCCCTGAACGCGCTGAAGTACCCGGCCCCCTGAGTTTCCCGTTCATGCAGACCATTGCCGTCATCGACTTCGAGACGACGGGCCTGGGCCCGACCGCGGGCGGCCGGGCCACCGAGATCGCGGCCGTGCTGGTGCGCGATGGTGCCGTCGTCGGCCATTACCAGAGCCTGATGAACAGCGGCGCCTGGGTGCCGCCCTTCATCGAGCGGCTGACCGGCATCAGCAACGCGATGCTGGCCGGGGCGCCGCCGGCGCGGCAGGTGATGCGCGAGGTGGCCGAGTTCACGCGCGGCTGCCCGCTGGTGGCGCACAACGCCGGCTTCGACCGCGGCTTCTGGTGTCACGAGCTGGAGCTTGCGGGCTGTGAGCCCGACCCGGCCCACGAGTTCGCCTGTACCGTGCTGCTGGCGCGCCGCCTCTACCCCGAGGCGCCCAACTGCAAGCTCGGCACCCTGGCCCGGCATCATGGCCTGCCCGACAGCGGCCGGGCCCACCGGGCGCTGGCCGATGCCAGCACCACGGCCCATCTGCTGCTGCGCATGCAGGCCGATCTGGCGGCGCGTTATGCGCGTGAACTGGGGCCGCTGGCGGTGGAGCATGCGCTGCTGGCCGGGCTGCAGCGCGCCTCGCGGACCGCGCTCGGGCGCTGCGTGCAGGACTATGCGCGGCCGCGCCTGGCGGCACTGGCTCCGGCACTGGGTCCGATCTGAGGGTCCAAAAAATAGCGCTGTCAAGCGCTCGCCGGGCGGCTTTTGGCGCGCAAAATTCCGCCCTTGCCGTTTTGAAGAGTTCGCAGAGTTTTCGTATGTCGAGTATCCAGGTCCGCCCGGCCACCTTGCGTGATGCCAAAGCCATTGCCGAAATCCATGTTGCGGCTTGGCAGGACGCCTACAAGGGCTTGCTGCCCGATGCCACCTTGGACGCGCTGTCGGTGCAGAAGCGCCAGGCCTTCTGGCGCGAAGCCATCGACCTGTGCGAACCCCAGGTGATGGTGGCCCATATCGACAACGAGCTGATGGGCTTCGTCGGCTTCGACCGTTCGCGCGACAAGGGCACGCCCTCGACGACCGGCGAGATCTGGGCGCTCTATGCCAATCCGGTGCACTGGGACAAGGGCGTCGGCCTGGCGCTGTGGGATGCCGCGCGCGACGGTCTGCAGGAAGAGGGCTGCACCAAGGTCACGCTGTGGACCTGGCTGCGCAATGAGCGCGCGCTGCGCTTCTTCGAGCTGGCCGGCTTCAAGCGCGAACTCGGCAGCACCAAGACCACCGAGATCAGCGGCACCCGCCTGGAAGAGCTGCGCCTGCACCGTTCGCTGGTCTGAGTGCGCAGCGGGGATCGCGCGCATGCGCGGTCCGATCCCGTTCGAAAGCCGGCCATCGCGCCGGTCGGCCGAAATCAAGCCGTTCCATTCCCCTCTCAATTTCCCATGCTGGCCAAGCTCACCTCCAAGAACCAGCTGACGCTGCCCAAGAGCGTGACCGATGCGCTCGGACCGGTGCAGTACTTCGAGGTGCAGCAGCAGGCCGGGCAGGTCATCCTGACGCCGGTGCGCATCCAGCGCGGCGATGCGCTGCGGGCCAAGCTCGCCGAGCTGGACATCGGCGACAAGGCGATCGGCGCCGCCCTCGGCTGGGCCGCGAAGGCCCTGGTCGCACCGACCAAGAGCAAGACCGTGGCCGCCAAGAAGACCAAGCCGGCAGCGCGTCCGGCGGCCCGCAAGACCGCCCCGCGAAAGACGGGCAAGTGAGTCGCAGGAAGGCCGCCGCCGCACCGGCCGTTGTGTTCGACACACCGCTGCTGCTGCGCGCCCTGTTGCGCGGCGATGCGACGGCCCAGCGCCTGCGCCTGGCCTGGCAGCAGGGGCAATGCCGGGCCCTGGTGGATGCGGCCAATGCACGCGCGCTGATGCTGGCCCTGGGCAGCCCGGCGCTGAAACTGTCCCTGCAGCAGCAGCATGAGCTGCTGGCCGACTATCTGCCCTATGCCGAGGTGCAGCAGCTCACGGCCCCGCTGCCCGTGGCGGGCGCATCGCTGACGCCCTTCGACCGTCTCGCGCTGGGTCTGGCCCAGGCCGCCTCGGCGCGCTGGCTGGTGAGCGACAGCCCGGCGCTGCAGGCGCGTTTCTCGCGGAACCGCACGCGAGCCCATACACGAGCCGGTACACGAGCTAATGGCAGCCCGGTCGAACTCGTGGCCAGCGAGGATTTTTTGGCGGGTCTCTGAGCCGTTGCCGCAGGCGAGGCTTGGCAAGCTCTGCTAGATTGCGCGCTCCGAACGATGAGCAATTTCGACCGATCGATCTCTACCGGCATGTGGCGCGTGGTGTTCTACGAGCGCCGCGGCTACCGCATCCATGTGGACCGCACCGGCCCATGGCTGCCGAACAAGAAACAGGCCCATCAATGGGCGCAGTGGTTCGGCGAGCGCGGCTACCACGTGGCGCTGCAGGACCAGGCGGGCGGCCTGGAACGGCTCAGCCCGGGCCTGCCGGGCTGAGCGCGGGGCGCCCTCGATGCCTTCAGTGGCTGGCGGCGGGCGCGCGATAGCCGCCGCGCTCCAGGGCCCAGCCCTCGGTGGCCCGCGGCTCCGGGTGGCGCTGCACATGCACCGGGCACAGGCGCTTGGCGGCGGCGCGCTGCACCAGGCTCTCGGCCTGCGCGGCCGTCAGCTGCAGCGCGAACCTGGCCCAGCGCTTTTGCACCAGGGGCTGGCTCCAGGCGTCTTCCAGGGCCCAGCGGATTTCCTGCGCTTCGGTCAGCGCGCCCTGTTGGAGCACGCGCGGCGCCAGGGCCAGCACGAAGCGGTTGAAGTCGGCGCGCAGCGCATCGCCGGGCAGCAAGGCCTCCAGCCGCGCCAGGCGGGCGCTCCAGCCCGGTGTGGCCAGCTGGCGGGTCACCAGGGCCTGCAGGGCCTGGATCGGGTTGAACAGGCGCAGCCGGTTGGGCGGCAGCACATGCAGCGGGATCCGCGCGGCCTCCTCGTGCGGCAGCTCGGTGACGAAGCTGCACAGCACGGCCACACGGCGCCATTCGTCGGGGCCCAGGCCGGCGATGCTGCGGATCGGCCCCTGTTCGACGCTGCGCATGAGCTCGCTGGCGCTGGCCCAGCCATGGCGCGCCTTGGCGGCATTGGCGCCGCGGCTCATCATCGCCAGATTGCCGGCGGCATAGCCGGCATCGTCGCGCACGCGGTCGATCGAGGGCTCGGCGTCCAGCGGGCGGCGCAGCACGGGGCAGAAGTCGACGGCGATCTGCTGCAGATAATGCGGCGTCAGCTGCACATCCTCGAAGCTGCGGCCGCGCAGCCAGGCATGGGTGCGCAACTGCAGCCACAGCCTGGTGTGGCGCGAGGGCTTGTGGGCGGAGGCACGGCGGCCGAAGGTGGCCATGCCCGCCTGCCAGCCCTGCAGCAGCGGGGATTGGTGCGACAGGTGGGCCACCGGTGGCGTGACGCCGTGGCGGGCATGGTCGAAGCCGAGCTCGAAGCCCAGGTCCTGGGGAGCGGCCACCGCCCGCTCCGCCTGGGGCGGCGCCATGCCGGCGAGTTCCATCTGGGCCGTGGTGCGAAGGGCTGCTGCGGTCGAAGCGATCTGTGCCATGCGGTGCTCCTGTTGATATGGCACAGTGTGGTCGCCAGGTGGCTCATGGCGTGAGCCACCTGAAGATCATCTTCTCCTCCTGCCAATTTCGGGGACCCGATGGACCGCACCGAGCGCTTCTACAAGATCGAGATGCTGATTCGCAGCCGCGAATGCGTCAGCTTCGCCACCCTGCTGGAGGCGCTGGAGGTGTCGCCGGCGACGCTGAAGCGCGACCTGCAGTACCTGCGCGAGCGTCTGGACGCGCCGATCGAGTACGACGCCTCGGCCAATGGCTACCGCTTCGGCCAGCAATGGCGCGGCCGGCAGCACGAGCTGCCGGGAGTCTGGTTCAATGAGGGCGAGCTGCACGCGCTGCTGACGATGCACCAGCTGCTCTCGGGACTCGACGAGGACGGCATCCTGAGCCGGCATCTGCAGCCGATGTTCGACAAGCTGACCGGCATGCTGGGCGCCGACGCCGAGGAGGCGCAGGAGATCACGCGCCGCATCAAGCTGATCAGCACGGCGCGGCGCCGGGTGGCCAGCGAGCATTTCGAGACCGTGGGCAGCGCCGTGGTGCAGCGCCGGCGTCTGGCGATCGCCTACCGCAAGCGCGGCAAGGGCGGCGGCAGCCTGTCGCAGCGCGAGGTCTCGCCGCAGCGCCTGGTGCACTACCGCAACACCTGGTACCTGGACGCCTGGTGCCATCTCAGCGAGGGCCTGCGCCGCTTCGCGCTCGACGCGATGGAGCAGGCCGAGCTGCTGGAAGACCAGGCCATGGCCGTGGCGCTGAAGACGCTGGAGGCCGAGCTGGACCAGGGCTATGGCATCTTTGTTGCCGGCGGCCAGGCCCAGCAGGCGCGCCTGCTGTTCAGCGCCGACGCGGCGCAATGGGTGGCGCACGAGGAATGGCACCCGGCCCAGCGGAGCGCCTGGCTGGCGGACGGGCGCTGGCAGCTGGACGTGCCCTATGTCGACGCGACCGAGCTGCTGATGGACCTGCTGAGGCATGCGGGGCAGGTGGAGGTGCTGGCCCCACCGGCATTGCGCGAGGCCTATGCGCAGCGGCTCAGGGGGGCGGTGGCAGGGCTGGGGTAGGGAGGAGCCCCGTCACCGGCTTGGAAATGGGTTGGATGGATGCGGGCGGGCAGCAGGGTATCGCGCGTTGGCGGCTCGTTCGGGCCCGTGGCAGCATCGGTCCGCAGCCCGTTCTAGAAGAGGAATGAAAAGAGAAGAAGAAGAAATTGGGCCCGCAACAACTGCCGGATTTGCCGGGATTTTTAGTACCCCATGGGCAAGCGGCTGCGGGGAGAGAATTGATGACGAATCAGCGACTTGGGTCCGGCAAAGGGGGCGGTGTTAGGGCGCAGGGTGCTGCGGGCTATAGCACTTCACCTACCATCGAGTGCCCTCGCGGCGAGACGGCATCTCCTTCAACCAGCATGCCCTTTGGAGCCTCCATGGAACCGGTCGAACGGATAGAGAAGACACGCTACGCGCTGTTCTGTGCCGTGAGCCTTGCTTCGTACCTGCTGTGCGTGGCCCTGTCTGTGGGCATCTTCGTTGGTGCCGGGGTTGCAATCGCCATTGGCCTGTTTGCGAGCGGCGTCTACGTTGCCTACAGGAGCACGAGCGCGTTGTATTGGCCGTACATCGAGTCCGAGGCACGCGCTACCGGCTATGCACCATCAAAGCGCGGTATTTGGCTGGGTAACGTCGGCCCCGCAGTTCTGGTGCTCGCATTTGCAGCTTGGCTGCTTGCACGTGCCTAAGCTGTCGAGCGGCGGGCACAAGCATCCGCGCTCAGGCTGCGAAGTTCCCCGGCGCCAAGCTCAGTTCTCCGCCGCCTCCTGCCGCTTCAGGCGCTCGCTGTGCCAGTAGACGTCGTCGCCGCCCAGTCCGTCGAGGTTGGCGCGGTTCAACACCCGGGCCAGCACGAACAGCAGGTCGGAGAGGCGGTTCAGGTACTGGCGCGGCGCGGCATTGATCGTTTCCTGCGCCGCCAAGGTGACCACCGCGCGTTCGGCGCGGCGCGCCACGGTGCGGCAGACATGGGCGATCGCGGCGCTGCGCGTGCCGGCCGGCAGGATGAATTCCTTCAGCCGGGGCAGGGCGGCGTTGTAATGGGCCAGCGCCTCGTCCAGGCGCAGCACGGCGTCATCCTTGATCAGGGTGTAGCCGGGCATGCAGAGTTCGCCGCCCAGGTTGAACAGCTCATGCTGGATCGTGACCAGCAGCTCGCGCACATCGTCCGGCAAGGGCTCGGCCAGCAGCACGCCGATCTGCGAATTGAGCTCGTCGACATCGCCCATGGCCTGCACGCGCAGATGATCCTTGGGCACGCGCGAGCCATCGCCGAGGCCGGTCGTGCCGTCGTCGCCGGTGCGGGTTGCGATCTGGGAAAGTCGGTTGGCCATGGGGCTTGCTGATGCTTGTCGGATGGGAGACCCGCATCTTGCCCCAGTTCAGGGCCGGATGCGGTCTCAGCCGCGCCGGCCGCTGCGGTGGTACTGCGGCTTGTGGTCGGATTCGGCTTCGCGCAGGCGGCGCGCGCGCTTCAAGCCGTAGGCACCATGGGCATGGTCATGCCAGTCGGCCACGCCGGGCGGCTTGTCGCCCAGCCTGAGCCATTCGCGCCACAGCTGTCCTAGCAGATCCAGGCGCAGCGCGCCGATCACCAGCAAGGCCAGCAGCAAGAGAAGGACCAGGGTTGCGAGGGACATGGCAGCACTCCTTCGACGGTTTCTCCATCGCTGTGGAGATGGTGACACCGTCGCCTGACGGCTGCAAGCGTTGAAAAAGCAAAGGGCCGCAACCCTGAGGTTGCGGCCCTGGCGCAAGAGGGGCGATGCCCCGTGCGATCAGAACTCGTGGTTGTATTGAACGCCCAGCAGCGCCGAACTCAGCTTGTAGCGACCACGGGTGGTGGCGCAGCTGGAGGTGTTCTTCGGCACGGCGTCGCTGGCGGTGCAGGTCGGATAGCCGCCGGTGTCGAACTGGTCGATCTGGCCCGACTTCACGTGGATGTAGCTCAGCGCAAAGTCGAACGAGCGCTTGGCGTCCAGCTTCCAGTTGAAGCCGCTGGACAGCCAGCTGCGGTCGTTGTCGGGCAGGGCGGCCGTGCGGTTGCGCGGCGTCACCGGCGACTGGTCGAAGGCCACGCCGCCGCGCAGGGTCAGGGCGTCGCTCCACTGGTAGGTCAGACCCAGCGAGGCGCGGAAGGTGTCGTTCCAGTTCTGCGGCGTGTTGCTGTCGGCCAGGGTGTTGGCGAAGTCGATGCGCAGTTCCTTGAAGCGGGAATGGCGCGCCCAGGTGAGGTCGCCCATCACGCCGAAGCGCTCATGCCGCTTGAAGAAGTTGAAGGACAGCGACTCGGGCGTGGTGATGTCCAGGTTGGCCTTGCTGTCGGTATAGCGCCCCACCAGGCTTTGCTGCACCAGGGTACCGGCGCCGGGCAGCGCGCCGTTCAGCAGCGTGCCCAGATTGGTGGCCGCGGTCTGCACGTCCCAGGTCGCATCGCCCTTGAGCTTGTGCTTGATGGAGGAACGGTAGGCGATGCCGAAGCGGGTGTCCTTGTCGTATTCATACATCAGGCCCAGGTTGAAGCCGAAGCCCCAGTCATCACCCTGCACCTCGACGCCGCCCGAATAGGTCGGATTGCCGGAGACCTGCTTGATCAGGCCGCCCAGGCGGTTGATCACGGCGGCGCGGATCACTTCCAGCGGCACGCCGGGCTGGGCGGCCGCGGCTTGGGCCACCTGCTGGGCCACCACGCTGGCCAGCGCACCGGAGCCGAAGTCGGCACCCTTCTCGAGCTTGCCGTCCATGAACTGCGCGGTGATGCCGGCGCCCAGGCTGACCTTGGGGCTGAGCTTGAAGGCGATCGACGGGTTCAGCGCGATCGTGGTCAGCTCGGTGCCCAGCGCGGTGTAGCGGCCGGCCCAGTCCTTGTCGTACTCGGTCTTGGAGCCGAAGGGCACGAAGACCGCCAGGCCGACCGACAGGTCGTTGGACAGCTTGTGCGTCAGATAGCCATGCGGCACGGCCGTGGTCTTGGCGAACTGGTTGGTGCTGCCGCCGCCGGTCGACAGGCCGAAGGAGGTGGTCGAGCCCTGGTCGCTGAACTTGGTGCTGGGCACCACGATGTTCAGCACGCCGGAGGCGCGGGTGCCGTCCAGGCGGGTCATGCCGGCCGGGTTGTAGAACAGCACCGTGGGATCGGCCGCTTCGGCGGCATTGGCGTTCGCGGTGCCCTGGGCGGAGGCCGACTGGGAACCGAAGTGATAACCGGAGGCGAGGGCGGACGAGGCGCCGAGTGCGCACAGCAAGCCGATCATCAGGGGCGTGGGGGAAAACCGCATGAAGTCTCCTTTTGTTGTGGGGGTTGGCCCGTGGCGGGCGCAATGTTTTTGATGATAGCCTGCCGCTTCATAGGGAGCATCTGTTGCCGCGCCACTGGACGCACACCCCTAAATTACTAACAACATTCAAGGAGATTTGCTTGATGGACCTGCCCATGGCAGCCGCGCGCCTGCGCCGCCTCACTCCCATCGCCGGTGCTTGCGCCCTGACCGTGCTGCTGAGCGCCTGCGGTGGCGGCGACACCAATCCGGCCGATCCCTTCAATCCGCCGGCCGGCCAGGCCCAGTATCAGGCCGAGATCCGTTACACCGGCTATGGCGTCCCGCATATCAAGGCCGAGGACTTCAAGGGCCTGGGCTATGGCTACGGCTATGCCTTCGCCACCGACCATGTCTGCCTGTTCGCGCAGGAAGTGGTGACCATGCGCGGCGAGCGCTCGAAATATTTCGGTGACGTCGATGCCAAGGGCCTTCCCGTCAGCTATCTGGGCCAGTTCGGCGACTTCACGCCCAACCTGGCCTCGGACTTCTTCTACAAGCTGCACATGACGCCGGCGCTGGCCGCGGCCATGAAGGCCGGCGCCGGATCCGAGACGCGCGAACTGGTGAGCGGCTTCGTGGCCGGCTACAACCGCTATCTGCGCGACCAGGGCGCCAACGGCCTGCCCAGCGACTGCAAGGGCGCGCCCTGGGTCAGGCCGCTGACCGAGGACGAGGCCTATTGGCGCTTCAGCCAGGCGGCGATGGCGGGCAGCTCGATGCAGTTCATCGCCGCGATCGGCGGCGCCCAGCCGCCGGTGGTCAAGGTGGCCAGCGCGCCGGTGCTGGGCAGCAAGGACAGGCTCAAGGCCGCCAGCCAGCTGGCCGTGCTGAACAGCCCGCTGGTGAAGGCCACCAACACGCTGCACGAGCATGCGATCGGTTCCAATGGCTATGGCCTGGGCAAGGGCGTGACACAGGGCGGCACGGGCATCGTGATGGGCAACCCGCACTTCCCCTGGTGGGGCGCGCTGCGCCTGCACCAGCTGCATCTGACCATTCCGGGCCAGTACGACGTGATGGGTGCCACCCTGCTGGGTGCGCCGGTGCCGCTGATCGGCTTCAACAAGGATGTGGCCTGGACCCACACCTTCACCGACGACAACAAGTTCACGCTGTTCCAGCTGAAGCTGGATCCGGCCGACCCGACCCGCTACCAGGTCGACGGCGCCTACAAGGCGATGACGAAGACGGTGCTGAACGTCGAGGCCCGGCAGGCCGACGGTTCGATGAAGACCCACCAGCGCACGCTCTACGGCACCGATTTCGGTCCGCTGCTGAGCGACGGCGCCACCTTCAGCTGGAGCTCGGCCGCGGCCTTCGCGATCCGCGACGCCAACTACACGAACTACAAGCTGATCGACCAGGCCCTGCTGAACGGCAAGTCCACCAGCGCCGAGTCGCTGCGCCAGAACCTGGCCACCCACAACGCAATGCCCTGGGTGCACACCATGGCGGCCGACAAGACCGGCAAGGCGCTCTATGCCAACTATTCGGTGGCCGCCAATGTCAGCGATGCCCAGCTGGCGAGCTGCGTCAACAGCCCGACGGGCCAGTTCCTGCTGACCACGCGCGGCCTGGTGCTGATGGACGGCAGCAAGAGCAGCTGCAACTGGACCGGCACCATCGGCGCGGCGCAGCGCCCCTATGTGCTGCGCGACGACTATGTGGTGAATGCCAACGACAGCCATTGGCTGCCCAATGACCAGGTGCGCCTGAGCGGCTATCCGAAGATCATCGCCACCGGCCCGAATGCCGAGGCCGTGGCGCAGGGCGAGCGCACCCGCACCGGCATCCAGCAGGTGCTGGACCGCATGAAGGGCACGGACGGCCTGGCCGGCACCGGCTTCACGGTGGCCAACCTGCAGCAGGTCTATGCCAAGAGCCGCTTCTTCCGCGCCGAGATGTGGCTGGACGAGTTCCTGGCCGCCACCTGCGCGGGCAAGCCGACGCCCCTCATGATCAAGGGCACGAACGGCGTGTCGACCGACGTCACCGCGGCCTGCGGCGTGCTGGCAATCTGGAAGAAGACCGAAGGCCCGGCCGATCCGGGTTCGCTGCTGTTCCGCAAGCTCTACGAACTGGCCGGCGAGCTGGAGGACGCCGGCTACTGGCGCCTGCCCTTCAGCGCCGCCGATCCGGTGCAGACGCCCAGGGGCTTCAACACCGCCAACACCAGGGCGGCCACCTTGCTGGCCGACGCGGTGCAGTGGTTCGCGGCGAACGGCTTCGCGGTCTCGGAGGTGAACGCGCGCAAGCAGGTGATCGTGCGCGACAGCGCCCCGATCCCGCTGCCCGGCGGCCGCTACACCTTCAACAACATCCGCGGCAACCTCAGCGGCGGCCTGTACGGCGACCCGGTCTACGGCAACAGCTATATGCAGTTCGTCACCTTCGATGCCAGCGGCCCGGTGGCCGAGGGCGTGCTGACCTACTCGCAGAGCAGCCATATCCTGAGTCCGCATTTCGCCGACCAGACGCGCCTGTACTCGGACATCTTCCTGAAGGGCGCCAAATGGGCCAAGCTGCCCTTCCATGAGGCGGACATCAAGGCCGACCCCGCCTACAGGACCATGAGCATCCGCGAGTAGGCGGCCGGCGGACCCCGCGAGCAAGACACCGACGGGCCCGGGCGCTGTGCGCTCGGGCCCGCCGTCCTTTGCGGTGTCGCCGGCGCACAATCGATGCATCGGATTACCGGAGCGCCCCGCATGAACGCCTCTCTCCCCGCCCATCTGCTGACCGCCGAGCGCCGGCCCGTGCCGGCCGCGATGCTGGAGGCGCTGAAGGCGCGCTTCGGCGACAAGGGCTGCGCCACCGCGCTGGCGGTGCGCCAGCAGCATGGCCGGGACGAGTCGCCCTTCGACGTGGCGCCGCCCGACTGCGTGGTGTTCGCCGCGAGCAGCGAGGAGGTGGCCTTCGTGATGGCGCTGGCGCATGAACATCGGGTACCGGTCATCCCCTATGGCGCGGGCTCCTCGCTGGAGGGCCATCTGCTGGCGGTGCATGGCGGCGTCAGCCTGGATGTCTCGCGCATGAACGCGATCCTGCGCGTCAACGCCGAGGATCTGACGGTCACGGTTCAGGCCGGCGTGACGCGCAACCAGCTGAACAACGAGATCCGCCACCAGGGCCTGTTCTTCCCGATCGACCCGGGAGCCGATGCCTCCCTGGGCGGCATGGCGGCCACGCGCGCCAGCGGCACGAACGCGGTGCGCTACGGCACGATGCGCGAGAACGTGCTGGGCCTGACCGTGGTGACGCCCGAGGGCAAGATCATCCACACCGGCTCGCGGGCCCGCAAGAGCAGCGCCGGCTACGACCTGACCCGCCTGTTCGTCGGCAGCGAGGGCACGCTGGGCGTGATCACCGAGCTGAGCCTGCGCATCTTCCCGCTGCCCGAGGCCGTGTCGGCGGCGATCTGCTTCTTCCCGAGCATCGACGCCGCGGTGCAGACCACGATCCAGACCATCCAGATGGGCGTGCCGATCGCGCGCTGCGAGCTGCTGGACGCGCATGCGATCCGTGCCGTCAATCTGCACGACCGCTTAAGCCTGCGCGAGGCACCGATGCTGCTGATGGAGTTCCACGGCTCGGAGGCCGGTGTGGCCGAGCAGGCGCAGACCGTGCAGGAGATCGCGCGCGAGTTCGGCGGCGAGGACTTCGAATGGGCCACCACGCCCGAGGCCCGCACCAAGCTCTGGACCGCGCGCCACCATGCCTACCTGTCGGCCTTGCAGACCAAGCCGGGCTGCCGCTGCGTCACCACCGACACTTGCGTGCCGATCTCGCGCCTGGCCGAGAGCATCAACGAATCGATCCGGGAGGTGGAGGAGGCCGGCCTGCCCTATTTCATCGTCGGCCATGTCGGCGACGGCAATTTCCACCTCGGCTATCTGATCGATCCCGACAATCCGGCCGAACGCGAAACCGCCGAGCGCCTCTCGGCCCAGATGGTGCAGCGGGCGCTGCGCCTGGACGGCACCTGCACCGGCGAGCATGGCATCGGCCTGCACAAGCAGGGTTTCCTGCTCGAGGAGGCGGGGGAGGGGGCCGTGGAGCTGATGCGCAGCCTCAAGCGTGCGCTGGATCCGCGCAATATCATGAACCCGGGCAAGATCTTCACCCTGTAAGCCGGGTCTGGTAATCGCCGCGCCGCCGGGCCGCCCCAAGGCGCGGCGCCATGAACAAGAACTGGGTCGAGCCCGGTTCTTGTTCAGCCCCCCGCGGGGGGCAGGGCGAGCGTAGCCGCGAGCGGGGGGTCAATGACTCGGCGCCGGCACGCTCCAGCGCTTCGAGACGTCGCCGCGGTCGTTGACCGACTCCAGCTGAACGCCGAAGCCCCACAGGCGCGCCACATGCTTGAGCACCTCCTGGGCGCTCTCGTGCAGCGGTCGGTTCATGTGCTGGGTGTGGCGCAGGGTCAGCGAACGGTCGCCGCGCAGGTTGACGTTCCAGACCTGGATATTGGGCTCGCGGGTGCTGAGATCGTACTGGCGCGACAGGGCCTCGCGCACATGCTGGTAGCCGGCCTCGTCGTGGATGGCCGAGATCTCGTACTCCTTCTGCTGCTCGTCGTCGACGATGGAGAACATGCGGAACTCGCGCATCAGGGTCGGGCTCAGGTACTGGCCGATGAAGCTCTCGTCCTTGAAATTGCGCATCGCATGGTCCACGGTGGGCAGCCAGGGCGCGCCGGCGATGTCGGGGAACCAGCGGCGATCTTCCTCGGTGGGGTTCTCGCAGATGCGCTTGATGTCGGTGTACATCGCGAAGCCCAGCGCATAGGGATTGAGCTGGGCCATCGGCTGCTGCGCCACCACATTGGTGTGGGACTTCAGCCATTCGATCATGATGCCGTCGGTCAGGTAGCCGTCGTCGTACATGGTGTTGAGCAGCCGGTGGTGCCAGAAGGTGGCCCAGCCCTCGTTCATCACCTGGGTCTGGCGCTGCGGATAGAAGTACTGCGCGATCTTGCGCACGATGCGCACGATCTCGCGCTGCCAGGGCTCCAGCAGCGGCGCGTTCTTCTCGATGAAGTACAGCAGGTTTTCCTGCGGCTCCTCGGGGAAGCGACGCGCCTCCTTTTCCTCCTCGGCCTTGTCCTTGCCACGCGGCAGGGTGCGCCAGAGGTCGTTGATCTGCTGCTGGGCGTAGGCCTCGCGATCCAGCAGGCGGTCGCGTTCTTTGGCCAGCGAGAGCTTGGCGGGCCGGCGGTAGCGGTCCACGCCATGGTTCATCAGCGCATGGCAGGAGTCCAGCGTCTGTTCCACCACATCCAGGCCGTGGCGCTCCTCGCAGTCGGCGACGAAGTTCTTGGCATAGACCAGGTAGTCGATGATGGACGAGGCATCGGTCCACATGCGGAACAGGTAGTTGCCCTTGAAGAAGCTGTTGTGGCCGTAGCAGGCATGCGCGATCACCAGGGCCTGCATGGCCATGGTGTTCTCTTCCATCAGGTAGGCGATGCAGGGGTCGGAGTTGATGACGATCTCGTAGGCCAGACCCATCTGGCCGCGCTTGTAGTGGCGCTCGGTGGCGATGAATTCCTTGCCGTAGCTCCAGTGGCGGTAGTTCACCGGCATGCCCACCGAGGCATAGGCGTCCATCATCTGTTCCGAGGTGATGACCTCCAGCTGGTTGGCATAGGTGTCGAGACCGTAGCGTTCCGCGGTCTGGCGGATCACGTCGTGATAGTCCTCGATCAGGCCGAAGGTCCAGTCGCTTGGAGCGGGCAGGGGGTGGGCGGGGCGTTGCTTCAGCGGCTTCATTTCTTGTTGGGGTGGGTGATGGCGTCGGCCACCGTATTCGCGGCGGTTGGCGGCGATGCCGATGTTGCGACGGTTCTCGATCACGCTCATGGAGGTCCCTTGCTCGTTCATGCGCCTGCTCCTTCCTTCTTGAACAAGTCGCGGAACACCGGATAGATCTCGGACACCTCGACGGCCTTGCGCATTGCGAAGTGGCGCTCCTCGTCGGCCAGCTTGGCGTATTCCTCCCACAGGTTCTGCTCGGCCTCGGCCACCTGCACATAGGCGAAGTAGCGGCACAGCGGCAGGATCTTGTCGGCCAGCAACTCGCGGCAACGGCCGCTGTCGTGATGCCAGTTGTCGCCGTCGCTGGCCTGGGCGCCGTAGATATTCCACTCACCGCTGGGGTAGCGGGCGCGGATGATCTCTTCCATCAGCACCAGGGCGGAGGACACCACCGTGCCGCCGGTCTCGGTGGCATGGAAGAAGTTCTGCTCGTCTACCTCCTGGGCCTGGGTGTGGTGGCGGATGAAGACCACCTCGATCTTCTCGTAGTGGCGGGTCAGGAACAGGTAGAGCAGGATGAAGAAGCGCTTGGCCAGGTCCTTGCGCGCCTCGTCCATCGAGCCCGATACATCCATCAGGCAGAACATCACGGCGCGGCTGGTGGGCTGGGGCACGCGCACGCGATTGCGGAAACGCAGATCGATGGGATCGAGGAAGGGGATGGCGGCAATGCGTTGCTTCAGATGCGCGATGCGCGCCTCGGTCTCGGCCAGCAGGGCCATCACGTCGGGCTTGCGCCGGTCCTCGCGGTGCAGCAGTTCCAGCCGCTCCTCCAGCTCGAGCAGCTCGCGCCGCTTGTCCATGCCCAGCGCGATGCGCCGGCCCAGTGCGCCTCGCATCGAGCGCACCACATGCAGATTGGTGGGCGTGCCGTCGCTGACGAAGCCGGCGCGGTGGCTTTTCCACTCGGGCGTGTCGGCCAGCGTGGTGCGGGCCAGATTGGGCAGGGCCAGGTCGTCGAAGAAGACCTGCATGAACTCTTCCCTGGTGAGCTGGAAGACGAAATCGTCCTCGCCCTCGCCGGAATCGCTGGCCTGGCCGCCGCCGCCCTGACCCTGGCCGCCCTGCGGCTTGGCGATGCGGTCACCGCGTACATGCTCGGTGTTGCCGGGCCGCACGACCTCGCGCACGCCACCCTCGCCATGACCGAACACCGGTTCGCTCAGATCCTTCTTGGGGATGTGGATCTCTTCGCCGCGCTCCATGTCGCGGATGCCCCGGCCATCCACGGCCCGCCTGACCGCCTCGCGGATCTGATCCTTGTGGCGGCGCAGGAAGCGCTCGCGGTTGCCGATGGATTTGTTCTTCCCTGACAGCCGACGATCGATGATTTGTTGCAGCATCTTCGGTCCTTGGCCCTGTCTCGGCCTTTCGTCTATATCAGGAACTCTTTCTGACCCGCAGGTACCACTCGCACAGCAGCCTCACCTGCTTGGCCGTGTAGCCCTTGTCGACCATGCGCTGCACGAAGTTCTCGTGCTTCTTGGCTTCGTCGGCGCTGGCCTTGGCGTTGAAGCTGATCACCGGCAGCAGTTCCTCGGTATTGGAGAACATCTTCTTCTCGATCACCGTGCGCAGCTTCTCGTAGCTGGTCCAGGCCGGGTTCTTGCCGGCGTTGTTGGCGCGCGCGCGCAGCACGAAGTTGACGATCTCGTTGCGGAAATCCTTGGGGTTGCTGATGCCCGCGGGCTTCTCGATCTTCTCCAGTTCGGCGTTCAGCGCAGAGCGGTCGAACACCTCGCCGGTGTCGGTGTCGCGGTATTCCTGATCCTGGATCCAGTAGTCGGCGTAGGTGACATAGCGATCGAAGATGTTCTGGCCATATTCGCTGTAGCTCTCCAGATAGGCCGTTTGGATCTCCTTGCCGATGAACTCGGCATAGCGCGGTGCCATCAGCTCCTTGATGAAGCCGACGTACTTCTGTTCCAGCTCCTGCGGGAACTGCTCGCGCTCGATCTGCTGTTCCAGCACATACATCAGGTGCACCGGATTGGCCGCCAGTTCGGCGCTGTCGAAGTTGAAGACCTTGGAGATGATCTTGTACGCGAAGCGCGTGGAGATGCCGCTCATGCCCTCGTCGACACCGGCGTAGTCGCGGTACTCCTGGTAGCTCTTGGCGCGCGGGTCGGTGTCCTTCAGGTTCTCGCCGTCGTAGATCTGCATCTTCGAGTACAGGGACGAGTTCTCGGGCTCCTTCAGTCGCGTCAGGATGGCGAACTGGCTCATCATCTTCAAGGTGCCCGGGGCGCATTTGGCCTCGGCCAGCGAGGAGCCTCGGATCAGCTTCTCGTAGATCTTCACCTCTTCGGAAACGCGCAGGCAGTAGGGCACCTTGACGATGTAGATGCGGTCGAGGAAGGCCTCGTTGTTCTTGTTGTTGCGGAAGGTCTTCCACTCGCTCTCGTTGCTGTGGGCCAGCACGATGCCGTCGAAGGGAATGGCACCGAAGCCCTCGGTGCCCTTGAAATTGCCTTCCTGCGTGGCGGTCAGCAGCGGATGCAGCACCTTGATCGGCGCCTTGAACATCTCGACGAACTCCAGCAGGCCCTGGTTCGCGAGACACAGGCCGCCCGAGTAGCTGTAGGCGTCGGGGTCGTCCTGCGCGTAGGTTTCCAGCTTGCGGATATCGACCTTGCCGACCAGCGAGGAAATGTCCTGGTTGTTCTCGTCGCCCGGCTCGGTCTTGGCCACGCCCACCTGGCGCAGCACGCTGGGATAGCGCTTGACCACCTTGAAGCGCCGGATATCGCCGCCGAACTCCTCGAGACGCTTGACGGCCCAGGGGCTCATGATGCGGGTCAGGTAGCGGTTCGGGATGCCGTATTCCTTCTCCAGCAAGGGGCCGTCTTCGGCCGCATTGAACAGGCCCAGCGGCGACTCGTTGACCGGCGAGCCGGCCAAGGCATAGAAGGGCACTTGCTCCATCAGGTACTTGAGCCGCTCGGCGATCGAACTCTTGCCGCCGCCCACCGGGCCCAGCAGGTAAAGGATCTGCTTCTTCTCTTCCAGGCCTTGAGCGGCATGGCGGAAGTAGCTGACCACCTGCTCGATCGAATCCTCCATGCCGTAGAACTCGGCAAAGGCGGGGTAGATCTTGATCGTCTTGTTGGCGAACAGGCGCGACAACCGCGGGTCGTTGCGGGTGTCGACCATCTGCGGTTCACCGATGGCCTGCAGCATGCGCTCGGCCGAGGTGGCATAGGCGAGCGGGTTGCTTTTGCACTCGGTCAGGTACTCTTCCAGCGAGAGTTCCTCGACCCTGGTGCGTTCGTAGCGAGCGGCGAAGCTGCTGATCACGTCCATGCTGACCTCCTGTGTCGGGATGAGGCGCCGCCGGTCATGATCCATCCGGCGTCGTCTGGGAAGTTCTGATGGCGCCCCTAAAGCAGGGTGGAGGCGTCATCAGAGCTTTCCGAGGTTCAGCGTGATCTCAGGTGCTCTTCTGGCTACAGCTTGGTTCAAGATCCTGGTCTTGATGACAGGATAAGCCCTGTCCTAGTCCTTCAACACGATTGATGCCCCAAGCGTTGACACCATGCTACGCCCTTCTGTGAATTCGTGTGCAAGGCAAGACCTGGCCCCCTGGAGCGACCCCCCCGAAAGCAGTGGGCGGGCCGCGACGATGAATATGCATGGCGCGTGCCAGGCCGTTGATCAGGCAAGAAAAAAGCCGTGAACGAGTCACGGCTTTGCGCTTTTTTACCTGCCAGCTTGCGGCGCCGCGTTACCGAGTCCCACGCAGCTTTTCGATCAGGCCGTTGAGTTCGTCCAGCGAGCCGAACTGGATCGACAGCGCGCCCTGCTCGCCGCGCTTGGTGCGCTTCTTGACATGGATCTCGACCTGGGCGGTCAGCAGGTCCGACAGCTCCTCCTCGAGGCGCAGCACGTCGCGGCTCTTGTCGCCCTTGACGCGCAGCAGGGGCTTCTGCCGGCCCGCGCCCTGGCGCGACACCAGCTTCTCGGCCTCGCGCACGCTGAGCTTCTTGGCGGCGATTTCGGTCGCGGTGGTGATCTGGTGCGCGCCGTCCAGCGGCAGCAGGGCGCGCGCATGGCCCATGTCCAGATCGCCGGCCATCAGCATGTTCTGCACCGGCTCGGCCAGCTGCAGGAGGCGCAGCAAATTGCTGGCGGCACTGCGCGAGCGGCCAACGGCCTGGGCGGCCTGCTCGTGGGTGAGGCCGAACTCGTCGGTCAGGCGCTTCAGGCCCTGGGCCTCTTCCAGCGGATTGAGGTCTTCGCGCTGGATGTTCTCGATCAGCGCCATCGCGGCCGCGGCCTCGTCGGGCACCGGCTTGACCAGCACCGGCACCTCGCGCAGGCCGGCCA
Source organism: Roseateles sp. GW821-FHT09B06 (assembly GCF_059418245.1). Lineage (NCBI taxonomy): Bacteria > Pseudomonadati > Pseudomonadota > Betaproteobacteria > Burkholderiales > Sphaerotilaceae > Roseateles > Roseateles sp. GW821-FHT09B06. The sequence continues at coordinate 58,813 of NZ_JBWKPM010000023.1, read as the reverse complement.
GCCTGGCGGCGCGGAAGCGCCGCTCGCCGGCAATGATCTCGTAGCGTGCCTGGCCATCCTTGGACGATTCGGGCGTGATCGGCCGCACCAGGATGGGCTGCATGATGCCCTGGCCCTTGATGCTCTCGGCCAGCTCGTACAGCGAGCCCTCGTCCATGCGGGTGCGCGGCTGGTACTTGCCGGCCTGCATCAGTTCCAGGCGCAGGCTGTTAGGTTCGCCGTCGCGCGTGGCGGCCGGGCTATCGCTGACTTTGGGGCCCAGCAGGGCCTCCAGGCCCAGACCGAGGCCCTTGGGTTTTTTCGTGACCATATGGGCTGCGATTGTCCCTTATGCCGCGAGCTGGCTCAGCAGGGCCTGACCCTCGGGCCAGTCCGCGAGGCCGGACTCGCTGTTGATGTGGCCGCGCGGGCCGATCATCACCAGCTCGGCACCCCAGTCGGCCGCCATCTGCGTGCCGCGCTCGGGCGCGCAAAAGGGGTCGTCCGAGCTGATCACGGCGATGGCGGGGAAGGGCAGGCGAGGCCGGCGGATCGGCCGCCAGTTGTGCAGCTGCGGCGGCATGTGCTCGGCCTCGGTGTCGGGCGGCGCCACCAGCAGCGCGCCCCTGACGCGCGCCAGCTGCTTCGAATGCTCGGCCCAGGCGGCCACCAGCTGGCAGCCCAGCGAATGGGCCACCAGCACCGCCGGCTCCGGGCTCTCCAGCAGCACCTCGTCCAGGCGGGCCATCCAGTCGCCGCGGCGCGGCCATTGCCAGTCGGCCTGCTCGACGCGCAGATAGCCGAACCGCCGCTCCCAGCGGCTCTGCCAGTGATCCGGGTCGGAATTCAGCCACCCGGGCAATAACATGACACGCGCCATCGGACCCCTCTTGCCTTATGCTTCGCTTCCCTTTGGTGTGCGCGATTGTGCGGGAGAAGTAGTCATGACTTACAAGGTGTTTGTGGACGGCCAGGAAGGCACGACGGGCCTGCGCATTCACGAGTACCTGGCCGGCCGAGCCGACATCGAGGTGCTGAAGATAGCCGCCGACAAGCGCAAGGACGCGGCCGAGCGGGCCCGCCTGCTGAACGCCGCCGACGTGGCCTTCCTGTGCCTGCCCGACGCGGCCTCGCGCGAGGCCGCGGCCATGGTCACGAACCCCAACACCTGCCTGATCGACGCCAGCACCGCCCACCGTACCGTGGCCGGCTGGAGCTTCGGCCTGCCCGAGCTGGCCAAGGATCAGCGCGACAAGATCCGCGCCAGCAAGCGCATCGCCAACCCCGGCTGCCATGCCAGCGCCTTCATCCTGGCGGTGCGCCCCCTGGTCGATGCCGGCCTGCTGGCCGCCGACGCGGCGATCAGCGCCACCTCGATCACCGGCTATTCCGGCGGCGGCAAATCGATGATTGCCCAGTACGAGGCCGGCGGCGACGCCCGCCTCGATTCGCCGCGGCCCTATGCGCTGGGCCTGGCGCACAAGCATCTGCCCGAGATGATGGTCCACACGGGCCTCAAGACGGCGCCGGTCTTCATGCCGATCGTCGGCAATTTCTACAAGGGCCTGGCCGTCACCGTGCCGCTGCACCTGAGCCAGCTGCGTGCCGGCTCCAAGGCCGAGCATCTGCACGAGGTGCTGAGCGCCTATTACACGGGCGAGCGTTTCATCCGGGTGCTGCCGCTGCGCGACCCCGCGACGCTGGAAGAGGGCTTCTATGACGTGCAGGCCTGCAACGACACGAACCATGTGGAGATCGCGGTGTTCGGCAGTGACAGCCAGGTGCTGGTGATGGCCCGCCTGGATAATCTGGGCAAGGGCGCCAGCGGCGCGGCCGTGCAGTCGATGAACGTGCACCTGGGCCTCGACGAGGGCCAGGGCCTCCTCTGATGGCGGTGTCGGCGCCGCGCCTTTGGCGCCGCGATGCCGAGCTGCCCCAGGCCGACCTCGAGGCGATTCGCGAGGGCGTGATCGTCCACGGGCGCCAGCAGACCCAGGGCAGCGATGCGCAGGATATCGCCTGTGCGCTCTACGAGGGCGGCGAACTGATCGCCGGCGCCTGGGGGCGCACCGAATTCCAGCGCCTCCATGTCGCCTATCTCTGGGTGCGGACCGAGCGCCGCGGCGAAGGCCTGGGCGGCGAGGTGCTGCGTCAGATCGAGGCCCAGGCGCTGCGCCGCGGCTGCGTGGACGCCCTGATCGAAACCCTGCTGGATGAGGTGGCCGAGGTCTACGAGCACCTCGGTTACGCCTGCATCGCCCATCTGCACGACTATGTGCCGGGCTTCACGCGGCACACGCTGCTGAAGGTCTGGCAAGCGCGCGACTGAACGCGGCCGTCGTCAATGCAGCTCGGGCAACGGGCTGCGGTAGTGGTAGCGGTAGGCGAAGGTGAAGCCCAGGCGGCGATAGACCCGCTGGGCGGTCTCGTTGTCGCTGCCCACCTGCAGATAGGCTTCGCGCGCGCCCTCGGCCCGGGCGGCCGCCAGCAGGGCCAGGCACAGCCGCTGCGCATGGCCCCGGCCGCGCCGTTCGGGCGGCGTGAAGATGTCGTAGAGGCCGACGATGCCGCCTTCGCGGACGAACTGGCCGCAGGCCAGCAGGGCGCCCTCGGCGTCGCGCAGGCAGTGGCCGCGATAGGGTACGGGCGACTCCAGCAACCGCTGCGCATGGGCCTCGATCTCGTCCGCGCTCGATCCGCGCAAGGCGCCGACGACCCGGGCATAGGCCGAGGCCCCGACCGCCTCCACCCGCTGGCTGGGGGGCAGGGCGGGGGCCGGCAGGTCGTCCAGGCCGGGACGCACCATCACGTCGGCCGGGTCGAACCGGGACCAGCCCTTGGCAGCCAGGCACCGATCGAGGTCGGCTGGCCGGCTGAAGGGGGTGACGCGCACGCACAGCGGCAGGCTGGCGGCCGCGAAGGCGGCGCGGCAACGCTCCAGCAGTTGGTCCAGCGGCAGGCTGCCCTCGTCCAGCGCATTGACGCAGCGCGAGCGTTTGGCCTTGCCGGGGGAGAGGCGGATCAGCCAGCCCTCGACGCGCTGCTCCTGCGGCGGCGTGCTGGCGTTGAGACCGGCCGCTTCGGCCCGGCGGGCCAGGGCCTCGTCCGGCGCCATCACATCGTTCCGACGCGCCGCACCATTTCGCGCGCGAATTCGACGAAGGCCTGGGCACCCTTGGAGGCCGGGTCGAACACCACGCCGGGCATGCCATAGCTGGGCGCTTCGGCGAGGCGCACATTGCGCGGGATCACGGTGTCGAACACCTTGTCGCCGAAATGGCCCTTCAGCTGCTCGCTGACCTGCTGCTGCAGCGTGATGCGCGGATCGAACATCACGCGCAGCAGGCCGATGATCTGCAGGTCCGGGTTCAGGTTGGCATGCACCTGCTTGATCGTGTTGACCAGATCCGACAGGCCCTCCAGCGCGAAGTATTCGCACTGCATCGGCACGACGACGCCATGGGCCGAACACAGGCCGTTCAGGGTCAGCATCGACAGCGATGGCGGGCAGTCGATCAACACGAAGTCGTAGTCATCGCCGACCGTGGCGATGGCGGCCTTCAGGCGGCGCTCGCGGCGCTCCAGCTCGACCAGCTCCACCTCGGCGCCGGCCAGCTCCCGGTTGGCGCCCAGCACGTCGTAGCCCACCTTCTCGCTGCGCTGCTTGGCTTCGGCGATGCTGGCCGACTCCAGCAGCACGTCGTAGATGCTCAGCTGCAGGGCGCGCTTGTCGATGCCCGAGCCCATCGTGGCATTGCCTTGCGGATCCAGGTCGACAACCAGCACGCGCTGGCCCACCTGGGCCAGGCCGGCGGCCAGATTGACGGTCGTGGTGGTCTTGCCGACCCCGCCCTTTTGATTGGCAATGCAGAAGATCTTGGCCATGGACTTGTTGTTCTGATCAGGCAGCGATGGTAGCCCGGAAGCTCGCGGGCCAGGAGCGGATCAGGCCCAGGGTTTGATCCAGATGAGACAACGTTGCGCATCGAGACCGGGAACCCGTAGCTGTTCCACGTGAAACACATCAAGGTCCGGGGGCAGGGCGGCCAGTTCCTCGGCCGGATGCTGCCCCTTCATCGCCAGCCAGATGGCGCCGGGCTTCAGGTGCTGGCGGGTCAGGGTGGTGAAGTCCAGCAAGGAGGCAAAGGCGCGTGAGGTGATCAGGTCGAAGGGCGGCACCTCCAGGGCTTCAACGCGCGAATGCTCGCCATGCAGGTTCGGCAGCGCCAGCTCGGCGGCCACCTGCTTGATGAAGCTGGCCTTCTTCGCGACCGCGTCGACGCAGCTGACGTCGATGCCGGGCTCGCAGATGGCCACGACCACGCCGGGCAAGCCGCCGCCGCTGCCCACGTCCATCAGCCGCAGGGGTGCACCATCGGAATACCGGCGCAAGGCCGGTATGAGGCTGAGGCTGTCCACCAGGTGCTGGGTCAGCATGGCCTGCGGTTCGCGGACGGCCGTCAGGTTGTAGACCTTGTTCCATTTCTGGATCAGGGCCAGGTAGCCGAGCAGCTTGTCGAGCTGCTGGTCGCTGAGCGCCAGGCTCAGCTGCTGCGCGGCGGCCGCCAGTGGGGCGCGCAGGAGGTCGAGGTCGGTCATCGGATTCAGGCGGCGGCGGGAGTGTCGGTGAAGCCCTTGAAGCGCCCCTTCTTCAGGTGCACCAGCAGCAGCGAAATCGCGGCCGGCGTGACACCGGAAATACGGGAAGCCTGACCCAGGGTTTCGGGCTTGTGCTTGGCCAGTTTCTGGCGCACCTCGAAGGAGAGGGCGGCGACCTGGCTGTAGTCCAAGTCGGCCGGCAGCCTCAGGTTCTCGAAATAAGCGGCACGGGCCACGTCCTCGACCTGCTTGTTGATGTAGCCGGCATATTTGACGCTGGTCTCGATCTGCTCGACCACGGCATCGGCCAGGGTCGAACCCAGTTCGCTGCGCAACGCCTTGCGCGAAACAGCCGCTTCGGGGCGGGCAATACCGGCCACCTCGGCGATGGTGTCGAACACCACGCCGGGCCGGCGCAGCAACTCGACGAGGTTGTACTCGCGCTCCAGGGCCTTGCCGACCAGGCGCTCGGCATCGGCCGCCGGCAGGATGCCGGGATGCACCCAGGTGGACTTCAGCTTCTCTGTTTCACGTGAAACAGCATCGCGCTTGCGGTTGAAGGCTTCCCAGCGCGCATCGTCCACCAGGCCCAGGCGGCGCCCCTCTTCGGTCAGGCGCAGGTCGGCGTTGTCTTCGCGCAGCTGCAGGCGGAACTCGGCCCGGCTGGTGAACATGCGGTAGGGCTCGGTCACGCCCTTGGTGATCAGGTCGTCCACCAGCACGCCCAGATAGGCCTGGTCTCGGCCCGGCAGCCAGGGGCCTGCGCCCTTGATCTGCAGCGCGGCGTTCAGGCCGGCGAACAGGCCCTGGGCCGCGGCTTCCTCGTAGCCGGTCGTGCCGTTGATCTGTCCGGCGAAGAACAGGCCCTGGATCGCGCGGGTCTCGAAGCTGGACTTCAGCTCACGCGGGTCGAAGTAGTCGTACTCGATCGCGTAGCCGGGGCGCAGGATATGCGCGTTCTCCAGGCCGGGGATCGACCGCACGGCGGCCAGCTGGATGTCGAAGGGCAGGGAGGTGGAGATGCCGTTCGGGTAGAACTCGTGCGTCGTCAGGCCCTCGGGCTCCAGGAAGATCTGGTGCGAGTCCTTGTCGGCGAAGCGGTTCACCTTGTCCTCGATCGAGGGGCAGTAGCGCGGCCCGACGCCCTCGATCACGCCGGTGAACATCGGGCTGCGCTCGAAGCCGGAGCGGATGATCTCGTGGGTGCGCGCCGAGGTGTGGGTGATCCAGCAGGGCAGCTGCCGCGGATGCTGGTCGGCCGAGCCCATGAAGCTGAACACCGGCACCGGATGGCTTGGAGGCGTGCCGTCTGCCGAGGGCACGCCGTCACCCGGCTGTTCCTCGCATTTGGAGAAGTCGATCGTGCGGCCGTCGATGCGCGGCGGCGTGCCGGTCTTCAGGCGGCCCTGCGGCAGCTTCAGTTCCTTGAGCCGGCCCGACAGCGAGACGGCCGGCGGGTCGCCGGCGCGGCCGGCGCTGTAGTTCTGCAGGCCGATGTGGATGCGGCCGTCCAGGAAGGTGCCGGCGGTCAGCACGACGGCGCGGGCGCGGAAGCGGATGCCGGACTGCGTGACTGCGCCCACCACCTTGTCGCCCTCGATCATCAGGTCGTCGACGGCCTGCTGGAACAGCATCAGGTTCGGCTGGTTCTCGAGGCGCCGGCGGATCGCGGCCTTGTACAGCACGCGGTCGGCCTGGGCGCGGGTGGCGCGCACGGCCGGACCCTTGGAACCGTTCAGGATGCGGAACTGGATGCCGCCCTCGTCGGTGGCCGCGGCCATCGCGCCGCCCAGCGCATCGACCTCCTTGACCAGGTGGCCCTTGCCGATGCCGCCGATCGAGGGGTTGCAGCTCATCTGGCCCAGGGTCTCGATATTGTGGGTCAGCAGCAGGGTGGAGACGCCCATGCGCGCAGCGGCCAGCGCGGCCTCGGTGCCGGCATGGCCGCCGCCGACCACGATGACGTCGAATTCCTTGGGATAGAGCATGGGTGAAGCCTCGATCTGGCGCCGGAAAGAGGGAGAAAAACGTCGGCGCGGGCAAACCCTGAATTTTACTGGGGGGCTGTGGATAAGTCACGGCCGAGGGGCATGGCCGGGCCGACAATATCGCCATCATGAACTGCCGAGACCATTGCGCCGCCTGCTGCATCGCGCCGTCGATCAGCTCCCCGATTCCGGGCATGCCCGTCGTCAACGGGGTGAGCAAGCCCGCCGGCGTGCGCTGCATCCAGCTCGACGACGAGGACCGCTGCAGGATCTTCGGCCGGCCCGAGCGGCCCGCGGTCTGCGGCTCGCTGCAGCCCAGCGAGATCATGTGTGGCGAAACGCGCGAACAGGCGCTGCGCTGGCTGGGCTGGATGGAGCGCGAGACAGCGCCCTGACAGGCTGCGGGCATAGACTGGGCTCCAACAACAACGATGGAGACAAAGACGATGTCCGCAAACCCGACCCAGCGCCGCCTCATTCTTCAATCCGGCCTGGCCGGTGCCGCCAGCCTGCTCGGACTGCCGGCCGGCGCCCAGGCCGCCTGGCCGAATCGCTCGATCCGACTGATCGTGCCCTTCGCCCCGGGCGGCAGCAGCGAGATCGTCGCCCGCGCCACCGCGGCCGAGCTGACCAAGAGCCTGGGCCAGACCGTCTATGTCGAGAACAAGCCGGGCGGCGGCGGCAATATCGCGATGGGCGAGGTGGCCCGCGCCGACGATCAGCACACCCTGATCCTCGGCCATATCGGCACCCTGGCCGTGAACCCCTACATCTACGACAAGCTGCCCTTCGACACCAACCGCGACTTCAAGCCCGTCACCCTGCTGGCCAAGGTGCCCAGCCTCTATGTCGTGCATCCGGACGTGCCGGCCAAGGACCTGAAGGAATTCGTCGCCCTGGTGCGCAGCAAGCCGGGCCGCCTGAACTACGGTTCGGCCGGCAACGGCAGCGCCGGCCACCTCGCCTTCGAATACCTGAAGATGGTCGGCAACCTCTTCATCCTGCATGTGCCCTATCGCGGCACCGGCCCGCAGCTGACCGATCTGCTGGCCGGCCGCCTGGACGCGGCGGCGGTTGGCGCGCCGGCCATCATCCAGTTCATCAAGGCCGGCAAGCTGCGCTGCATCGCCACCGGCTCCAAGGAGCGCCTGCCGCAGCTGCCCGATGTGCCGACCGTGGCCGAGCAGGGCTTCCCGGGCTTCGAGATGACGCAGTGGTATGGACTGAACGCGCCGTCCACGATGGCCCCCGCCAATATCGACAAGCTGGCCGTGGAAGCCGCCAAGGCGATCCGCTCGGTCGGCGCCAAGGAGCGACTCAGTGCCGACGCGGCGGAGGCCGTCGGCAACACGCCGGCCCAGTTCGCCGCGTTCATCGCCCAGGAGCAGCAGCGCTGGAAGGCCGTGGTGGCCCGCGCGAAAATCAAGCCGGATTGAGCTCCGGCGTCGCCCGACCGAGGCGGAACAGGTTGCGGAACCTGTTCTCCACCCGGTCCCAATGCTTGTCGTGGAAGTAGTGCATCACGGTGTTGACCAGCGGTTCCACGAAGGTCACGGCGCCGGCCACGGCCAGGTTGCCGGTCATCGCATAGGTCACGCCGAAGGCGGTGCCGATATGCAGGATGCCGAAGCTGGCGGTCTTGGCCATGGTTGATCTCCTATTGATGGATTAATTTCAATAGGTGAATGCTAATGATTAGTATCGGCCCGGGCCAGTTGGATTTGGCCATCGCGGCGATAGCCCCGGGGGCCGAGCGGCCCGGCGTCAGGCCTGGGCGCTGGGTGCCGGTACGGCGCGCAGGTCCTGCGCCACCCGCCCATGATGCAGGGTGATGACGCGCTGCGCGGCGGCGATGGTTTCCGGACGGTGAGCGATCACTATCCTGGTCAGCGAGAGCTGGCGCAGCGAGGCATTGACCTGGCGCTCGCGCTCCACATCCAGTGCGCTGGTCGCCTCGTCCAGGAACAGGAACTGGGGCTTCTTGTACAGGGCCCGCGCCAGCAGCACGCGCTGGCGCTGGCCGCCGGACAGGCTGGAGCCCATATCGCCGATCAGGCTCTCGTAGCCCATCGGCATCGCGGCGATGTCCTCGTGCACGCAGGCGAGGCGGGCGCATTGCTCGATCCAGTCCTGGTCGGCCTCCGGGTCGAAGAAGGAGATGTTGTCGCGCAGGCTGCCGGCAAAGAGTTGGTCGTCCTGCATCACGGTCCCGATGCGCCGGCGCCAGTCCGAGAGGCCGATCTGCGACAGGGCCTGGGCGCCCAGGCGGATATCGCCGGACTGCGGCGCATGGATGCCCAGCATCAGCTTCAACAAGGTGGTCTTGCCGCAGCCCGAAGGTCCGACGATGGCGACCGATTCGCCCGGCTCGATGCGCAGGCTGCAGCCCGAGATCACCTCGGGCTCGCCATCGGCATAGCGGAAGTACACCTCGCGCAGCTCCAGCGCGGCCGGTGCCGGCGCGGCCTGGGGCGCGGCCACCGTATCCAGCGGCTCCGGCGCGGTGAGCACGATGTCGGCCAGGCGCTCGCCCTGCAGGCTCAGCATCTTCAGCTGCACGGCCTTGTCGATCAGGGCGCTGATGCGCAGGCTGAACTGCTCCTTGTAGGCCAGGAACGCGAACAGCATGCCCACCGAGAGCTGGCGGTCCAGCACCAGCAGCGCACCCAGCCAGACGATGGCAATGCGCTCCAGCCCGAACAGCAGCTTGTTGGCCACGCCCATGCCCAGTTCCAGCCGGCGCGTGCTCAGCTGGGCGTTCATGCGCTCGACCACCAGATTGGCGAAGCGCGCGCCGCGGTCGGCCTGGGCATTGAACAGCTTCACGGCCTGGGCGCCGCGCAGCGATTCGATGAAATGGCTGGTCTGGCGCGCCTCGTGCACCAGGGCCTCCTCCGAGGCCTGACGCAGCGGCCGGTAATAGGCCCAGCGCAGCAGGCCGTAGGCGGCCACCGCGCCCAGCGCGATCAGGGCCAGACGCGGGCTGTAGACCCACATCATCGCCAAGGTGATCACGACCATCAGCCCGTCCAGCATCGCCTCGATGAACTGCGTGGTCAGGGTCTGCTGCATCTGCTGCACGCTGTTGAAGCGCGACAGGATGTCGCCCATGTGGCGCTTCTCGAACCAGGCCAGCGGCAGGCGCAGCAGGTGCGTGAACACATTGCCCAGCCACTGCAGGTTCAGGCTGGCCGAGAGCTGCAGCACGGCCCAGGAACGCAGGGCGCCGATGCCCACCTGCAGCAGCACCAGCAGGCCGAAGCCCACGCCCAGGGTGACCAGCAGATCGTGGTCGGCGCTGACCAGCACGCCGTCCACCACCCATTGCATGAAGAAGGGCGAGAGCAGCACCAGCAGCTCCAGCGCCAGGGCCAGGGTCAGGATCTGCGCCAGCGAGCGCTTCAGGCCGACGACCCTGCCCAGCAGCTGCTGCCAGCGGATCTTTGGCGGCGCGGCCTTGGGTGCGAAATCGGCGCCGGGGCGCAGTTCCAGCGCGACGCCGGTGAAGTGGCGCGACAGCTCGGCGAGCTTGATCCAGCGCCGCCCGGCCACCGGGTCGTGCAGCAGGGCGCGGTCGCCGCGCACCTCGACCAGCACGACGAAATGGCGGAAATCCCAGTGCAGGATGCAGGGCAGCTGCAGCTGGGCCAGGTGCTCGGGTTCGGCACGCAGCGCGCGGCTGGCCAGGCCCAGTTGGGCGGCCATGCGCACCAGCTCGGCCATCGTGGCGCCCTTCAGCGACAGCGAGAAGCGCGCACGCAGCTCGGCCAGGTCGCAGCGCTGGCCATGGAAGCTGGCCACCATGGCCAGGCAGGCGAGGGCGCATTCGGCGCCCTCGGTCTGCAGGATCAGGGGCAGGCGCGAGCCGCGGCTCCAGCCGAGGTTCAGGCGCTGCAGGACAGACGCGGGGGAGGGGGTATCAGACACGATTTGCCAGCGCCAGCAAGGGCTCGAAGATCCATTCGATCAGACGCCGGCGCTCCAGCAGCACGTCGGCATCCAGCTGCATGCCGACGGCCAGCGGCTGCTCGGCGCCATAGGCTTCGACCGACTGGCGCTGCAGCGCCACCGTGATGCGGTACAGCGGCTCCTGGCCACCGGCGGCCGGGCCCAGGGGCAGGCCGGCCAGCTCGGCCGCCGGCAGCGGCGTGCGCGAGACCTGCAGCACCCGGCCTTCCTGATGGCCGAACTTCTGATAGGGATAGGCCTGGTAGCGCAGCCGCACCGCCTGGTCCGGCCGCACGAAGCCCACGGCGCTGGAGGGCGCGTAAAGATAGGCCTGCATGCGCGTGTCGGCGGGCAGCACGCTGGCCAGCGCCAGGGCCGGCGTGACCGGTTGGCCGGGCTCTGCCTGTATGGTGGACACCACGCCGTCGCTGGGCGCGCGCAGCACCAGGCGGCGCTTGGCCTCGGTTTCCAGCCCCAGGGCCTTCAGTGACGCCAGTTCGCGGGTGAGTTCGCCACGCCTTTCGGCCAGTCGCAGCGGCAGCGCGTCGCGCTCGGCCCGCAGCGCGGCTTGCTCGGTGCGCAGCTTCTCGCGCTCGCGCTCCAGGGTCAGCGCCTGGGTGTCGGCGTCCAGCAAATCCTTGCGACGGCTCTGCAGCTGGGCGTCGGAATAGAAGCCCTGGCCACGCAGGGTCTCGGCCCGCGCCAGTTCCTCGCGCACCAGGCGGCGCCGCTCGCGGTGCGAGCCGGCTTCCTCGTTGGCGGCGCCCAGCTCGCCCTGCTGGGCCGCCAGCCGGCGCTCGATCCCGTCTTTCTGCTGCTGGAACTGGCGGTCCAGCTGCTGCAGCGCGTCGCGCAGGGACGACTCGCGTTCGGCCAAGCTCTGGGCCACGCCCTCACCGATACTGGCGGTGGCCGAGTCGAGACTCAGCTCGAACAGCACATCGCCGGCTTTGACCTGCTGGCCTTCGGCAACGCGGCGCGCCAGCACGGTGGCCGCCTGTGGAGCCGTGATGCGCAGCACGCCACGATCCGGCACCAGATAGCCGCCGACGCGGGCCTTGCGGCTGTATTCGGCGGTGCAAAGAAAGGCACCGACCAAAACGACGCTGCCCACGGCGCAGGCCGTGAGCAGCTTTAGCGAGAGGGGTCTCAGCAACTGAATGCTGCCCAACCAGGACTGCTGCTGGCCGGCCAGTGCTTCGGGACGGAACAGCATTCAGAGTGCCAGGCTTACTGGCCCCCCCTCGGAGTGGATGACAGCGAAACTTGGATTTACCAGGTGTTCTTCGGAGCCTGGCTGGAAGTCGTCGTGGCCAGCTCGACGGCATCGGGCTCGGACCAGGTGTTCTTGGGGGCGCCGCCGCTGACGAACTGCAGCAGGCTGGCATCGATCTCGACGGGGCCCGTGGACTGGTGGGCGGCGGGAATGACTTGTTGCTCTTGAACTTGCTTTTGCATGACCGGCTCCGGGTGTTCTGTGATGTGCGAAGAAGTGCACAGCCCGGATTGAAACGGCAACGTCGATCATGCGTAACTGTCAACTCTTACAGATGGGGGATGTACGGTGCCGGTCTTATCGTATTAAGCCAAGGCGCAGCGCCTTGAGCACGGCCTGATGTTTGTTGCTGCTGCCCAGCTTGTGCATGGCGTTGTTGATGTGCAGCACCGCCGTGCGCTCGGTGATGCTGAGGATGCCGCCCACCTCCCAGGCGGTCTTGCCCTCCATGGTCCAGCGCAGGCATTCCAGCTCGCGGGGGGTCAGCTTCGGGGCATCCAGCTGCTGTTCCGGCGGCAGCAGCACGCGCATCGCGGCATCCAGCGCATGGACGGCAAACAACTGCAGATCGGCAACCAGACGGGTGAGTTGAGTGTTGTCCTGCGGCAGCGGCTTGTCGCGATCGACTCCAAGCACGAAGTGTCGGCCTTCGGGGAGGTGCAATGCCAGGCAGATACCGGTTCGGTAGCCGAAGCGGGCCTGGTTCTCCCAGAAGTCGGCGACGTTGTGGTGCACATAGGTCTGCTGATCCCAGACGATCGGCACACTGCTGCGCTTGCAGTGCTGCATGACCGGATCAATACGTCCCAAGCGGGGATCGTTCAATGCATCGCTGAATCCAGGCGGTGAATTGTCGATAGCAATGAACTCCGACTTGCCAATCGCATGGTCGACAACGGTGATGGCCGAGAAGGTCTCGAACTCCAGTTGTTTGGTGAAGCGCAGCACCTCGCCGCGAAATTCATCACGGGTTCTGGCTTCGAGCACCGACTGGTAACCGCCCTGCAGCATCGAACTCTTTCTCACAATAGGCCGGGTCGATCAGGCGACACCGGGCTTCAACCCATTCATATCCCTGACAAGGTTTACAGCTAGCGATTCATGGCGGGCCTTTGCACACTGACCGCAATGCATCAGCCGAACAAGGCTTGTGCCAGCTGTCCTTCATCCAGAGAAAAATTAAGACAATGACTCCAACTTGGATTGTGTACGCTTGGCCGCGAATTTTGTGTGAGACCCGGCGCGTAACCCGTTTGCATTTCGCGCATTCGACGACTCGTGTGTTGGTGTCGGGCGACGCCGAGCATCCTTCCATGGGACAAACCCTGTGGACCGGGGAATCGGAGAACGGCGCCGCGGCCGGGGTGGCCTGGGACTGGATCCGCCTGCCCGAGGGCGTGGTGGCGCTGGCCGACCCGATGGCCCTGGTGACCAATCTGCAGTTCGTCAGCGCCGAAGGCGAGGTGCTGGCACCGATGCAGTCGGTGCTGCAGCTCAACGGCATCGTCCACACCCTGCCCTGGCAGGACGAGGTGCAGCGGGCGCTGGGCTTGGTGCACTAGGCCCCGCCCAACGGCCTGCGTCCGGGCTCTGCCCCTCGAGGGGCGCGCCCGAAGAACCGGCGCAAACCGGATCCTCGGGCTTGGCTCGATCGGCCGCTCAGCGCGCCACGGCGACCCGCATCGAGCGCGCGACATAGGCCAGGCCGGCGATGGTCAGGGCCAGGCCGACGAGCATCGAGGGCAGCACCTGGGCGAGGCTGGGCGTTTCGCCCTTGAGCACCAGCAGCATCAGCGTGTTCTGGGCAAGACCCGGCACCCAGAGATACCAGGGCGCGTCGCCGCCGGGATTCAGAAGGCTCACCATCGGCGCCAGGCCCACCAGGGTGATGATCAGCGTGGAGCCGGCCTGTGCCTCCTTGTAGGTCTTGGAGCGGATCGCCAGCGCCATCAGCAGCGCGCCCAGGCCGGCGGCCAGCGGCAGCTGCAGCAGCAGGAAGGCGCCGACCTCGCCCCAGCCGAACTGGAACATTGCCTGCAGGCTGTCGCTCTTCAGCAGCCACTGGGCCGGCACGAAGCTCAGGTTGGCCAGCAGGGCCACGGCCAGGCCCAGCAGGGCCACCGCGCCCCATTTGCCGGCCACCAGCGCGCCATGCGGCACCGGGTTCATCAGCAGGGGCTCCAGCGAGCCGCGTTCGCGCTCGCCGGCCGTGCTGTCCAGCGCCGCGGTGAGCGCGCCGTAGAGCACCGCCATGATGATGAACATCGGGATGATGCTGGTGATGCGGGCGGCGCGGGCCTGGGTGCTGGCCAGGTCGCGCTCCTCGACGGCCAGCGGCTGCAGCAGCTCGGACGAGACACCGCGCATCGCCAGCGTCAGCGCCGCGCGTTCGCGGCCGAAGCCCTGCAGCAGGCGCTGCATGGCGCCGGTGCCGGCGCTGGCGCGCTGGTTGGCGCTGTCGGTGACGATCTCCACCGTCGGGCGCTCGCCGCGCAGCAGCTCGGCCTCGAAGTCTTTGCCGATCACCAGCACCGGCTCAAGCAACCGGGTGGCGCGCAGCCGCGCCTCGTAGTCGGCTGGCGCCGGCTTGATCGTGTAGGTCTGGCGCTCGAGATAGTTGCGCAAGGTCGGCGCATGCTCGATGCCCGCCACCAGCAGCTCGCGCCGCTCGGCCCGCTCCTCCAGCGAGGCGATCAGGCCCGACAGCGCCATCAGCAGCAGCGGGCCCATCAGCACCGCCGGGATCAGGAGGCGCAAGAGCGTGCGGCGGTCGCGCAGCGCATCGACGATCTCCTTGCGCAGCACGATCAGGAAGTCGTTCCAGGCCTCCGACTTGTGGCTCTTCGTCATGCGGCGGCTCCCCCGAAGGCCAGTTTCACGAAGGCGTCCTCGAAGCGGGCGGCGCCGGCCTGGGCCAGCAGCTCGTCCACCGTGCCCTCGGCCACCGAGCGGCCATGCGCCATCACCACGACGTGATCGCACAGCTGCTCCACCTCCTGCATGATGTGACTGGAGAACACGATGCACTTGCCGCCGCCTTCCGGCGAACGCAGATGGCGCAGCGCCTCGCGCAGCGCGCGGGTGGCCAGCACGTCCAGGCCGTTGGTGGGCTCGTCCAGCACGATATTGGCCGGGTCGTGCACCAGGGCGCGGGCCAGTGCGGTCTTCATGCGCTCGCCCTGGCTGAAGCCCTCGGCGCGGCGCTCCAGGATGTGCTTCATGTCCAGCAGCTGGGCCAGTGCCTCGGCGCGCGCGTGGGCGGCCTCGGTCTCCATGCCCTGCAGGCGGCCGAAGTAGACGATGTTCTCGCGCGCCGACAGCCGCGGATAGAGGCCATGGGCATCGCCCAGGATGCCCATGCGGGCCAGGGCCGCGCGTGGCCGCTGGCGCACATCGATGCCGTCCACCGCGATGGCGCCGGCGTCCGGCGGGAACAGGCCGGCCAGCATGCGCAGGGTGGTGGTCTTGCCGGCGCCGTTGGGGCCCAGCAGGCCGGTGATGCGGCCGTTCGGTGCGTCCAGGCTGGCGCTGCGCACCGCATGCACGGTCTGCTTCGGCGCCCTCTTGAAGACGGAACCGCCGGGGCGGGTGTGGAACTGCTTGGCGACCTGGTCGATATGGATCATGGCTGCTGTACCTCGATCGGCAGGTAGGCGACGGGGCGCGGGATCCTGGCGGCACAGCCGGCGTCCAGCGCCAGCGCCGCGCCGTCCTCCCTGGCGTCGATGAAGCGGTGCACCACCTCGCGCATGCAGGGGAGGCCCATCACACCGTGGCCGGCCTCGGGCACCACCACATGGACGGCCCTGGCGCCAAGCGCCTTGGCCATGCGCTCGCCATGGCGCGGCGGCGTCGCCGGATCGGCCCCGCCGCTGAGCAGCAGCACCGGACTGGCGGCCGGCCTCAGCGTGTAGAAGTCCGGCGACACCGTGCCGCGGGGCCAGGCCTTGCACACGGCCTGGTACTGCTCGGCATCGACGCGACCGAAGTCCGCGCCGGGCGCGTCGCCGGCGGCGGCCAGGCGCGGCAGGTCCTCGGCGCAGACCACCGAGAAATGCATGCCCATCGCCAGCTTCATGGCCTTGCCGCCGCCGCCCAGCGCACCCGCGAGGCCGGTGATGGCCTCGAAGCGACCCTGCGCCGCCTGGTGGATGGCGGCCGGCAGTGCCGCGGCCAGGGCCGGGCTGTACAGCGGCTGGCGCGTGCCGCGCAACAGCATGGCGCGCGTCAGGGTGAAGCGCTCGGGGTTCCCGGTCATCGGATGCGCCACCGTGACGGCGCGCGGCAGGCCGGCCAGCAGGGTCGCCCATTGCTGGCGCAGCGCCGGGTAGCGCCGCTGGCAGGCGGCCTCCGCCTCGCAGGCCCTGAACACCGCATCCAGCGCGGCCTGGCCGTCGGTCGAGAAGCTGGCCGGCAGCACCATGTCCGGTGGCGCCACGCCGTCGATCACCATGCGCCGCACCCGCTGCGGGAACTGGCGCTGGTACTCCAGCGCGGCGCGCGTGCCGTAGGAGGCACCGACCAGGTTCCACTGCGCCACGCCGAGCTGCCGGCGCACCGCGTCGAAGTCCTGCATCGCGATCTCGGTGGTGTAGAAGCGCAGGTCGCCATGCGGCAGTTGCTCCAGCGCCGCGCGGCAGTCGGCCAGGCGCCGCAGCTGGGCCTGCGGGTCCAGCGCCTCGGCCAGCGGCAGCCTGCTCTCATCCGGGCATTCCAGCGCGGCCGAGCGGCCGGTGCCGCGCTGGTCGATGAAGACCAGGTCGCGGCGGTTGTTCAGGCGCGCCAGGCGCGGCAGCACCAGCGGCGCGATGCTGATCGCGCTCTGGCCGGGCCCGCCGGCCAGCATCACCACCGGGTCCGGCTGCTTGTTGCGGGCCATCGCCGGCACGACCAGATAGTGCAGCTCGATCTGCCGGCCCAGCGGCTCCTGCGGGTTCAGCGGCCGCTTGAGCACGCCGCATGCCAGCTCGGTCGGCACGCCCTCGACACGGCAGGGCCGGGTGGGCGCCTCCCGCTCGGGCAGGGCCTGGGCCCGCGCGCCCAGCCCCGCGGCGGCCAGCAGCGCCAGGGCCAGGGCCCATGCGCGTCGATCTCTCCTCGCCCTCATCGTCCGTCCTCCATCGCGTGCCTTGTTCGGATGCGGCCCGATTATGGGAAACGGCGCGGACCGTCCAAGCGCCCATGCCATGGACGGCGGCGCGGCGGGACGAACGGCGGGATTCAGCCGGCGGCTGGCGGCGCGGGCTCGCGCCGGCCGAACATGCCCCAGCCTTCCATCGTCATCACGACCTCGTCGCGCTGGTTGAAGACCTCCCAGGCCGAGCGGATCAGGCCGATCTGGGGCCGGGTCTTGCTGGCCTTGGTCTCCTGCACCGTCATGCGCACGCGCAGGGTGTCGCCGGGGCGCACGGGCTTGAGCCAGCGCAGATTGTCGATGCCGGGCGAGCCCTGGCTGGTGGAGTCCAGCAGGTAGGCGTCGCACATCATGCGCATCACCATCGCGCAGGTGTGCCAGCCGCTGACCGACAGGCCGCCCAGCAGCGAGGCGGTGGCGGCGTCTTCGTCCAGATGCAGCGGCTGCGGGTCGTAGGCGGCGGCGAAGGCCAGGCCCTCGGCCTTGTCGACGACGCGGCCGCCGAACTCGCGCACCTGGCCGACCGCGAAATCCTCGAAAGCATGGGTCTTGTCCATGGGCCGACTATAGGCAGCGCATGGGCCACCGCCATCGCCTGCGCGACAGCATCCCCCAGCGACGCCCGAGGATCCCGCTTTGCCGGCTCGGCGGGGCACCACACCACACCATCGCCTACGCGCCAGCATCCTCCAGCGACGCCCGAGGATCCGGCTTTGCCGGTCCTGCGGGCGTGCCCCCTAGAGGGGGCCGGCCGAAGGCCGTAGGGGGTGGTTCACATCTCCCCGATCGCGATCTGCGACAGCACGTCCAGCTGCATCAGTTCGTCCAGGGTCGGGTCGGGTCTGACGCTGCACCAGGCCAGCACCATCAGGCTGCTGGCCAGGGCGGCAGCGCCCAGCCAGCGGCCGGTGGGCCGGCGCAGGGCGGGCCCGCCATCGGCCGCGGCCAGCCGGGCCTCGGGGGCGGCGTGGCGCTGCTGCCACTGGGCCAGCACGCGCTGCTGCAGCGCGGCGGTGTCGGGGTTCTCGCGGGTCTGCTGCAACTCGGCGCGCAGGGCCCGGCGCAGCGCGTCGTCATCATCGGTCATGACGGCTCCTTCATCTGTACATGCTGGCGTAGTGCCTGCTTGGCGCGGTGCAGCAGCTGGTGGGTGGCGTTGGCGTCGAGCTCCAGCGCGCGGGCGATCTCGGCCACCGAGGCGTCGGCATAGGCCCACATGGCCAGGGCCATGCGCTGGCGCGCCGGCAGGCGCTGCAGCGCGCTGCGCAGCGCGTCGTCCGCTGGCGCGGCGTCCATTGGCGGCGGCGGCTGCTGCTGCGCATCGGCCAGCGCGGTCAGCGCCTCGGGCTCGGTGGCCAGCTCGCGGCGCTGGGTCAGCAGGGTCTTGCAGCGGTTGATCACGATGGCGTTGAAGAAGGTGGCCAGCGCCGCGCCATGGGCCTCGCTGGGCCGGCTGCCCCACAGGCGCAGAAAGGATTCCTGCACCACGTCCTCGGCGTCCTCGGCGTCCTCGGCGCGCCTCAGCAGCCGCAGCGCCAGGCCATGGGCCTGGGGCGTCAGGCGTCGCACCAGGGCGGTCGCGGCCGCGGCCTCGCCGTCGCAGGCGCGCCGCCACAGCGACCAATCCTCCTGCGCAGGCGGGGGGCGCCCGAACCAGCGGGCCAGCCGACCGGCCGGCGCGGGCAGGGCGGCTTCGCGGCCCTTCATTCGGTGGGCAGCCGCTCGCGCAGGGCGCGGCGCTCCTCGGGGCTGAGCTTCTCGAGCATCGCGCGGCGCTGCTGCAGCAGCTCGCGGCGCTGCTCGGGCGTCATCGCCTTGATCTGCTGGCGACGCTCCTCGGCCAGCTGCCGGCGCTGCTCCGGCGGCAGCTCCTCCCAGCGCTCGCGGGTCTGCGCCACCAGGGCCCGGCGCTCGGCCGGGCTGAGGGTTTCCAGGCGCTGGCGCAGCTGCTGGCGGAAGACGCGGCGTTCGGCCGGCGTGGCCTGCTGCAGCTGCTGCTTCAGTTCGGCGCGCCGTTGGGCCTGCTGTTCCGGTGTCTGGCGGGCCCAGTCCTGCGGATCCGGCACGGCCACCGGCGTCGCGCCCGCGGCAAGCGCCAGCAGGGCCGGTGCGGCAGCAAGGAGGAGGGCGCGGGCGAGGGATTTCATCGGCATCTCCATGGCCATCATCGCTCAAGCGCGCCACAGCGCCGCGGGCGGCCGCGGCGCACCGGGCAGCACGCCGGCGTCCAGCTGGGCCTGGGACAGGCCGAACTGATGCTGCAGCAGCGCGGCCAGCACGGCGCGCAGATCCAGCGTGGGCCGCAGATCGCGCCCGTCCAGCAGCTGGGCGGGTGCCAGACCCGGCCAGTCGGCCAGCACGCGCCCGCCGGCCACCGCACCGCCGGCCAGCAGGGCCATGCCGCCGGTGCCATGGTCGGTGCCGCCGCTGCCATTCGGCACGGCCGAGCGGCCGAACTCCGTCATTACCAGCAGCGTCGTGCGGTCCCAATGCGGGCCCAGGGCCTCGCGCAGGCCGGCCAGCCCCTCGTCCAATCCGCCCAGCAGGCGCTGCAGGCGGCCCAGCTGCTGGGTGTGGGTGTCCCAGCCGCCGCTTTCCAGCCAGGCCACCCGCGGGCCGCTATCGGCCGCCAGGAAGCCGCCGGCCTGGCGCGCCAGCGTGGCAAAGCCGCCGCCCGGCGAGCCGGTGGTCCCGATGGCCGCATTCATGCCCTGCTGGGCAAGGGCCTGC
The DNA here is from genome assembly GCF_059418245.1 of Roseateles sp. GW821-FHT09B06. Lineage (NCBI taxonomy): Bacteria > Pseudomonadati > Pseudomonadota > Betaproteobacteria > Burkholderiales > Sphaerotilaceae > Roseateles > Roseateles sp. GW821-FHT09B06. The sequence continues at coordinate 39,159 of NZ_JBWKPM010000023.1, read as the reverse complement.
GACCAGGCCGCCTGCAGGGCGGGATCCTCGTCGTACAAGCGCGAGACGCGCGCCAGCAGGTCCTCGCTGTCGGCCCGGGCCAGGCGGCGCGATGGCGTCCAGGTGCTGGCCAGCGCGGCGCCGCGCAGCGCCACCGGCATGGCCGGCGTCAGCGCCACGGCCGGCTGGCCGGTGGCCTGCAGCGCGCGGCCCAGCCAGCCGGTGGAGAGCGCGAAGGGCCGCTCGCCGCCGCTCTCCAGCAGCTGCTGGGCGTCGAAATGCGAGCGCTCGCGGTAGGGGCTGGCGACGGCGTGCAGCACCAGCAGCTGGCGCTCGCCATACCAGCGGTGCAGCTGGGTCAGCGCCGGGTGCAGCGCGAACAGCGAGCCGTCCAGCGGCAGCGGCGCCGCCTCGGGCGCCGGCAGCGGGCCGCGCAGCGCGGCCCAGGCCGGATCGCCGACGGCGGGCACCGCGGCCAGCCCGTCGAGCGCGCCGCGCAGCATCACCACGACGAGGCGCGGCGCCTCGGCATCGCGGCTGCCGCCGGCCAGGGCCAGCCGGGCCGGGGCGGCCGCCGCCAGACCGCCGGCGGCCAGCCATTGCAGCGCGGCGCGGCGCCGCAGCGGGTATGAGCTCGGCATCTGTTCCTACCTCCGCTGGAATTCGGGGCTGGCCAGCCACAGGGCCAGGGCCTGGGCGCCGCTGTCGGCGCGCTCGATCTGCCGGCGCGTGCGCTCGCCCAGGTCCTCGCCCAGGGCCAGGCGCGCCAGCAGCCGGGCATCGGCCGCGTCGGCATGGGCGGCGGCAAAGCGCTCGGCCCATTGCACGCGCTTGAACAGGGCGTCCGGCGAGAGCCAGTCCTCGCTGCGGTCCGGCCAGCCCTGGGGCGAGGGCGCGCGGCCCGGCGCCTAGCCCATGGCCTGCACGGCCTGGGCCGCGGCGTCCAGCGCGGCGTCGCCGCCCGCGAAGGGCAGCTTCAGCATGCGGTGGGTCGACAGCAGCAGTTCCTCGGGGCGCTTGAACTTGGGGCGATGGTCGCGCCGCCAGCTCGACTCATGCTCGAACAGCGCGCCGGCGGTGGCGCGCAGATCGCCGTCGCTGGCCAGGTAGCGGGCGGCCACCGCGTCGACCAGGGCCGCGGGCGGATCGTCGGTGACGAAATGGCGCGCCAGCTTGCCGGCCAGATGGCGCGCGGTGGCGGGGTGGCGCGCCAGGTCGCCCAGCAGCGCATCCAGCGCCTGCGGACCCTCGGCATAGCGCTTGCCGAGGATGTGCTTGGTCCCGGGCTGGTGCAGCGCGGCCTCGAAGCCGGCCGTGCCGTCGCCATTGAAGCGCACGGTCCAGCCGGTCAGCAGGCGCGCGGTCTCGGTCACGTCGGCCTGGGTGTAGCCGCCGTCCACGCCCAAGGTGTGCAGCTCCAGCAGCTCGCGCGCCAGGTTCTCGTTCAGGCCGCGGGGCCGCTCGGGCCGGCGCCGGCCGGCGCGCGAATCCGGGCCCACCGACTGCGCGTTGTCCAGGTAGAGCAGCATGGCCGGGTGCAGGGTGGAGGCGCGCAGCAGATCCTTGAAGCTGCCGAAGGCATGCGGCCGGATCGCCTCGTTCTCGTGCGGCCAGACCAGGGCCAGGGTCGTGCCCTTGGTGGCGGCGACGCAGCAATGGTTGGCCCAGAACTGCACCCAGCGCTCGGCCACCGGGGTCGCGGTCGCGACGATGTGCTGCCAGCGGCGCCGCAGACCCTCGCGGTTGATCTGGCGCAGCAGGCGACGCTCCGCGGCGGCGGCCATCGCCCGACCGTTCTGCGGCCCCCCGGGCATGGCCGGTAGCGGCTGCTGCTGCTGCAGCGCGGCGCGCAGCAGCTCGCGGGTGACGCGCAGCGCAGCGGCGCTGTCGGCCAGGCCGACGGCGTCGAAGGGCGTCTGGGCCTCGGGCGCGAACTGGGCCTGGACCCAGCCGCGCGGATCGGACTGCAGGGCGCGCAGGCTGGTCTCGGCATAGCCGAAGCGGTGGGCGGCGAGGGCGGCGGCTTGCATGGCGGGGGAGGGGAATGTGGGTGCCGATGTCGGTGGGGCCTTGTGCGCTTCAACCCGCGCCGGTGCCGGTTCTTACGCCGCGCCGGCAAATCCCCGCGCCGCGCCCGGGATTGGCGTAAGCGCGGCGCCGCCGGCGCGGTTCAAGGGCCACATCGGCATTGCGGCCGGTGCAACCCGCAAGCAAGGACGCCCCTCATGATTCGCAGCCTCACCCTCAGCGCCGCCCTGATGATCCTGCTGGCCGGCCCGGCGCTGGCCGCCGACCCTGCCGAGCGCATGGAGCGGCGCGTCGACAAGCGCCAGGACCGCCAGGCCGAGCGCATCGCCGGCGGCGCCGAATCCGGCCGGCTGACGCGCCGCGAGCAGCGCCGCCTGCAGCGCCAGCAGGCGCGCACCGCCAGGCTGGAGCAGCGCGCCGAAGCCGACGGCCACCTCAGCGGCCGGGAAGCGCTGCGGCTGGAGCAGCGCCAGGACCATGGCAGCCGCATGATCGCGCGCCAGAAGCGCGACGCGCAGACGCGGCCCTGAGCGGGCCGGAAGCGGTTCGCCGATCAGGAACCCGCGCGCAGCCGGGCGTGCCTCGCGACGTACATCCCGACGTACATGCGCGGCGCGCTGCGGCGCATTCAGGGCGAGGGCGGGGCTTCGCACAGCGCCTGCAGTGCCGCCAGCGCCTTGGGCCAGAGCTCGCGCATCATCTGCTCGTAGTCGGCCGTGATGTCCATGTCGACCCGTACCTCGGTGCGGTCGGGCGCCGGCGCCAGCAGGGTGTAGTTCTCGAAGGCCGGGAGCCAGGCGCGCACGGCCTCGCTGTCGCGGTCCTCGACGCCGTCGGCATCGATCATGCCGAGGTGCTCGATCGAGACGAACTCGGGCGCGCGGTTTTCCGCGATGCGCGCCACCATGCCGCCGGCGCCCGGGGCGAGGAACTGGATCGCCTGGCCCTGTTCCCATGAGCCCTCGTAGGTGGAACCCGGCGTGAAGGCCGCGGTCCATTGGCGATAGGTGGGCAGTTCCAACATCGTGCGCCAGACCCGCTCGCGCGGGGCCTGGATCGTGATGGCGAAATGCAGCTTTGTCTTCGCGGGCTTGTGGCTCATGGCGCCTCCTGGGGATGACCGGGTGCCGGCATGGGGCGGAAAGTAGCACCATGCGGCGACCACCAGCAAGCCGAAGCCGCTGTAGAGCAGGGTGAACACCCAGTCCGGCGCGTCATAGAACAGCAGGCGGTGCAGCCAATGGGCGATGAAGCCCTGGTCCGGACCGTAGCCCGCCATGCCGGCCCGCACGCGCAGCCACGATTCCAGCGTGGTCAGCGGGCAGGTGAGGCCGATCCAGGACTCGGCCACGACGCTGGCGATCGCCGCCAGATGGGCGACGCGGAACCAGGCGCGGTTCACCCAGGGCCAGCGCCCGAGCCGGTTGCCGGCGATGATCAGCAGCAGGCCACCGACGACGAACAGCACCAGCGCGGCATGCAGCAGCAGCACCAGGTCGGCCAGCCTCAGCCAATGCGCCGCAGCCATCGGGTTCAGGGCCGCGCGCCGCGCCCGACGCACGGCAGCGAAGCGGCGTCCTCGCGCGCAGGCGCGGCGACCGGGGAATGGCGGTCCATGGGGGCAGTCTGGCACACTCTCCTGTCTCACCGGCGGCGCCGGCGAACCCGGATCGGTCGTCGGCGCCTGCCCGAAATCACCGGAGACGATGCATGAAGCTCTACTACAGCAACGGCGCTTGCTCGCTGAGCCCCCATATCGTGCTGCGCGAGGCCGACCTGCCCTTCGAGCTGGTGCTGGCCAGCACCAGGACCCATAAGCTGGCGGATGGCACCGACTACTACAGCATCAATGCCAAGGGCTATGTACCGCTGCTGGAGCTGGACGACGGTCGGCGCCTGAGCGAGGGCGCGGCCATCGTGCAGTACATCGCCGACCAGGTGCCGGAGCGCCGGCTGGCGCCGGCCCAGGGATCCTGGGAACGCTACCGCCTGCAGGAATGGCTGAATTTCATCGGCACCGAGCTGCAGAGGGGCTTTTCGCCGCTGTTCAACCCGGCTCAGCCCGAGGAGGCCAAGGCGCTGTTCCGCACCAGGCTGGGCGAACGCCTGGCCTGGGTCGATGCGCAGCTGGCCGGCCGCCCCTACCTGATGGGCGAGACCTTCACCGTGGCCGATGCCTATCTGTTCACCGTCACGAACTGGGCGTCCAAGGTGGGCGTGGATATTGCCAGCCTGGCGGCGCTGGGAGACTACCGCGTGCGTGTGGCCGCCCGGCCGGCCGTGCGAGCCGCGCTGCGGGCAGAGGGGCTGCTGCAATGAGCCCCGAGCAGGCGCGCCGCGAGGCGCGGGAGCAGCTCGGGCGCTATCTGCACCGCCTGCCCGAGGAGGCGCCGCGGCTGGCCGCGCTGCGCGCCCAGCTCGACGAGGATGCGGGTGATCCCCTGAGCCGCGCGAACATGCGCGGCCATGTGACGACCAGCGCCCTGGTGCTGAACCCCGGGCTGACCCACACGCTGCTGATCCATCACCGCGTGATCGGGCGCTGGCTGCAGCCGGGCGGGCATTACGAGGCGGGCCAGGACCTGTGGGCCTCGGCGCTGCGCGAGGTGGCCGAGGAGACCGGCGTTACGCGGCTTTCGGCCCACCCGGCCTGGGGCTCGGCCCAGCCGCTGGACATCGACAGCCACCCGATCGCCGCCAACCCGAAGAAGGGCGAGGGGGCGCACTGGCACCACGACTACGCCTATCTGGTGATCGCGACCATGGAAGGGCAAGACCTGGCCCCGCAGCCGGACGAGGTGCATGGCGCGGCCTGGCGGCCGATGGCCGAGCTGGCGGATTCCGGCGAGGCGCGTTTTCGCGGCCTGGCCCAGAAACTCAAGTTATTGCTGCCCTGACCCGGCGGAGTTCGAGCGTCCGCAGGGGGTCAGCCTTTCCTTACCGGCGCCTTGATCAGCGCCTCGCAGGTGGCGCGCTGCTGATCGGCGGGGTCCACCTTGGCGCAGACGCCGTTCAGCTGGGTCTTCAGCCGCTGCAGCACCGCCCGGTGCCGGCCCTCTGCGTTCCAGCTGGCCAGCTTGGCGCCGACGCGCTGCAGCGCGTGCGCGCTGCGCTCGTAGAAGGCGCCCTTGTCCTGCGCGGCCTCCTTGAACAGCTGGGCCGCGGTCTTCTCGATCCTGGCGGCGTCCTGCGGCGCCAGCTCGACCAGGGCCGCCAAATAGCCCGAGCCCCATTGCAGGCGCGTGGCCGGGCCCTCGCTCTTGGCGAAGGACTCCGCGTACCAGCGCAGCGCCTCGTCCTTGCGGCCCTGCTTGCGGGCGTTGCCGCCGAGCTGGCTCATCAGGTAGTAGGGCGAGTGGCTCTTGGCCAGGCTGGCCTTCAGCAGCTCGTCGCTGTCCTTCCACAGCCCGGCCTGGCCCAGCAGATAGGCCACCGCGGTGATCACGGCCTGGCGTTCGTAGCCCTCGGTGACCTCGCGGTCGGCCTTGGCGGCATGGGCCCTGACCTCGGCCAGCAGCGCGGGCGCGATGCCGGGGCTCAGCGCGTCTCTGGGCGCATCGATGCGGGCCAGCTGCACGCGGGCAATCAGGGCCTGGGTGCGGTCGGCGCGCGACAGCGTGGCGTCAAGCTCCAGGCGCTTCAGCGCGGCGTCGAACTCGGCTACCAGGGCCGCTCGCTCGGCACCGGGCTCGGGCGTCAGGGCCCGGACAATGTCGGCCGCCTCGTTGCCCAGCACGTCGGCATGGCTGCGGCTTAGCTTCGCGTCGGCCAGCACCGCGCGCACGCGTTCGCGCAGCGCGGCGTCGGGTCTGACGCCCAGGCCGGCCTGGCTGGCGGCCAGGGCCTTCAGCCAGAGGCGCGTCGTGGTTTCGGCATCGTTTGCGCCCGCGCTGGCCACGGCCAGCTGCACCAAAAGGCTCGGGCGCTCGCCGGCCGGCACCAGCTGCTGCTCGTCGGTCTCCCAGGAATAGAAGCCCAGCAGGCGCCATTCATTGGTCGTCAATTTCTTGCCGGCCTGCGCATCGGCCAGCACCGCCTTGACCGGGCGGCCGCCGGCCATGCCCAGCTGCAGCACCTGCAGCACCTGGGGCGCGTCGGCCTCGCCGGGCAGGCGCGTGATCTCGCCGCCCTCGGGGCCGAACAGGATCATCGTCGGGTAGCCGCGCACCTTGAAGCGCGCGCCGAGCTTCTGCGCGCCGGGCAGGTCGCCGTCGATATTGACGGCCACGAAGGCGCGCGACTGCTCGATGAAGTCCTGGCGGTTGAACAGCGTGGCCTTCAGCTGGTTGCAGGGCGGGCACCATTTGGCGCCCCAGTACAGCAGCACCGGCTTCTTCTCGGCCCTGGCGCGCGCGAAGGCGCGTTCGATGTCGGCATCGGCCGCGGCGTTCTGCCAGGCCACGCCGGCGGTGGCCGGAGCGCTGGCATGGGCCGCGGGGGCCAGCAGGGCGATGGCCAGGGCCAGCGCGGTCAGGGACTTGTTCATGGCCGGGATTGTCGGTCCGGGCGCAAGCCCCTGCCCATGAGGGGAATGCAGGAGCTCATGCGGATTTTGGGAGGATCTGTGCGCTGTTCAGACCGCCGCGAAGCGCTCGGCCAGCCGCTCGGCGCGGAAGCGCTCGACCAGGAAGTCGATGAACACCCGGGTCTTGGCCGGCAGCAGGCGCTGGCCCGGGAAGTACAGCGAGAGCGGGCCGGCGTCCCAGTACCACTGCGGCAGCACGCGCTTGAGCCGCCCGGCCTCCAGATGCGGCAGCACATGGGGCAGGGCCACCAGGGCCACGCCCAGGCCCATCAGCGCGGCGTGGGTCAGCGCCTCGGGGTCGTTGAGCACGGCGCGCATGCGCGGCTCGATCGCCGCCTCGCGGCCGTCGCGATGGCGCAGCAGCCGGTCGCGCAGCCGGCCATGCTGGACCGAGCGCATCGCGAGGCCGTCCCAGTCGGCCAGGTCGGCCGGCTCCTTCGCCTCGCGCCGGCCTGCCAGATAGGCCGGCGAGGCGACCGCGACGATATGCACCCGCGCCAGCTCGCGCGCCACCACGCCCGGCGCCAGCTCGATGCCGCCGGCGATCGCGGCGTCGAAGCCCTCGGCGATCAGGTCCACCTTGCGGTTGTCGAAATGCCAGTCCGGCCGAACCGCCGGGTAGCGCGCCAGGAAGTCCGGCAGCAGGGGCAGCACGTAGTCGATGCCGAAGCCCGGCGCCATGCTCAGCTTCAGGGTGCCGGCGGGCTGGCCGGCGTCGGTGGCCAGCGCGGCGATGGCCGACTGGATGCCGTCCAGCGAGCCGGCCACCGACTGCAGGAAGCGCTCGCCCGCCTCGGTCAGGGTCAGCTTGCGGGTGCTGCGCTGGAACAGGCGCACGCCCAGATTGGCCTCCAGCCGCGCCACGTTGCGGCTCACCGCCGCCGGCGTCAGCGCCAGGCGCCGCGCGGCGGCCGAAAAGCTCAGGGCCTCGGCGCTGCGCACGAAGGATTCCAGGTTCGCCAGGGTTTCCATCGCTTCGACCACCAATCTTCAAGCATTGCTTGAAAAAGATTCTAGACATTGCCGGCTACCGAAAGGGGAGTGCGGCGCCCAAAGTAGAGCCATCGCAAGCCACTTCTTCTCTTCCTCGAAAGGAACCGACATGAACACCGTCACCGCTTCTTCTTCCCGCTCGCTGGCCGGCAAGGTCGCCTTCGTCACCGGCGGCTCGCGCAGCATCGGCGCCGCCGTCGTGCGCCGCCTGGCCGCCGAGGGCGCCGCGGTCGCCTTCACCTATATGGCCTCGCCGGCGCCGGCCGAGCTTCTCGTCAAGGAGATCGAGGCCGCCGGCGGCCGCGCGCTGGCGATCCCTGCCGACGCCGGCGATGCCGCCGCCATGGCGGCCGCGGTGCAGCAGGCCGCCACCGTGCTCGAACGCATCGACATCCTGGTCAACAACGCCGGCATCGCGATCGTCAAGCCGGCCGGCGAGTTCTCGCTGGAGGACTTCGACCGCATCGTCAATGTCAACGTCAAGGGCGTGTTCGTCGCGACGCAGGAGGCGCTGAAGCACATGGCGAACGATGGCCGGGGCGGCCGCATCATCAATATCGGCAGCATCAACAGCGAGTACGTGCCCTACGGCGGCGGCGGCCTCTATGTGCTGACCAAGGCCGCGGTGGCCGGCTGGACCCAGGCGCTGGCGCGCGACCTCGGCCCGCGCGGCATCACGATCAACAACGTGATGCCCGGCCCGACCAACACCGACATGAACCCCGACAACAGCGAGTTCGCCCAGCAGGCGCGCGGCTATATCGCGCTGCAGCGCTACGCGCAGCCGGCCGAGATCGCCGATGCCGTGGCCTACCTGGCCAGCCCTGGCGCCAGCTTCATCACCGGTGCCAACATGCCGGTCGATGGTGGGTATTCCGCCTGAGCCCCGGAGCAAGACCATGAGCAACCACAGCATCGGCATCATCGGCAGCGGCAATATCGGCGCCGCCATCGCCCGCGCTTTGACCCGCAGCGGCCTGGAGGTGACCCTGGCGAACCGGCGCGGGCCGGACTCGCTGCAGGCCCTGGTCCGCGAGCTGGGTCCGCAGGCCCGGGCCGGCACGGTGGCCGAGGCGGCGCAAGCCGAGCTCGTGTTCGTCGCGGTCAACTGGTCCAAGATCCCGGCGGCGCTGGCCGGCCTGCCGGACTGGGGCGGCCGCATCGTGATCGACGCCAACAATCCGATCGAGGCGCCGACCTTCCAGCCCATCGAACTGGGCGGCCGCGCCTCCAGCGAGGTGTTCGCTAAGCATGTGCCGGGCGCCCGCGTGGTCAAGGCCTTCAACCACCTGCAGCCCCATCTGCTGGCGGGCGATCCGCGCGCCGAGGGCGGCCGGCGCGTGCTGTTCCTGGCCGGCGACGAGCGCGACGCCAAGGCCACGGTGACGCGGCTGATCGAAGAGCGGCTGGGCTTCGCGGCCATCGACCTGGGCACGCTGGCCGAGGGCGGCCGCCTGAGCCAGTTCCCGGGCGGCCCGCTGCCGGCGCTGAACCTGGTGAAGTTCGGCGCTTGAGACCCCGGTAGGATCGGGCCGGCAAGACCCGGCCCTTCTCTTCCTCATCATCGCCCTCCAGCCGCATGTCCGACATCACCCTCGACCAGCGCCTGGCGCAGCCCCTGCAGCTGCTGCGGGCCCAGGCGCGGCCGGAGGCGCTGGACGGCATGGCGCGCTTCGGCCTGACCGGCGCGACGCGGCTGGGCCTGTCGGTGCCGCAGATGCGCACGCTCGGCAAGCAGCTGGGCCGAACGGACCATGAGCTGGCGCTGGCCCTGTGGGACACCGGCATCCCCGACGCGCAGATCGTCGCCTCGCTGCTGGCCGACCCGGCCGCCCTCACGGTGGCGCAGATGAACCGCTGGACGCGCGGCATGCAGGCCTGGGACGTCTGCGACCAGGCCTGCCTGAATGCGTTTCGCAGGTCGCCGCTGGCCTGGGCGCGCATCCCGGTGTGGGCCGCGGCGCGCAATGAGGACCTGTTCGTCAAGCGTGCGGCCTTCTCGCTGCTGGCGGTGCTGGCCGTGCATGACAAGGGGCGGGCGGATGCGGACTTCGCGGCGCTGCTGCCGCTGATCGAGGCGGCGGCGGATGACGAGCGCAACTTCGTCAGGAAGGCGGTCAACTGGGCGCTGCGGCAGATCGGCAAGCGCTCGCGCGGGCTGCTGCCGCAGGCCATCGCCAGCGCCGAGCGGCTGCGGGAGCGGCCGGAGAAGAGCGCGCGCTGGATCGGGGGCGATGCGCTGCGGGAACTGAGGCCCAGGTTCGAGCGGGCAGGCCGGGCCGGCTAGACGCGACAGGCATCGGCTTTCGTGGTGCCAATTGGTGCGTATCGGGCACCACCGTGCGCCCGTTTGCAGCCTACCGCCTCGCGCCCGTCCTCCCTACGATGAAAGACACACGGCCTTCCGCCGTGATCCGCGCCCGACACCGCAGGGTGTTGAACGGAGACTTGCTGCCAGTCGTCCGACTGGTTCGGCCCGGGCAATCGGGTGGTCTTTCTTTGAGGCTTCATCACTATGAATTCCGTGGATAACTCCTTGCGCGCCGCCAGCCAGAGGGCCGACGAGTTGGTGCCGTCGCGCTATGCGCTGCGGGTTGGCGAGATCGAGGTGCTGGTGATCAGCGATGGGGTGCTGCCGCAGCCGGCCACGACGATCGCCACCAACGCCGACCCGGCCGACATGGCGGCCTGGCTGGACCACATGCGCCTGCCGCCGGACGAGTTCGCCTGGCCGCTGAACGTGGTCGTGCTGCGCAGCGGCGACCAGACCATACTCGTCGACGCCGGGGTGGGCGCGGAGTTTCACTCCCCGCGCAACGGGCACCTGGCCCTGCGACTGGACGCCGCCGGCATCGATCCCGCATCCATCACCGACGTGGTGCTGACCCACATGCATGTGGACCATGTCGGCGGGCTGCTCGCCGACGGACTGATGGGGCGGCTGCGCCCGGACGTGCCGATCCACCTGGCGGCGGCCGAGGCCGAGTTCTGGGCCTCGCCCGATTTCCCCCCCTTCATGCCGCCGCCGGTGCGGGACGTGCTTGGGCCCGTCGCCGCGCGCTTCCTGGACAAATACCGCGGCCAGCTGCGGCTGTTCGACGCGCAGTGCGAGGTGGCGCCGGGGGTGCTCGTCTGTCGCACCGGCGGCCACACGCCCGGGCACAGCGTGGTCCGCCTGGCATCCGGCGGCGAGCGGATGACCTTCCTCGGCGATGCCGTGTTCCACAACCATTTCGACCGCCCCGACTGGTACAACGCTTTCGACCATGACCCCGAGGAGGCGGTCCGCGTCCGGATCGGTCTCTTGCGGGAGCTGGCGGCGACCCGCGAGCTGCTGGTGGCCGCTCACGTGTCGTTCCCATTCGGCCGGGTGGCGGTCGAAGGCGACGTCTTTCGTTTTGTACCGGCCTACTGGGGGTACTGACGGGGGGACTGCCCGCCGTCGGCAAGTCCTGACCCCGGCTCGGTCGATCGCCTCGGACGGCAGCGGCCGCCGATGCGCCGCGAACCGGGCCAGCGCCACGCGGCCCAGCGTGGCGGCGGCGACCAGCCGGCCCTGGCGCGGTGGGACAGCGGCATCCCGGATGCGCAGATCGCCGCCTCGCTGGTGACCGACCCGGCCGCGCCGGCGGTGGTCAGGGCATGCGCGCCTGGGTCCTGTGCGAGCGTCCCGGTGTGGGCCACGGCGCGCAACGGGGACTTGTTCGTCAAGCGCGCCGCCTTCTCGCTGCTGGCGGCCATGGCCGTGCATGACATGGGGCGGTCCGACGTGGACTTCGTGGCAATGCTGCGCTGATCGAGGCGGCGGCCGACGACGAGCGCAACTTCGTCAAGAAGGCGGTCAACTGGGCGCTGCGCCAGATCGGCAAGCGCTCGCGCGCGCTGCTGCCGCAGGCCATTGCCTGCGCCGAGCGGCTGCGGGCGCGGTCGGAGAAGCGCGCGCTGGATCGGGGCCGATGCGCTGCGGGAGCTGAAGCCGCGGCTGGGCCGGGCACCTGCGGCAGATTGACCGGAGATGGAGAGACAGACGGGGCCGGACGTCCGTGCATTGCTGTCGGCCAGGAGCGGCGCGCCAGGTGCGGGCGGGATGCGGCCGCTGATGGTGCCGATGCGAGTCGATGCGAGCGCCGGCACGGTCCGCTGCCGGCCGGCCCGAGCTAGCGCCGAAGCAAGAAAAGCCTCAAGGCTCGGCCGCCAGCTTCAGCAGCACGTCCAGCAGCACATCGGCCCCGCGCGCCAGATCGGCCGGTTCCGTGAACTCGCGGGGGTTGTGGCTGATGCCTCGCACGCTGGGTACGAAGATCATCGCCGCCGGGCAGATGCGCGCCATCATCTGCGCGTCGTGACCCGCGCCGGAAGTCATCCGGCGCTGCGAGTACCCTCGCGCGGCCGCCGCGCCTTCGATGATGCGGACCAGTCGTCCATCGAAGGTCACCGGCTCGAAGCGCACCAGCCGCCTCGCTTCGATCTCGACGGACTCCTCGGCGGCGAGTCGCTGGATGTACGCGGCCAGCTCGCGCTCGGCCGCGCAGAGCATCGCGTCGTCGGTGTTGCGCAAATCCACGGTCAGCGTGGCGCGAGCCGCAATCACATTGATCAGGTTCGGATGCAGCTGGATGGCGCCGACGGTGGCGACCTGGCTGCCGCCATGGCGACGCGCCAGGTCCCGCACGAACACGGCGATCGCGGCCGCGCAGTAGCCCGCGTCGCGTCGCAGCCGCATCGGCGTCGTGCCCGCATGGTTGGATTGGCCGGTGATGGTGAACTCCTGCCATGAGATGCCTTGCAGGTTCTCCACCGCGCCGATCTGGACGCCATCGGCCTCCATCACCGGACCCTGCTCGATGTGCAGCTCCACGAAGGCCTGCGGCACGATCGCCCCGCAGGCCATGGCGCCGGCGTAGCCAATGCGCTGCAGCTCGTCGCCCAGTCGCGATCCGTCCGCGCCGATGGTGTCCAGCGCCTGCTGCAGGGAGTAGCCGCCGGCATACACCAGCGAGCCCATCATGTCGGGCTGGTAGCGGACGCCTTCCTCGTTCGTGAAAGCCGCGACGACGATCGGCCGTTCGGTGACGATCCGGCGCTCGTTGAGCCAACGCACCACTTCCAGCCCGGCCATCACGCCATAGTTGCCGTCATAGCGGCCGCCGGTGGCGACCGTGTCGATATGCGACCCGGTCATCACCGGCGCGCCGTTGGACCGCCCGGCACGGGTGCCGAAGATGTTGCCCAGCTGGTCGACCTGCACGGCCAATCCTAGCTGGACCATCCAGGCCACCAGCTGGTCCCGCCCCTGCCGGTCCGCGTCGGTCAAGGCCACGCGGCAGACGCCGCCGCCTTCGATGGCGCCGATGGCCGCATGCTCGTCGATCCGCTGCATCAGCTGGCCCTGGCCGATCCCCTGACGCTCCAGCCAGGCGCGCTGGGCCGCGAGCACCGCTTCGTGGCCGCATCCCGCCAGCTCCGCGTAGACGGTCGGCGCCGTCGCGCCTTCGGTGCTGATCAGCAGCACGCGGGAGCGCTTGTCTAGCCCGCTGGCCGCGAGCCCCTCCGTATCGCCGGCCAGCGCCTGCAGTCCCGCCAGCCCGGCCGCGCCCGATTCCCCGGACAGTACCGGGATGTCGCCATGCTCCGCATGGGCCAAAGTCCGCAGCGCCTCGACGGCCCGGGCGTCGGAGACTGTCATAAACATATCCACCGCTGGTTGGAGGAAGCGCCAGGCCAGCGGGGAGGTTTCTCCGCAGGCGAGCCCGGCCATGACGGAGTCGACGCTGCCGGTGGCCAGCGATGCCCGGCCCTGGAGCGCGCTCTGGTACAGGCAGTCGGCCTGCTCGGGCTCGACCACGATGAAGCGGGGGCGTTGAGCGCCATAGCGCTCCCAGAAGTGGCTGACGATGCCTGCCGCGAGCCCGCCCACGCCGCCTTGCAGGACCACGTGTGTCCACGGGCAGGGCGCTGAGGCCGGCACGGCCTCCAGCAACTCTTCCGCCAGCACGCCATAGCCTTGCATGACGTCGCGCGGCACGTCCTCGTAGCCCTCGTACGAGGTGTCGGACACGACCTCCCAGCCATGGGCCGTTGCCAGGCGTGCGGCCTCATCGACCGACTCGTCATAGTTGCCGCGGATGCGGACGATCTCGGCACCATGGGCCGCGATCGCATCCTCCCGCTCCTGGCCGACATGGGCATGCAGCACGATCACGCAGCGGCAGCCGATGCTCCGGGCAGCGGCGGCAAGGCCGCGACCATGATTGCCATCGGTGGCGCTGATGACGACGAAGTCCTTCAGCGCGCCAGCGTGCTGCCCCGCGAACAGTTCCGCGGCGGTCCAGGAGTGGTCGGGCCACCGGCGCAGCACCAGCTGGACCAATGCGTTCGGTGCGCCCAGGGCCTTGAAGCTGCCCAGGTCCGAGCGCTTCGATTCGTCCTTGACCGTCAGGCCGGCGATGCCCAGCGCCCTGGCCAGCCCGGGAAGCTCCCAGGCCGGGGTCGGATGGGCGTTCAGGTGCGGCCAGGTGGACAGGCGCGCCCGGCTGGCGCGGCCGGCCTCCAGGCTGAGGACCCGCTGGAGGTCGGCGGCATAGGGGCGACGCGTGGCGTGGGGGTTGAGCAGGAACATGTCAGTTGACCACAGTGGAGCGGGGGAGTCGGACTCGGGCGAGCTCGGCGAAGTAGCGCGCGCCGATGGGCAGGATCTGATCGTTGAAGTCGTAGCGGGCGTTGTGCAAGGGCACGGCACCGGGGCTGGCGCCATCGCCGTTGCCGATGAAGACGAAGGCACCGGGCATGACCTTCAGGAAGCCTCCGAAGTCCTCCGAGATCATCATCGGGGGCACGTCGGCGTTCACACCGAGATCGCCGACCACCGACCGCGCGGCCCGCACGGCCACGTCGACGCATTGCGGCCAGTTCACGGTGGGTGCGAATTCATGCGTGTACTCGACGGTGCAGGTCGCGCCATGCGCGCGGCAGATGCCCTCGCACAGCTCGCGCATGCGCTGCTCCAGCAGGGCCTGCACCTCCGGTGCATAGCTGCGGGTGTCGCCCTTGATCACCACCTCCGTCGGAATCGCGTTGCGAATGCCGTCGGTCATGAACTCGGTGCAGGACAGCACGGCCGAGTGCCGAGGATCGACCGAGCGCGCGACGATGGTCTGGAGCGCGAGCACGATCTCGGCCCCGATCACCAAGGGGTCGATGGCCATATGCGGGCGGGCCGCATGTCCGCCGCGGCCGGTGATGCGGATGACGAAATTGTCCTCGCTCGCCATGATGCCGCCTGCCCGGGTGGCGATGTGGCCGGCGGGCATGCCGGGGATGTTGTGGGCGCCATAGATCTCGTCCATCGGAAAGCGCTCCAGCAGGCCGTCGGCCAGCATGGCGGCAGCCCCCCGGCCGTGTTCCTCGGCGGGCTGGAATACGAAGCGCACGGTCCCGTCGAAGTCGCGACGGCGTGCCAGCAACTGCGCCGCGCCCAGCAGCATCGCCATATGCCCGTCGTGACCGCAGCCATGCATGCATCCCGGGTTGCTGGAAGCGTAGGCACGGTTCTCCGCGGTCTCTGCCATCGCCAGCGCATCCATGTCGGCGCGCAAGCCGATGACGCGCTGGCCCGATCCGACCTTGAGGCTGGCCACGACGCCGGTGCCGCCGATGCCGCGATGCACCTCCAGCCCGAACAGTTCCAGGATCTGGGCGACCCGGTCCGAGGTTTGCTGCTCCTTGAAGCCGGTCTCGGGAAAACGATGAAAGTCCTGACGCCAGCGTACCCAACCGGCCTCAAGCGCGTCCTCGCCCGTTTGCTGCGTCAGGCCTTCCATGCTGGCTCCCATGCGTCGATATGGAATTCTTGGGCATGGGTGCAGAACAAATTCACCGTAAATTGGCAACGTATGATTGCTCTGTCTCAATCGGCGCGGGATGACCGATCAAATGGCTCAGCGGCTCGGAAAGAATGGCCTCCCGGTCTCCCTGGACGCCCTGGATGCGGCCTTGCTGGACCTGCTGCAGCGCGACGCATCGCTGCCCGTTCGTGCGCTGGCTGACCGGGTCGGCAGTTCGCCGGCGACCTGCCAGCGGCGTATTGCCCAGATGCGGGAGTCGGGCGTGCTGCACAAGCAGGTCGCCCTCGTCGACCGGCAGCTGGTGGGACGTGCGTTGACCGTCTTCGTTTCGGTGGAGCTGGAGAAGCAGAATGCGGCCTTGCTCAAGCAGTTCGAGCAGCGCATGGCCGCGCTGGAGGACGTGATGGCCTGCTACGAGGTGTCGGGGGAGTTCGACTTCCTGATCATCGCCAGCGCCGAGTCCATGGAGCAGTACCACGCCTTCACGCGCGAAGTCTTTTCTTCCAACAACAACGTGCGCAACTTCAAGAGCATGTTCGCGATGAATTGCTCGAAGTTCGAGACACGGGTTCCCTTGCCTGCCGCTCAGCGGGGCTAGTGCCGAGCCCGCCCGTTCCAGCGCGCAGGCCAAACGGCGGGCGGGCCGGTTTGTGCTGGAGGCTGGGCGCGGACATCCAGGTCCCTGGCGCCCACGGCAAGGGTGATGTGATGGACACTGCGCCACATGCAGTGGCGGTGCTGTTGGTCGTCAACCAGCATTGCGCCCGCTTGCGCTTGACTTCAGAGGAGACGCAGCATGGAGCGATTCACGGGTGGCTGCCTGTGCGGCAACGTGCGGATTGTGGCGTCTGGACTCCCGTACCGGGTCGGCCTTTGCCACTGTCTCGACTGCCGCAAGCATCACGGGGCCCTTTTCCACGCGTCCGCGGTGTTTCCTCAGGATGCGGTGGCGATCGATGGCGAGACACGCGACTACGCCGGGCGGTTCTTCTGCCCCCGCTGCGGCTCGTCCGTTTTCGCACGCACCGCAGACGAAATCGAAGTGAACTTGGGATCCCTGGATGCCCCTGACCAATTGATGCCCACCTACGAAAGCTGGATCGTCCGTCGCGAGTCCTGGTTGCCGCCGTTTCCGCTCACGAGACGATACGACCGCGATCGTGACGCCACGAGTCGCTTTGAGGGGTAGGTCGCACGAACGGCGTGGAGGCGCTCGACCGGAACGGAGGGGGCCGGCGTCGCCTGGCGCTTAGAGCGGCTAACAAAAGCTGTCACCCATGCCAGCACGACGGGCCCGGATGCGAAGCTGTTCCGCAAGGGCAGCAGCCAGGCCGCCGTGCTGGCCTATCAAGGGCATGTCTTGATGGAGCACCGCTCGGGTCTCGTAATGGGCGCTGTCGTGACGCAGGCCGATGGCTACGCCGAGCGCGCGGCAGCCCTGGCCATGCTAGACACGGTGCCGGGCAAGCATCGCAAGACGCTGGCCGCGGACAAGGGCTGCGGCACTCGGGACTTCATTGCTCAGTGGCGGTTGGCTCGAATACTCACCCCGGCGCCACAAGGGGCGCAGCGATGAGCAGCCAGCCCTGGCATCACAGGCTTGGCAAGCAGCACTGCATTGCAAGCCCGACCTGCAGAACCGGTCCCGCCTTCATCGATCAGCCCGAGATGGGTGTGATCTTGGCTCGAATGCGGCGAATTTCAACAGCGCCGCTAGGCGGCGCCGTCGACCCAAGACCGCCTTACGCGGCCATCGCCAATGGGCCGAGCAAGGTGTGTCAGCCGCGCCGGGCCGCCTCGATCGCCGCGATATCGATCTTGCCCATCTCCATCATCGCCTCGAAGGCGCGCTTGGCCGCGGCGCGATCAGGATCGGCGAGCGCGGCAATGAGGGCGCGTGGCGTGATCTGCCACGACAGGCCCCACTTGTCCTTGCACCAGCCGCAGGCGCTTGCCTGACCGCCGTTGCCCACCACCGCATTCCACAGGCGGTCGGTTTCGGTCTGGTCGTCGGTCGCCACCTGGAACGAGAAGGCCTCGTTGTGCCTGAACGCCGGGCCGCCATTCAGGCCCAGACAGGGGATGCCGATCACGCTGAACTCCACCGTCAGCACATCGCCCTGCTTGCCCGAGGGATAGTCGCCGGGCGCGTGCTGGACCCTGCCCACCGCGCTGTCCGGAAAGGTCGCGGCATAGAACTGCGCGGCTTCCAGGGCGGTGCCGTCGTACCAGAGACAGATCGTGTTCTTGGGGCTCACCTTCGTTCTCCAACAAATGGCGGTAGGTGCATCCTACGCCGCCGGCAGGCGCCCGGGCCGACGAGGCGCCCGGACTCCGGCCGGCCCGCAAATCCTCCGCTTCCGGTGCTAGGCCGAACGCAATCGCCGGGCGCTCCTCGTTGCCGCGGCCTGCACCGACTCCGGCAGGTCCAGGGCCTGCAGCAACTCGCGCACCAGCGCGCGCGCCGCCCCGGCGGAGGGCACGTTGGTGAAGCCGGCCAGCAGCCCGCGAGGGCCGGCGCTGGCCTGGCGCCAGCGACTCAGCGCGTGCACCGCGAAACCGGCAGCGCGGGCGCGGCCCTCCAGCGCCACATCGTCCAGCGCGTCGTCCAGCTGGATCAGCAGGTGCATGCCGCCGTCGCCCAGCCTCACATGCAGGCCGCGCTGCGCGTGAGGGGCCAGGGCGTCGGCCAGGAAGCCGCGGCGCTGGGCATAGAGCGTCCGCATGCGCCTGATGTGGCGGGCGAAATGGCCATGCTCGATGAAGTCCGCCACCACCGCCTGCAACAGCTCGGGGCATCCGCCATGCATGGCCCGCTGGCAGACGGCCGAGAAGGCCGGCACCCGGCCCTCCGGCACCACGAGATAGGCCAGCCGCAACCCCGGATAGAGCACCTTGCTGAAGGAGCCGAAATAGACCACGCGCTCGCGCCGGTCGAGACTCTTGAGCGCAGGCAGGGGATGGCCGCGGTAGCGGTATTCGCTGTCGTAGTCGTCCTCGAGGATCCAGGCGCCGGCGGTGTCGGCCCAGTCCAGCAGGGCGGTGCGGCGCGCCAGGGTCAATGAGACGCCCGTAGGGCTCTGGTGCGAGGGCGTCACGACGGCCAGGCTCGCCTGCGGCCAGCGTCGTGCGGCAAGGTCCACCCGCATGCCGTCCTCGTCCACGGGCACATGCCGCACCGGGTGGCCCAACCGGCTCAGCACCTGGCTCGTGGGCGGATAGCCCGGGCATTCCACCCAGGCTTCGCCGCCGGGTTTCAGCAGCGTGTCCGACACCAGGCTCAACGCCGCCGCATAACCCGGCACGACATAGACATTGCCCGCCTCGGCCGCAATGCCACGCGAGCGATGGAGGTAGGCGGCGATGGCCTCCCGCAGGCGCGGCAGGCCCTGCGGTGCCGGCATGGCCAGCGGCTGGCTGCTGCGTGCCTGGCGTGCCACCAGGCGCGCCCAGAGCTTGCGCGGAAACTCATCCAGGGCCGGCAGCCCCAATTGCAGCAACTGCGGCGCACCGGCCTCCGCTGGGAAGGCGCTGTCGCGCCGCGCCGGGGCAGGCGCCGCCCCGGCGCGCGAGCCGGTCCGGCCCGGGGGTCTGTTCAGTCCGTCGAACTCGGCCACGAAGGTGCCGGACGGGCCGCGTGCAAGCAAATAGCCCTCGCCGATGAGTCGATCGTAAGCCGCCTCCACCGTGCCGCGTGCAATGCCCAGCTCCGCGGCCAGATTGCGCAGCGAGGGCACGCGCTGCCCGGACGACAGCTGGCCCTGATGAATGAGCGCCTTGAAGCGCTCATAGATCTGCACCTGCAAGGGCGTTCCGGCGTGCTGTTCAATGCGCAGCAAGGATCGCGACATGGCCTACTCATTCGGTCGAAGACTGTACCTGTTGATTGTGACATCCGGCGGGCACACTTGGAGCCATCGAGAACCCCGACCGAGACCACGGCAGACACCATGATTACCGCGACGACCCGCCCCCCCGACGCCGCCGTGCAGCTGCGCCACGCCGAATCCGAGGCCGATGTGCGCGCCTGCTTCGACGTGATGCGCCAACTGCGCCCCGGCCTGCGCGACGCCGAGGCGCTGCTGGCCGCCCTGGCCGTCCAGCGGCCCCAGGGCTATCGCCTGCTGGCCGCCTGGCATGACGGCCGGGCGGTGGCCTTGGCCGGCTACCGCTCGCTGGACAACCTGATCCATGGCCGCTTCCTGTACGTGGACGATCTGGTGACCTGCGAGACCCGTCGTGGCCGGGGCCTGGGCGAACGCCTGCTGGCCGAATTGCGCGACATCGGCCGCGGCACCGGCTGCGGCCGGCTGCTGCTGGACACCGCGTTGTCCAACAGCCTCGCGCAGCGCTTCTACTTCCGCTCCGGACTGCTGGCCAGCGGCCTCCACTTCAGCATGGATCTGAAATGAAGCCCTTTGAAATCCTGCTGCTCGAATGCAGCCCGCGCGCGGACGGGACCAGCGCCCGCCTGGCCCGCCAGTTGCTGTCGACGCTGCAGGAGTGCATCGGTGGCGCGACCCGCCTGACCCGGCGCCGCATCGGCACCGAGCCGCTGCCGCCGATCGACGCGGCCTATGCCGACTCGCTGCGTCTGCCCGCCGCGCGCACCCGCTTCGGTTCGGCGCTGACGGTGTCGGACCGGCTCGTCGAGGAACTGGATCGCGCGGACCTGCTGCTCATCGCCTCGCCGGTGCACAACTTCACGGTGCCCGCCTCGCTCAAGACCTGGATCGACCATGTGGTCCGCCGCGATGTGACCTTCAAGACCACCCCCACCGGCAAGGTGGGCCTGCTGCGCGACCGGCCGACGCTGGTGGCGGTGACCTCCGGCGGCGCCATGTTCCGCGAACCGCCGCTGCAGCCGGACTTCTTCCGCCCCTATCTGCAAGCGGCCCTGGGCGTGATCGGCCTGCACAGCATCAGCTTCGTGCCCGCCACCGGCTTGGCCTTCGCCACCGAACCGCTGGCCGCGGTGGACGCAGCGGCGCGGGCCTGGCTTGCGGCGTCGCCGCCGCTCGCAGGCGGTCCGGCGTCGGTGCTGGGCTCGATCGACGCATGGCCGCAAACGTGAGCGTGTTCGCCACGCCGTCGGCCCTGTTGCGCCGGCGCAGCGTGCCGCCCATCCTTGCCATGCAGGCGCGCCGCGCCGCGCGCGTCGTCGACACGCGGGATCGCGCGCCGACCGCCGGCCCCGACAAGGTGATGTCGTGCGCCTTGACCCCCGGTCAGGCGCTGTTCGGGCCGGCGTCGGGCGGCGGCGAGAAGGCCGTGCCCTCGGGCTTCGTCCGCAGCCCCTTCCTGAGGCGCTGCCACGGCAGTTCCGCCGGGTCGGCGATGAACGGCCCCGGGGCTCGCGCCACCAGGATCTCCTCGGCAATGGCGGCGAAGTCGGCCCGGAAATGCACGGAGCTCTTGTTCACCAGGATCTTCATGGTCTCCGGGTCGATGCCGACCGCACGGTACATATTCCTGTCCAGCAGCTGCGCCTTCGCCGAACTCACCGCGACGCGCACCCCGCCGATGCGCAGGCGCGCCATCGGGCCCATGTCGGCCGCCTTGCCGTTCATCATGGGGCCGCCAAAGACGAACCTGCCGTCGGAGAGCGCCTCGACTTCGTAGCTGGCGTGAAGCGGCTCGTCGCCTTCGACCTGGGGGCATCCGCCGAGCCCGATCTCGATGCGGCCGCCCACGCCGGCCCGGTGCGCCGCCGCTGCCGCGGCAGGGTCGCAGATGATGCCGATGGCAGCGTCCTGCGCGTCGAACTTCAGGAGCGAGCGCAGCATCCCGGTGGTGTTCGCATCGCCGCCAACGCCGGGGTTGTCCTGGGTGTCCGCGATGATCACCGGACGGGAGGCCGTCGCGGCGATCTGCATGGCACGCTGCACCGCCCGGTCGGGCTCCTCGAACTGGACGGCCCATTGGGCTTCCGGCGCGCATGCCCGGGAGAAGATGGTGTCGACGGCCTTCCCGATCGCCACCTTGTCGAAGCCATAGCCCCAGACGACCGGACCGCATTCCGGAAAGTCGGCGGCCGGAAAGCCCGGCGCGAAGGACAGCGACAGCAGGCCTTGCCGCTCCAGCGCCTCGAGCAGCTCGTACATGCCGCGCGCGGGCTGCATCACGGTCGACATGCTGTTGACCGGAATCAGGAAGGGCAGCCGCCGGGCCACGAGATGCGCGGGCCGATCGGCATCGGCGAGCGTGAGCAGGAGCTCGCCCGCCTTGCGGCCGGTCTCGGCCATGTCGACATGCGGATAGGTACGGTAGGCCACCAGGCCGTCGGCCAGCGCGAGCATCCTCTCGGTGACGTTGGCATGCAGGTCGAGCGATGCCACGATTTTCATCCGGGGCCCCACCAGCGCGCGGATGCGCGCCAGCAGTTCGCCCTCGCCGTCGTCCAGGTGCTGCGCGACCATCGCGCCGTGGAGATCGAGATAGATGGCGTCGAAGGCCGCGCTTTTCACCGCCGCGACGATCTCGCCGGCGATGCGCTCGTAAGCATCGGTCGTGACATGGGCCGAGGCGCCGGCACCGGCCCAGATGACGGGCGTGACGGTGTGCCCGCGCTCGCGCACGAAGTTGATGAAGCCGCTGACCGGCAGGTTGACGTTCAGAAGGCCGAAGAGCTCATCGCCACGCACCATGGCCGGGAAGTCTTCGCCGCGCACGAAGCTTTCATAGCTGGCCATGGTGGGGGCGAAGGTGTTGGTCTCATGCTGGAAACCGGCAACAAGGATGTTCAAGGGGAGCCTCCTTCTGAGGGATTCGGGGTTCGGCGCCGGGCGTCGGCGGCTTCACTGCGGCGTCAGCTTGATCGACCGTGCCATCTTTCTGAACTTTTCGGTCTCGTCCTCATAGAACTTCGCCGCGTCGGCCAGTGATTGCGGCTTCATCGCCTGCACGCCGGAGGGTTGGAGCGCTCGCGCCATCTCGGGCGAGCGGATCGCCTCCTGCGAGGCCTCCAGCAGCAGGCGCTGGCGATCCGCCGGAATACCGGTCTTGGCCATCACGGCCAGCCAGATCGAATGCACCAGCTCGCTCTTCTGCGCGATGCCCGATTCGGCGATCGCCGGCACGCCCGACAGCGTGGGCATGCGCTGCGTGTCGAGCACGCTGAGCGCCTTGATCTTGCGGGTCTCGAGCATCTGCGTCGAGGCGCCGAGGTTGGGCAGGATGGTGAAGTCGATGCGCTGGCCGATCAGGTCCTGCATCATCGGCGTGGCGCCCTTGTAGGGCACATGCACCAGCTTGGCACCGGTGGTCTGTGCCATGTACTCGGAGACGATGTGGTACATCGAGCCATGACCCGGGCTGCCGAAGGTCAGGCCGGCGGCGCCGGGCTTGCCGCTTTCGGCAATGAGCTGCTCGAGCGAGGTGAGGGGCAGCTCGCTCCTGGCCATCACCACCAGGGGGTGCGTCGAGATCGGCGCCAGCAGCGCGAGGTCTTCGGGCTTGTACTTCGCCGAGGCATTCGCAAGGGGCGCGAGGATGGCCTCGTTGGGCGATCCCATGATCAGCGTATAGCCGTCGGAGGGGCGGCTCAACAGCCGCTGCACCGCCAGCGCGCCGCCGGCGCCGGGGAGGTTCTCGATGATGAAGGGCTGGCCGAGCCGCTTTTCCATCATCACCTGCATGGCGCGCGCCAGCACGTCGGCGGGGCCTCCCGGGGGAAAGGCGACCAGCATGGTCACCGGCTTCGAAGGAAACGCCTCGGCGGCAAGCGCGCCTTGACCGCCGGCGGCGAGTGCGAGGGCGGTGGCCGCCAGCGCTCTCGGGCCGCGATGGCGCAGGGCACCGGCCATGGCCTTGATCCAATGGGTGAGGGGCAATCTGGTGAGGTGTCGCATCTCGGCTCCTTTGCAAGATGCGACAAATTCTTTGGCTTAGGATCTGTTCGAGCAATAGCAATCTTTTGACTACTTCGTTGCCTATGGAGCAACGCAGCCTCCGGAGTCCGGCATGCGCGAAATCAATCAGAAAAGGCTCAAGTACTTCCGCGAGGTGCTGGAGCACGGCTCGATCCGCGGTGCGGCGGATGCGCTCAATACGGCCCCGTCCGTCGTCACAAGGCAGCTTGCGCTGCTGGAGGAAGAGCTGGGGCTGCTGCTGTTCGAGCGGCGGGCGCGGGGCGTCGTGCCGACCGACGCGGCCGTCCATCTGCTCGAGTACTGGCGAGGCTGCCAGGCGCACCAGGAGCAGTTCTCGGAGAGGCTGCGTGCCATCGAGTCGATGGACGCGGGGACCGTCAGGATGGTGGCGAGCGAGGGCTATATCGACGGCCTGCTGGGCGAAGTGGTGGCGAAGTTCTGCGCCGCGCATCCGAAGCTCTCCGTCATGCTCGACGCCGTGCCCGCTGACGAACTCATCGGCGAGCTCGTGAACGACCGCGCGCACATCGGCCTGGCCTACAACCCGCAACCCGACCGACAGCTGGAATTCGTCGCCAGCGCGGCCGCGCCGGTAAAGCTGCTGGTGAGGGCGGGGCATCCGCTGACCGCGGTGGCCGGCCCGCTTCAGATCCGGCAGATACTGGACTTCCCGCTGGCCCTGATGCCACCGGCCTACGGTGTGGGCAGACTGGTGGAGCTGCTGGAGTACGCGGAGCATGTGAAGCTGCATCCGACCCTGCGCAGCAATTCGGTCGCGGCCCTCAAGAGATTTGTGCGCGAGACCGATGGCGTGACGTTCGTCGGCGCGGGCCTCGCCGCGGCGACGGAGATTGAAGCGGGTCACCTGGTGGCGCTCGAGCTGTCCCATCCGCTGTGCCGGAAGGCGAAGGTGAGACTGGTCATCCGCCATGGCCGGCCCCTTCCGCTGGCCGCCGGTCGGCTGCTGATGGAGATTCGGCAGAATTTCTCGGTATTCAATCGCCGCTGACCTCGCTGCAAGCCCCAACTGGCCGGTGCCCATCGCCCGCGCCCGGGAAACCGCGCGGGAAATGCCGCGGCGTCAACGGCCCGGCCGGCCCTAGTCCGACGCCGCCCGCGCCAGCACCGCCCGCGTCGCCGCATCGGCCGGGAAGAAATGCTCGACCCGCAGCGAGGCCACGGTCACGTCCAGCGGCGTGCCGAAGGTGGTGAAGGCCGAGAAGAAGGACAGCGGCTCACCGGTGGATGAGCGCAGCCGCGTGTGCAGCAGCGGCGTCACCGGCGCGGGCGCGGCCAGCCGCGGCACATGGGGCTGCAGCTCGGCCAGCAGCGGCCCGAGCGCCGGCACATGCTGGGCCTCGCTGCTAGCGCGCTGCCACAGCGCGGCGCAGACCTCCAGCTCGTTGACGCACAGATGGCGCAGGCCGCCGGGCTGCAGGCAGGCGCGCAGGAGGTTGAAGTCCTGCTCCAGCAGGGCCGGGTCCACGCCCAGCAGGCGCATCAGCCCGCGCAGGCCCTTGTTGGCCATAACGAGGTTCCAGGCGCCGTCGATCACCAGGGCCGGCGCCGGGTCATGTGCGTCCAGCAGATGCGTCAGCGCGGCGCGCACCGGGGCCATCTCGGGGTCGTCCAGGCTGGTCTCGCGGTAGGCCGGCGCGAAGCCGGCCGCGAGCAGCACCCGGTTGCGCTCGGCCAGCGGCGCGTCCAGCGCATCCAGCACGGCGATCAGCATCTCGCGGCTGGCGCGGGCGCGGCCGGTCTCGATGCAGCTGAGGTGGCGCTGCGAGACGCCGACGCGCAGTGACAGCTCCAGCTGGCTGATGCGGCGCTGCGTGCGCAGCGCGGCGAGGGGGGAGGCGGTGTTCATGAGTCCCGATGCTAGCGGGGGCGGGTCTTGCGGCAATGACCTGACAGGTCATTGCGAGCCCGCGCCTGGATCTCGTCAGCGCCGCGCAAGCCGGCCGTGGATGCGGTCGGCGCGGGTCTGACGCGTGCGGCCCGATGCCGTGGGCCCCGGGGCCCGGCTCAGTCGACCGCCTCGGACGGCAGCGGCCGCCGATGCGCCGCGAACTGGGCCAGCGCCACGCCGCCCAGCGTGACGGCGGCGGCCAGCAGCTTGATCGCGGTATAGCGCTCGCCCATCACGGCCCAGGCGGACAGTCCGGCGATCGGCGGCATCAGGTAGACCAGCGGCGCGGTGCGCGCGACGCCGCGCTGGGCGTTCACCCAGCCCCAGGCCAGCCAGCCGACGAAGCCGCTGGCCACCACGGCCCAGACGGCGCCCAGCCACAGCCAGGGCGAGAGCCCGGCCCAGTCCACCCGCAGCGCGGCCGGCGCGCTGTACAGCAGCACCGGCAGGCTGGCGATCAGGGTCACATGGCACATCACCAGCACGCCGCCATGGCGGGCGATCAGCGGCTTGCTGGCCACCGTGTAGTAGCTGAACAGGGCCGCGGCGAACAGCAGCACCAGGTCGCCGCCGCTGGCGGTCCAGTGGCCGCCCAGCAGCTTGTCCGACATGAACAGCAGGGCGCCGCAGCCCGCCACCGCGACGCCGGCGATCTGGGCACGGCTCAGCGTCTCCAGCCCGCTGATGCGCAGGATCAACAGGGTGAACACCGGTCCGCAGGCCAGCAGCACCGAGCTGGAGAAGGCGGTCGACCAATGCACGCCGTAGCTGGCCAGCGCCAGGTGCAGGCCCTGGCCGATCAGGCCCAGGCGCGCCAGCGCCCGCCAGTCCCGGGCCGGCAGGCGCGGCCAGGCCCGGCCGTAATGCCACAGCAGCAGGCCGGCCGCGCAGGCGGGCATCAGCAGGTAGCGCAGGAACAGGAAGCCCTCGGGGCCTATGGCCTGGAACAGGGTCTTCTGCAGCGGGAAGTTGAGGCCCCAGACCAGGATGGTCAGGAGGCCGACCCAGAGAGCCTGGGCAGCGCGTTTGCTGGGCATGGCCCGATCTTGCCGCAGCGCGCCGGCGAGCGGGCGAAAAAAGACCCCGCCGCGCTCGCGCGCCGCACGGGGTTGGAGGGGACCGGTTGAGCGCTGGGGTTCCACCGGGCGGAGCCCGAGGATCCGGCTTTGCCGGTCCTGCGGGCTCGCCCCCTTGAGGGGGCGGAACCCGGACACCCACAGTCCCTGCGGACTGTGGGCGCCTGGCGACGGCCAAGGCCTCCGGCCTTGGCGCGCGCAGCGCGTAGGGGGAGGGCTTTACCGCTCCCGGCGCAGCGTGCCCTGCACGTTGTTGGCGCTGCCCATCATGAAGACGGTGTAGATGCCCGCACTCTGCACCGGCAGGCTGGAGACGCTGTACAGCGGCGTGCCCGAGGTGGGCGAGCTGACGTTCATCAGCGAGCTCGTGCTGCTGCCGACGGTGGCCACGCCGGAGGCGCTGCCGGGCTGCACATTGGTGGCGATGGCGCTGTAGTCCAGGGTCATGGTCAGGCCGGCGTTCAGGCGGGCCACGGCGTTGACCAGGCGGAACTTGGCGGTGCTGCCGGCGCTGGGCAGGCGGTTGTCGTCGCTGATCACCGAGATCTGCGGCGCGCTCGGCTCGCCCCAGACCAGCACGGTGTAGTCGCTGCCGGCGCTCATGGCCGGGGTGGCCGCGGCCATCGGCACGCCATTCACCACCACCTGCAGCGTCGGGCTGCCGGAATTCACGATCTGGTACTCGCCGATGCTGGGGGCCACCGAGGTGGTCAGCAGGGTGGTGCCGGCCAGGGTGGCGCCGACGCTGGCGTTGTCCGCCACGGCCGCGACCAGGCGGGCGCGCGACTTGGTGGCGCTCTGGGCGCTCAGGCTGCCCTGCTGGGTCACCAGGATGCTGCCCACCAGCACACCGCCCTGGGTGGGGGTGATGACCAGGGTGGCCACCTGCTTGCTGGTCAGCGTGACGCTGGGGATGTCCAGGCGCAGATCGATGGCCTTGCCGGTGCCGGTCAGGCGCACGCGGTAGGTGCCGCTGGCGACGGTGTTGTAGCCGCTGCTGCTGCTGCCCTGCACGCCGGAGATATTCGGCGTGGCGTTGGCCAGGTCGTCGATGTTCTGGGTCAGGTAGACGTCCAGCGTGCCGGCATCGGGCGCCAGGTTCAGCACCAGCAGCTTGCTGTAGTTCTCGGCCGGCGCCTCTTCCTCTTCCTGGAGGATGGTGCTCTTCGTGTTGCCGGACCAGCCGTAGGTGATCAGGCTGTAGTGATTGCCCTTGGTCAGCGTCGGGTAGAGCGAGCTGATGGTCGAGCCGCTGGATTGCACCAGGGCGGTGACGCTGCCGGCGCTGACCGAGCTGTAGCCGCTGGCCGCGCCATAGGCCACGGCGCTGGCCACGCCGGCGTCGTCCACCTTCAGATCCAGCCCGCCGCTGTAGGCGCTGCTCGCGTTGACCAGGCGGATCTGCGCCTTGCCATCATCATCGCTGCCGCCGCCGCCGCCGCAAGCGGCGAGCAGTGACAGCCCGGAAACCATGAAACATGCGGCCAGGCGCTTGAAACCCATTTGAACTCCTTGACGAGAATGGGCGCGATTGGAGAGGGGCGTCGTTGCTGGGCTTTGTCCCCAGGTTGCGACAGATGAAGTTTTGTTGCGGTCGCGCGCATAGCGCCCGCGTTAGCATCCGCCGCCATGAGCGCCTACCCGCACCTTCTCGCCCCGCTGGACCTGGGCTTCACGACGCTGCGCAACCGCGTGCTGATGGGCAGCATGCACACCGGGCTGGAGGACGGGCGCAAGCATTTCGAGCGCATGGCGGTCTATTTCGCCGAGCGCGCGCGCGGCGAGGTGGGGCTGATCGTGACCGGCGGCTTCGCGCCCAATATCGAGGGCTGGGCCAAGCCCTTCGCCGGCACCCTGGCCACGTCCGGCGCGGCGCGCCGCCACCGCATCGTCACCGACGCCGTGCATGCCGAGGGCGGCAAGATCGCGCTGCAGATCCTGCACACCGGCCGCTACGGCTACCACCCGCTGTGCGTGGCGCCGTCGCGCATCCAGTCGCCGATCTCGCCCTTCACGCCGCGCGAGCTCAGCGCGCGCGGCATCGAGCGCCAGATCCGCGCCTTCGTGCGCTGCGCCAGGCTGGCGCGCGAGGCCGGCTACGACGGCGTCGAGCTGATGGGCTCGGAGGGCTACTTCATCAACCAGTTCCTGGTCGCGCATACCAACCAGCGCGACGACGCCTGGGGCGGCGCCTACGAGAACCGCATGCGCCTGCCGCTGGAAGTTCTCGCGCGCATGCGCGAGGCGGTGGGGCCGGACTTCATCATCATTTACCGCCTCTCGATGCTGGACCTGATTCCGGGCGGCAGCAGCTGGGACGAGGTCGTGACCCTGGGGCGGAGGATCGCCGCCGGCGGCGCGACCATCATCAACACCGGCATCGGCTGGCACGAGGCGCGCATCCCCACCATCGCCACCAGCGTGCCGCGCGCCGGCTTCGCCTGGGTGACGGCCAAGCTGCGCGCGCAGCTGCGCGCCGAGGGCATCACGACGCCGCTGATCACCAGCAACCGCATCAACAGCCCCGAGGTGGCCGAGAGCGTGCTGGCCGACGGCAGCGCCGACATGGTCAGCATGGCGCGGCCCTTCCTGGCCGACGCCGAGTTCGTCAGGAAGGCGCGCGAGAACCGCGCCGACGAGATCAACACCTGCATCGCCTGCAACCAGGCCTGCCTGGACCATGTGTTCGTGCAGAAGATCGCCAGCTGCCTGGTCAACCCGCGCGCCGCGCACGAGACCGAGCTGCGCATCCTGCCGCTGGCCGCCACGCAGGCGCGCAAGAAGCGCATCGCGGTGGTCGGCGCCGGCCCGGCCGGCCTGGCCGCGGCCACCACGCTGGCCGAGCGCGGCCATGCGGTGGAGCTGTTCGACGGCGCCGCGGTGATCGGCGGCCAGTTCAACATGGCCCAGCGCATTCCCGGCAAGGAGGAATTCCGGGAGACGCTGCGCTACTTCGGCCGCCGCCTGGAACTGACCGGCGTGACGCTGCGGCTGAACCGGCGCGTCGCGGTCGCCGACCTGCTGGGCTTCGACGAGGTGCTGCTGGCCACCGGCGTGACGCCGCGCGATCCGCGCATCAAGGGCCAGCAGGAGGGCATCGCGCGGGGCCAGGTCTTGAGCTATGTGGACGTGCTGCTGCGGCGCGCCCCGGTGGGCGCGCGCGTGGCCATCGTCGGCGCCGGCGGCATCGGCTTCGACGTCGCCGAGTACCTGGCCGAGGTCGGTGCCGAGCAGGGCCATTCGCTGGCGCTGGACGCCGCGGGCTGGCGCCGCGAATGGGGCGTGACCGATCCCGAACAGCAGCGCGGCGGCCTGGTCCGGCCCGAGCCGGCCGCGCCGGCGCGCCGCATCACGCTGCTGCAGCGCAAGGCCGGCAAGCCCGGCGCCGCGCTGGGCAAGACCACCGGCTGGATCCACCGCGCCGCGCTGAAGATGAAGCAGGTGGAGATGCTGTCGGGCGTCAACTACGAGGCGATCGCGCCCGAGGGCCTGTGGGTCAGCTACGGCGAGCAGCGCCGCGACGCCCAGCTGATCGAGGCCGACACCATCGTGCTGTGCGCCGGCCAGGAACCGCAGCGCGAGCTGGAGGCGCCGCTGCGCGCCGCGGGCCTCAGCGTGCACCTGCTGGGCGGCGCCGACGAGGCCGCGGAACTCGATGCAAAGCGTGCAATATTGCAGGGAACCCGTCTCGGCGCGCGCTTGTAAAGCTGGTCAACCTCAAGTAGCGCCGCCACACTGCCGATTCGCCGAGCACGAGGGAACACCCGGCTGTCATGGGTGCCAGACAACAAGGGGTCGGTGGATGACTCCGCCCCGAGGCGGACGCCGCGACGATCCGAGGCCTTGACCACCCGATGGACCATTTTCGCCGCCTTGCCGGGCCGCTGAGCTTGAGTTGTCTCGCCGCCGCATGGGCGGGGCCGGCCCATGCCGGGCCGCTGCCGGGCGAGCCCGGCGCCTGGCTGCTGGGCTTCAGCCTGCTGGGCACGCTGGCCATGGGCGGCGGCCTGGTGATACTGCGGCGGCAGCGCCGGCGCCTGAAGCTGCGCCGCGCCCAGCTGCAGCGCGAACGGCGCGAGCGCATCCGCCTGGCGGCCCTGCTCAATGCCATCCCCGACGGCGTCTACTTCAAGGACGCGGACGGCGCCTTCGAGGCCTGCAACCCGGCCTTCGAGCGCCTGGTGGGCCGCAGCGAAGCCGAGCTGCAGGGCAAGCGCGACGAGGAGCTGCCCCAGGCCCTGCCGGCCGAGGGCCGCGCCTGGACGCGCAGCACCGAGGGCCTGCGCCTGTGCCTGGACATGCAGCAGGCGCCGGTGCTGGGCGGCGACGGCGAGCGCCTGGGCACGCTGGGCGTGGCGCGCGACATGACCGAGCTGCAGATCGCCCTGGACGAGCTGCGCCGCGCCGCGATGGTGTTCGAGCATTGCGCCGAGGGCATCCTGCTGTTGGACGCCGAGGCCCGCGTGGTCGATGCCAACCCGGCCTTCTTCCAGATCACCGGCCTGGACCTGCGCGATCAGCTCGGCCGCCTGCCCCAGCCGCTGCGCCCCGGCGAGCAGGCGAGCGAGCTGCAGCAGCAGATCTGGCAGGCGCTGGACGAGGCCGGCAAATGGTGTGGCGAGCTGGCGCTGCGGCGCCGCGACGGCGAGCCGGTGCCGGTCTGGGCCACCCTGGTGCGCGTGCCGCCCAGCAGCTCCAGCCCGCTGCAGCACCTGCTGGTGCTGACCGACATCTCGCGCATCAGGCAGACCGAGGCCGAGCTGCTGCACCAGTCCTTGCACGACCGCCTGACCGGCCTGCCCAACCTGGCCCTGCTGCGCGACCGCATCACCCGCCAGATCAGCATCGCCCAGCGCGACCACACCTGCGTGGCCCTGCTCTACATCGACCTGGACGGCTTCCGCGAGGTCAACGACATTGCCGGCCACAGCGCCGGCGACGAGGTCATCAAGGTCACGGCCGAGCGCTTCATCAATGTGGTGCGGGCCAGCGATTCGGTGGCGCGGGTGGGGGCCGACGAGTTCGTCGTCGTGCTCTCGGGCCTGGTGGACGAGGAGACCTCGATGCGCCTGGGCGACCGCCTGATCCAGGCCATGGACGAGCCCATCGTCGTCGGCCAGCAGCGCTTCAACCTGGGTGCCAGCATCGGCCTGGCCATCTACCCGACCGACGGCACCGATGTCGACGAGCTGCTGCGCAACGGCGAGGCCGCGATGGTGCGCGCCAAGCTGGAGGCGCGCAACAGCGTGCAGGCCTACCGCCCCGAGCTGACCCAGGCCGTGCAGCAGCGCTTCGAGTTGACCCATGCGCTGCGCCTGGCCAACGAGGCGGCGCAGTTCCGCATCGAATACCAGCCCCAGGTGCGCCTCGCCGACGGCCAGCTGGTGGGCGCCGAGGCGCTGCTGCGCTGGCGCCACCCGACGCGCGGCCCGATCTCGCCGGCCGAGTTCATCCCGCTGGCCGAGGACACCGGCCTGATCGTGCCGATCGGCCGCTGGGTGCTGCAGGAGGCCTGCGCCCAGGCCGCGCGCTGGCAGGGCCAGCCCGGCAAGCCGCAGCAGGTGGCCGTCAACGTCTCGGCGCGCCAGCTGCGCCAGAGCGACTTCGTGCAGACCCTGGACTACATCCTGGCCGAGACCGGCTGTCCGCCCCAGGCCCTGGAGCTGGAGGTCACCGAGAGCCTGCTGCTGGAGGATGCGGAGGGCGCGATCGAGCTGCTGACCGAGCTGTCGCAGCGCGGCGTGCGGGTCGCGATCGACGATTTCGGCACCGGCTATTCCTCGCTGTCCTACCTGAAGCGCATGCCGGTCAGGACCCTGAAGATCGACCGCAGCTTCGTCTCCGAGCTGGGCAGCGATGCCAATGTCTCGGCGATCGCCCGCACCGTGATCGTGCTGGCGCGCAGCCTGAACCTGGACGTGCTGGCCGAGGGCGTCGAGACCGCCGAGCAGGCCGCCTGGCTGCTGCGCGAGGGCTGCGACTGGGCCCAGGGCTGGCACTACGGCCGGCCGATGCCCGCCGAGGACTTCCAGTTCACGCCGCCGCCGCCCGAGCCGCGCCTGGCGCGGCCGCGGCATCTGCAGCTGGCGTAGTACTCGCCCACCCCCTACGGCCTGCGGCCGCCCCCTCAAGGGGGCGAGCCCGGCGGCCCGGCGGAGCCGGATCCGCGGGTTCCGCTGAGTTGGCCGGGCCATCTTGCGGCGGCCGTTAGCATCGCGGCATGTTCGACGCCACCACCCCCCTGCCGTTCTGGCATGTGCTGACCCGCCTCGGCGAGGCGCAGATCCTGCTGCCCCTGGTCGGGGCGGCGGCGCTGTGGTTGTGGCGGGCGGCCGGGCAGGGGCGGCTGGCCCTGCGCTGGCTGGGCGCCATCGCGGCGGTGGCGCTGCTGACGGCGCTTAGCAAGCTGGCCTTCATGGGCTGGGGCCTGGGTTCGGCACGCTGGGATTTCACCGGCATCTCGGGCCATGCGATGTTCGCGGCCGCCAGCCTGCCGTCGCTGGCCTGGGTCGCCCTGCTGGCGCGCGGGGTGCGGCGGCGGCGCTGGGTGGTGGCGGCGGCCTTCCTGCTGGCGGCTCTGGTGGCCTGGTCGCGCGTCGAGGTGAGGGCCCACTCTCCATCCGAGGCCTTGATCGGCTTTGCTCTGGGGGCCCTGGCCAGCGTCTGGGTGCTGCGCGGCGCGCCGGCCTTGCGCCTGGCCCTGCCGCTATGGCTGCCGGCCGGCTTGGCGGCGGCGATGCTGCTGCTGCCGCTGTCGGCACCGCGCTCGCGCAGCCATGAGCTGATGATGGAGCTGTCGCGCCAGCTCTCGGGCCGCGGCCAGGTCTACACGCGCCAGGACCTGCACCGCCGCGGGCCTGCCGATCTGCCGGCGCGGGTCAGTGCAGCCGCGCGGCGGGGGCCGGGAACCACAGGGCCAGCACCGTCTCGTCCGTCTCCTCGCTGATCTCCAGGCCCTGGCGCAGCTCGTAGCTGGAGGCGTACCAGCCGCAGCGCGCGCCCGGCTCCAGCTCTTCCAGCAGCAGGGCGATGGCCTGCTGCTCGGCGGCGGCGGTCTGGTCTTGGCGCTGGGTTTGCATGATGGACTCCATGGGTACTGCCTGTGATGAGTCCAGTTTGGTCGAGCGCCGGCGGCTCTCCCATCACACCCAGGGAGGGACGATGGGGGAGGGCGGGGGGATAGGGGTCGCCCTCACACTCCCTCGGGGGACGGGCCGCATCTGATCTTGAAGGCGACAAAAATGAGCTCAGATCGGCAGGGCGCTGCTGTGCTTCACCTCCTCCATCACGGCATAGGTGCGTGTCTCCCGCACCCCCGGCAGGGTCCAGATCACGCTGCCGATGAACTCGCGGTAATGGCCCATGTCGGCCACCCGGGTCTTCAGCAGGTAGTCGAAGCCGCCGGCCACCAGATGACATTCCAGGATCTCGGGCCGGGCCTGGACCGCGGCCTTGAAGTTGTCCATCACGTCATGCACCGTGCGGTCCAGCAGGATCTCGATGAAGACCAGCATCGAGGCCCCCAGTTTGGCCGGGTTCAGGCGCGCCTCGTAGCCCAGGATGTAGCCCTCGCGGGTCAGGCGCTTGACCCGTTCCAGCACCGCGGTGGGGGAGAGATGTACCGCCTCGGCCAGCTTCAGATTGGAAATGCGCCCATCGGCCTGCAGCACGCGCAGAATGCGGGCATCGATCTTGTCGAGTTCGTCGGATGACACTGGATTTTTCTCGGCTCAGCTTCTGATGTTTGGAATTTAATCCAAGACGAGGACGAATAAATTTCCGGTCTTCACTAGTGAGGATCCCTCCCATGAGCGCTTTCGTCCTGTCGCCCGAGTCGGCCCGCCTGCCCCAGCCCTACCGGGACGAGATCCCGCTGGTGCGCGAACTGGCCGCCGGCGTGGCGCTGGACTGGCCGGCCGTGCTGCGGACCGCCGGTCCCTGGGTGGAACAGGTGCGCGCCAACCCCGCGCCCTTCTGGGCGATGGAATCGCTGCTGCGCGAATACCCGATCACCAGCGCCGAGGGCCTGGCCCTGATGCGCCTGGCCGAGGCCCTGCTGCGCGTGCCCGACGCCGAGACCGCGATCGCGCTGACCGCCGACCAGCTGGGGCGGGCCGATTTCGATGGCGGCTCGGGCCGCACGAAGGATGGGGCCCCTTCCCCATCCGGCCCGCACAAGATGCTGGCCGGCCTGGCCGCCAGCGCGATCTCGCTGTCCAAGAAGTTCCTGCCCGGTGCCGAGGCCGACAGCGGCCTGATCAAGCGCCTGGGCGCGCAGACAGTGGTCGCGGCCACCGTGCGCGCGATCCAGCTGCTGGGCCGCCAGTTCGTGCTGGGCCGCAGCATCCAGGAGGCGATGGGCGAGGCCGACGGCGCGCGCAAGGTCCAGCGCCAGCTGAGGTTCTCCTACGACATGCTGGGCGAGGGCGCCCGCACCGAGCACGACGCCGAGCGCTACCAGGCCGCGTACATCAACGCGATCAAGGCGATCGCCGGCGGCCGCCAGGCTCTTCCTGCCGATGTCGGGCCGGAAGGCGCGGACGGCATTTCGATCAAGCTCAGCGCCCTGTTCTCGCGCTACGAGGTGCTGCAGCGCGAGCGCGTGTTCGCCGAGCTGCTGCCGCGCGTCTGGCAGCTGATCGAGCTGGCCGCCCAGGCCGATATCAACCTGACCATCGACGCCGAGGAGGTGGACCGGCTGGAGCTCTCGCTCGAGGTGCTGGATGCGCTGGCCGAGCGTATCGCCGGCCGTTACCCGCAGTGGCGCGGCTTCGGCCTGGCGGTGCAGGCCTACCAGACCCGTGCCCGCGCGGTGGTCGACGAGGTGGCGCGAATAGCGCGCAAGCATGGACTGCGCTTCATGGTGCGCCTGGTCAAGGGCGCCTACTGGGACGGCGAGATCAAGCGCGCCCAGGAGCTGGGCCTCTCGGCCTATCCGGTCTACACGCACAAGCAGCACACCGACGTCTCCTATCTGGCCTGCGCCCAGGCCCTGATCGGCCATGCCGACGTGATCTACCCGCAGTTCGCCAGCCACAACGCCGGCACCATCGCGGCGATCCTGCAGATGGCCAGGGCGGCTGGCCTGGACGCCCCTTCCGGGGCGGGGGCGGGAGCCAAGTTCGAGATGCAGCGCCTGCACGGCATGGGCGAGGGGGTCTACCGCGAGGTGCTGAAGGATCCGAGCATTCCCTGCCGCGTCTACGCGCCGGTCGGCGAGCACCGCGACCTGCTGGCCTACCTGGTGCGCCGTCTGCTGGAGAACGGCGCCAACAGCTCCTTCGTGCACCAGCTGGCCGATGCCGAGGTCAAGGTCGACGAGCTGCTGGCCTCACCGCTCGCCCTGGTGCAGGCCCAGGGTTCGCTGCCCCTGCCGGCCGCCATCCTGGGCGCGCGCCGCAACAGCAGCGGGGCGGACCTGACGGCGCCGGGCGAGCGCGCGCCCATCGTCGCGGCGGTGGCCGCCGCCCGGGTCGAGGCCGTGCCCGAGGCCGGCGCCGCCGAGGTACGGGCCGCGATGGAACGGCTGGCCGCCGGTTTCCCGGCCTGGAATGCCCGCCCCGTCGCGGAACGCGCCGCCATCCTGCGCCGCGCCGCCGAGCTGCTTGATGCGCGCCTGGCCGAGTTCTGCGGCCTCTTGGTCAGGGAGGCCCACAAGACCGCCGGCGACTGCATCGCCGAGGTGCGCGAGGCGGTGGACTTCCTGCGCTACTACGCCGATGAGGCAGAGTCGCAATCCGAGCTGCAGGGCCGCGGCGTGTTCGTCTGCATCAGCCCCTGGAACTTCCCGCTGGCGATCTTCGCCGGCCAGGTGGTCGCGGCCCTGGTCGCCGGCAATGCGGTGGCCGCCAAGCCGGCCGAGCAGACGCCCTTCGTCGCGCTGAAGCTGGTCGAGCTGCTGCATCAGGCCGGCGTGCCGCCGGATGCGCTGGCGCTGCTGCACGGCCCGGGCGAGATCGTCGGCGCCGGCCTGGTGGCCGACGCGCGCACGGCGGGCGTCTGCTTCACCGGCTCGACCCAGGTCGCGCAGATCATCAACCGCACGCTGGCCGCCAAGTCCGGCGCGATCGTGCCGCTGATCGCCGAAACCGGCGGCATCAACGCGATGCTGGTCGATTCCACCGCTCTGCCCGAGCAGGTGGTCGATGCCGTGGTGCAGAGCGCCTTCCGCAGCGCCGGCCAGCGCTGCTCGGCGCTGCGCCTGCTGTGCGTGCACGAGAGCATCGCCGACGGCCTGATCGCGATGCTCAAGGGCGCGCTGCAGGAGCTGTGGGTCGGTAGGCCCGAAGAGCTGGCCACCGATGTTGGCCCGGTGATCGACGACGAGGCGTTTGAAAACATCCAGCGCCATGTGGCGCGCCTGAAGCGAGAGGCCCGCCTGATCGCCGAGGCGCCGATCCACGACGCGCTGCCGCGCCTGGTCCGCCCGGTGGCCTTCGAGATCGGGAGTGTTGGCGAGCTGGGCCAGGAGATCTTCGGCCCGGTGCTGCATGTGCTGCGCTGGGGCGGCGAGGCGGATGCCGTGGTCGATCGGATCAACGGCCTGGGCTACGGCCTGACCCTGGGTATCCAGACCCGCATCGACAGCCGGGCGCTGCGTCTTGCGGACAAGGCCCGCATCGGCAACGTCTACGTGAACCGCAACATCATCGGCGCCGTGGTGGGCGTGCAGCCCTTCGGCGGCGAGGGCCTGTCCGGCACCGGCCCGAAGGCGGGCGGACCCAGCTATCTGCGGCGCTTCGCCGCGCCGGCGGGCGCGGCCCTGCCGGCGCGCCCGTCCGACGGCGCGGTGGTGGCCCTCGCGGCCGGCGATGCGACGGCGGCCGCGGCCGTTGCCGCGCTCTGCGCCGAACTGCGCCCGGCCTTCCGGACCTGGAGCGCGCAGCCGCTGTCCGAGCGCGTCGCCGCGCTGCGCCAGGGCGCGAGGAACGGCCTGCTGGACGGCGCCAGTGCCGCCACGATCGCGGCCCTGGCCGCCGCCGCCGAGCAAGACCTGGCCCCGCTGGTCCTGCCCGGCCCCACCGGCGAGAGCAACGAGCTGCGTCGCCATGGCCGCGGCATCTTCCTGGTGCTGGCCACCGGTGCCGGCGCGCCGGCCCTGGCGGCGGCGGTGGTCGGCGCCCTGCTGGCCGGCAACGGCGTGGCCCTGCTGGTCGACGAGCGCGGCGAGGCGCCGGCGCAGACCCTGCTGGCGGCCCTGCCGGCGTCGGCCCCGGTTCGCATCGCCGGGCGTGCGGACGCACAGCTGGGTGCCTGGCTGGCGACGACCGAGTTGGCCGGCGTGGTGGTCGCCGGCGAGGGCGCGCTGAGCCGCGCGCTGCAGCGCCGGCTGGCCGAGCGCCCCGGCGCCATCCTGCCGCTGATCGAGGCCGCCGAGGCGCTCGATCCGCGCCAGCTCTACCGCTTCGCGGCCGAGCAGACGCTGACGATCAACACCGCGGCGGCGGGCGGCAACGCGGCCCTGCTGGCCGGCCTGCACTGAGGCCCGCGGCACCGGGCCCGGCCGGGTTAAGCTGCCGCAGCCGAACCGGGAGCCTGGTGAACCCCGTCCCGGCCTGCCGCCCGAGTCCTGGACAATAGCGGCCTCGTATCCGCATCACCGAAGAGACGTTTGCATGACCGACGCTGCCAGCAACAACAAGCCCCCGCTGCCCGACCACCTATCGATCGACCCACGCAGCCCGCATCATGTGGCCGCCGTGTTCGAGCACGACATCGGCATCCGCTTCAACGACAAGGAGCGCTTCGACGTCGAGGAATACTGCATCAGCGAAGGCTGGGTGCGCGTGCCCGCGGGCCGCACCGTGGATCGCAAGGGCAATCCGCTGATGATCAAGCTCAAGGGCAAGGTCGAGGCCTTCTACAAGTAAGCTAGCGGCCAGCCCCCCGGACCTCCCCACCGTTCGCATGTACGCCCCCTTCTTCGGCCTGCAGCACGAGCCCTTCTCGATCGCGCCCGATCCTCGCTACCTGTTCATGAGCGAGCGGCACCGCGAGGCGTTGGCGCATCTGCTCTACGGCCTGCGCGGCGGCGGCGGCTTCGTGCTGCTGACCGGCGAGATCGGGGCGGGCAAGACCACCGTGTGCCGCTGCTTCCTGGAGCAGATTCCGGCGCAGTGCAACGTCGCCTACATCTTCAACCCCAAGCTGACGGTGCTGGAGCTGCTGCAGACGGTCTGCGAGGAATACCGAATCCCGCGCGAGCCGCTGCCGGCGGGCGGCAGCGAGACCGCGAAGCATTGCGTCGACCGGCTCAACGCCTTCCTGCTGCAGACCCACGCGGCCGGCCGCAGCAATGTGCTGATCATCGACGAGGCGCAGAACCTGGCGCCCGAGCTGCTGGAGCAGCTGCGGCTGCTGACCAATCTGGAGACCAGCGAGCGCAAGCTGCTGCAGATCATCCTGATCGGCCAGCCCGAGCTGCGCAGCATGCTGGCGGCCCCGCAGCTGGAGCAGCTGGCCCAGCGCGTGATCGCGCGCTTCCATCTGACGGCGCTGTCCGAGGCCGAGACCGCGCAGTACGTGCACCACCGCCTGGGCGTGGCGGGCAGCGTCGGTGCCGCCGCGCTGCCCTTCGACCGCCAGGCGCTGCGCCAGGTGCACCGCCTGTCGCGCGGCGTGCCGCGCCGCATCAACCTGCTGTGCGATCGCGCGCTGCTGGGCGCCTATGCCCAGGGCCGCAAGCGCGTCGACCGGCGCACCCTGGCCCGGGCCGCCGCGGAGGTGTTCGACCAGGAGGCTGCCCGGCAGGCGGCGGTGCCGGCACGGCGCCACCGGCGCCTGGGCTGGGCCCTCGGCGCCACCGGCGCGGTGGCCGCGGCCGCCGTGTTCGCCCTGGCCATTCGCACGGTAGGCGGGGCGCAGGACGGGCCGGCCCTCGCAGCGCTGGCGCCTGCCGTGGCGGCCAGCGCGGCCAGCGCGGCCATAGCGGCGG
>NZ_JBWKPM010000022.1:0-92599 GCF_059418245.1 Roseateles sp. GW821-FHT09B06 | reverse complement strand
CCGGAAACCCAGCCGTCGCAGGCCGCCGCATCGGCGCCGCAAGAGCCCGCGTCCCAACTGGCGGCGGCCGATCCGCCTGCCAGCGCGGCGGCCGCTTCGGCCGCGGAACCCGGGCCGGAGTGGCCGCTGTCCACCCAGCTCGGCTACACGCTGACCGGCAACTACCGCGGGCCGGTCAGCGGCACGGCGCAGGTGCAGTGGATACGGCAGGGGCGGCGCTACCAGGTGCATCTGGACATCGACATCGGCCCGCTGATCAGCCGGCGCATGAGCAGCGACGGCGTGCTGACGCCCGAGGGCATCGCGCCCGAGCGCTATGACGAGGAGACCAAGGTGCTGCTGCGCGAGCGCCGGCAGGCCACCATCCGGTTCGAGCGCGAGGCGCGCCTGTTGCGGCTGCCGCAGGGCGCGCCGCAGGCGCTGCCGGCCGGCGTGCAGGATGCCGCCAGCCAGTTCGTGCAGCTGACATGGCTGTTCCTGACCGGCCGCGAGGCGCTGCGCGCGGGGCGGCTGATCGAGATGCCGCTGGCCCTGCCGCGCCGGCTCTACGGCTGGCGCTACGAGGTGCTGGGCGAGGAGCGGCTGCAGACGCCGATGGGGCCGCTGGACGCCTGGCATCTGGTCCCGCGGGTGGACCGTCCGGCGCGCAGCAGCGACCTGAGCGCCGAGGTCTGGGTGGCGCCCGCGCTGCAGTACCTGCCGGTGCGCCTGCGCATCGTGCAGGACGAGCAGAACTATCTGGACATGACGCTGAAGTCCGCGCCGCTGCAGGCGGCGCAGTAAAGTTGGCCCCGAACACAAACCGAGGAGACCCCCGATGAGCTACGAGTGCATCCTGACCGACGTGCGCGGCGATGGCGAGCGCAAGACCGGCCTGATCACGCTGAACCGCCCCAAGCAGCTGAACGCGCTGAACGACCAGCTGATGGACGAGCTGGGCCGGGCCCTCTTGGCCTTCGATGCCGACGACGGCATCGGCTGCATCGTGCTGACCGGCTCCGAGCGCGCCTTCGCGGCCGGCGCCGACATCCCGACGATGGCGCCGCACAATTTCATGAGCGCCTTCAAGAGCGGCCTGATCTCGAAGAACTGGGAAACCATCCTGCAGGTCAGGAAGCCGGTGATCGCCGCGGTGGCCGGCTTCGCGCTGGGCGGCGGCTGCGAGCTGGCGATGATGTGCGACTTCATCATCGCGGCCGAGACGGCCAAGTTCGGCCAGCCCGAGATCAAGCTGGGCATCATCCCCGGCGCCGGCGGGACCCAGCGCCTGCCGCGCGCGGTGGGCAAGAGCAAGGCCATGGACATGCTGCTGACCGCCCGCATGATGGATGCGGCCGAGGCCGAGCGCACCGGCCAGGTCTCGCGCGTGGTGCCGGCGGACAAGCTGCTGGAGGAGGCGCTGGCCGCGGCCGAGACCATCAACGGCTTCAGCGGCCCCTCGGTGATGCTGATCAAGGAACTGGTGAACCTGGCCTACCAGGGGCCGCTGACCGACGGGGTCAAGGTCGAACGGCGCTACTTCCATGCCCTGTTCGGCAGCGAGGACCAGCGCGAGGGCATGGATGCCTTCATCAACAAGCGCGGGCCGGCCTTCAAGCACCGCTGATCGCACAAATGGGTTCGTGAGGGTGGATGCTGTCAGGGATTCTTCTTATTTCTTGAACGCTTCATTCATGGTTGGCTAGTTTTTAACTTGTCGGTGAGTTTTTACAGTAGCGGCCATGGACAGGACGCGAGCAGCCGCTCCGTACGGTCCAGTCCACCAACACCAAGGAACTCATCATGAAGAAGCTGTCTGTGATTGCCCTGTCCCTGCTGGCCGCCGGTGCCGCGATGGCCCAGGGCCTGACCCGCGAGCAAGTGGTCGCCGATCTCGAGCGCGCCCGCAATGCCGGCGAACTGGCCGTGTGGAACACCGAGAATCCGGAAGCCTTCGGCCGCCTGGTGGACACCCGGTCCAACACCACCCGCAGCGCCGTGGTGGCCGAGTTGCAGCGCGCCCGTGCCAGCGGCGAGATCGCCCGCATCGACAGCGAAAGCTATGGCCAGTTCGTGCCGAACGCCCGCTCGACCAAGAGCCGCGCCGAGGTGCGGGCCGAGCTGGAGCGTGCCCGCGCCAACGGCGAACTGGCCGTGCTGAACAGCAACAACCCCGGCCATGCCGCGCTGATCGCGCAGCTGCAATCCGGCAAGAGCTCGGCCGAGCGCCTGGCCGGCCAGCCCAAGGGCGCCCAGTAAGCGCCTGCCGGTTTGCACGACCGAAGGTTGACAGGGAGGGCGGCTTCGGCCGCCCTTGTCGTCGTCCGGGGACGGGCGTCTGCGCCGCCGATTCTTCTGGTTTCGCGAATGGACCATCTTCGGATTGCCCATTTTTCTATCGCGCTCCGGTTTCTACAGTTTGAGCCATGGACAGGACGCGGACCGCGCGGTCCGCAACACCCTCAAGGCCATCACTGAAAGGACCTGATCATGAAGAAGCTGACCGTTGTCGCCCTCGCCCTCCTGGCCGCCGGTGCCGCCATGGCCGATGGCCCGAGCCGCGAACAGGTGATCGCCGAGCTGCAGCGTGCCCGCGACAGCGGCGAGCTGGTGCTGCAGAACAGCGAGAACCCCGATGCCTTTGGCCGCGCCGCGGTCGTGGCGCCCGTGCAGGCCCGCACGACCCGCCCGCAGGCGCTGTCCGCCGGTTCCGGCAAGACCCGTGCCGAGGTGGTGGCGGAACTGCAGCGCGCCCGCGCCAACGGCGAGCTGGATGCCGTCAACGGCTACGGTGGCTACTCGCACCTGGCGGCCATCAACCCGCCGGCCGGTCATGCGACCCCGGTCCTGGCCGGCGAAGCCAAGCGCGGCCAATAAGCGCGGCGACGCCCAACAAAAAGCGGCCCACGGGCCGCTTTTTTCGTTCACGTCCGCCGGCCGCCGGTTTCAGGCCTCGCGGCGCAGCGCGGGGAACAGGATCACGTCGCGGATGCTGGGCGAGTCGGTGATCAGCATCATCAGGCGGTCGATGCCGATACCGCAGCCGCCGGTCGGCGGCATGCCGTATTCCAGCGCGCGGATGAAGTCGGCGTCGAAGAACA
The DNA here is from genome assembly GCF_059418245.1 of Roseateles sp. GW821-FHT09B06. Lineage (NCBI taxonomy): Bacteria > Pseudomonadati > Pseudomonadota > Betaproteobacteria > Burkholderiales > Sphaerotilaceae > Roseateles > Roseateles sp. GW821-FHT09B06. Next base: position 89,519 of record NZ_JBWKPM010000022.1, on the reverse strand, counting down.
TCGCCTCCTCGTCGCCGGCATCCTTGTTGGCCACCTGGGCCTGGAAGCGCGCGGCCTGGTCCTCGGCGTCGTTCAGCTCGGAGAAGCCGTTGGCGTATTCGCGGCCGGTGATGAAGAGCTCGAAGCGCTCGGTGATGGCCGGGTTGCTGTCCGAGGCGCGGGCCAGCGGCGAAACCTCGACCGGATAGTCGATGATGAAGGTCGGCTGCCAGAGTTTTTCCTCGACGACGGCCTCGAACATGCCGAACTGCAGCTCGGGCAGCTTCCAATGCTTGGGCGCTTCCTCGCCATGCTTCTTCAGCTCGGCGCGCAGCACCTCGGCGTCATCGGCCTGCGCGGCCGTCAGGCCGGCATGGGCGATCAGCGAATCGCGCACCGACAGGCGGGCGAAGGGCTGGTCCAGATGCACCGGCTTGCCGGCGTAGCTGATGGCGGCGCTGCCGGTGGCGGCGATCGCGGCATGGCGCAGCACGGCCTCGGTGAAGTCCATCAGATCATGGTGCGTCCAGAAGGCCGCATAGAACTCCATCATCGTGAACTCGGGGTTGTGCCGGACCGAGATGCCTTCGTTGCGGAAGTTGCGGTTGATCTCGAACACGCGCTCGAAGCCGCCCACCACCAGGCGCTTCAGATAAAGCTCGGGCGCGATGCGCAGGAACATCTCCTGGTCCAGCGCGTTGTGGTGGGTGGTGAAGGGCTTGGCATTGGCGCCGCCGGGGATCGGGTGCAGCATCGGCGTCTCGACCTCCAGGAAGCCGTTGTCCACCATGAAGCTGCGGATCGAGGAGACGGCCTTGGAGCGGGCGACGAAGCGCTTGCGCGCGTCCTCGTCGGTGATCAGGTCGACATAGCGCTGGCGATACTTCTGCTCCTGGTCCGTCATGCCGTGGAACTTGTCGGGCAGCGGGCGCAGGCTCTTGGTCAGCAGGCGCAGATTGGAGACGCGCACCGACAGCTCGCCGGTCTTGGTCTTGAACAGGGTGCCCTCGGCGCCGACGATGTCGCCCAGGTCCAGGTGCTTGAAGGCGTCGTAGCTCTCTTCGCCGACGCCGTCCTTGGTGACGAAGAGCTGGAGGCGGCCGGTGGCGTCCTGCAGGGTGCCGAAGCTGGCCTTGCCCATGATGCGCTTGAGCATCAGGCGGCCGGCCACGCTGACGGCCACGCCCTGGGGCTCCAGCTCCTCGTTGGCTAGCTCGCCGTATTGCTGGACCAGGGGAAGGGCGCGGTGCTGGGGCTTGAAATCGTTGGGGAAGGGGACCGCGGTCTTGGCGCGCAGGGCGGCCAGCTTCTCGCGGCGCTCGGTGATCAGCTGGTTCTCGTCGGAAGCGGCGGGCGCGGTGGAAGCGGGGTTGGGCTGGGTCATCGTCGGTTCACTGAAGTTGGGCCGATTTTAGCGAGAGACCCACGTACCGCTGGGCGCTGTAAGGGGAGGGGCTTGGAAAACGACTGACAGTCACCAAATCCTCTATCTACCCAAGACCCAGGAGCAAACGATGACGAAGGCCTATCGCAAGACCGAGGAAGCGCTGGCTCGGCTGACGCCGGAGCAGTACCGCGTGACCCAGCAGAGCGGCACCGAGGCGCCGGGCACCGGCGAGTACGACCACCATTTCGAGCCCGGGCTCTATGTGGACATCGTGTCCGGCGAGCCGCTGTTCTCGTCGGCCGACAAGTTCGACTCGGGCTGCGGCTGGCCGGCCTTCGCCCGCCCGGTGGCCACCAATATCAACGAGATCAGCGACCGCAGCCACGGCATGATCCGCACCGAGGTGCGCTCGGTGCATGGCGACAGCCATCTGGGCCATGTCTTCAACGACGGCCCGCGCGCCCTGGGCGGCCTGCGCTACTGCATCAACTCGGCCTCGCTGCGCTTCATTCCCAAGGACCAAATGGCGGCCGAGGGCTATGGCGACTACCTGAAGACCCTGGAGGACGAGGCATGAGCAAGACAACCGAAACCGCAATCCTCGCCGGGGGCTGCTTCTGGGGCATGCAGGACCTGCTGCGCAAGATGCCCGGCGTGCAGAGCTCGCGCGTCGGCTATACCGGCGGCAGCAACGACAAGCCCACCTACCGCAACCATCCCGGCCATGCCGAGGCGCTGGAGCTGGTGTTCGATCCCGAGCGCCTGAGCTATCGCGAGCTGCTGGAGTTCTTCTTCCAGATCCACGACCCCAGCACCCGCGACCGCCAGGGCAACGACCTGGGCAGCAGCTACCGCTCGGCCATCTTCTACACCAGCGAGGCCCAGCGCCAGGTGGCGCTGGACACCATCGCCGATGTGGACGCGTCCGGCCTGTGGCCGGGCAAGGTGGTGACCGAGCTGGTGCCGGCGCCGACCTTCTGGGAGGCGGAGCCGGAGCATCAGGACTATCTGCTGCACCGGCCCGACGGCTACACCTGCCATTTCGCGCGGCCCGGCTGGAAGCTGCCGCGCCGCGGCGCGGCGTAGCAGGCCCAGGCGGCCGGGGCGGGCCCGTAGAATCCCGCCCATCATGCCCTTACCTATCCTCGATCGACCCATACGCTTCGCCCTGGTGGGCTGTGGCCGCATTGCCAAGAACCATGTGGAGGCGATCCGGGCGCACCAGGGCCGGGCCGAGCTGGTGGCCGTGTGCGACAAGCGTGCCCAGGCACTGGGCGAATTCGCCCAGGCCACCGGGGCCGCGGCCTTCGACTCGCTGGGCGCCCTGCTGGCCAGCGATGTCGCGCCCGATGTGGTGGTGCTGGCCACGCCCAGCGGCCTGCATTCGCAGCAGGCCGTCCAGGTGGCGGCGGCCGGCCGCCATGTGCTGACCGAGAAGCCGATGGCCACCAAGTTCGAGGAAGGCCAGGCCATGGTGCGCGCCTGCCGCGACGCCGGCGTCAAGCTCTTTGTCGTCAAGCAGAACCGCCTGAACACCACGGTGCAGCTGGTCAAGAAGGCCATCGACGAGGGCCGCTTCGGCCGCATCTACATGAGCACGGTGAACGTGTTCTGGACCCGGCCGCAGAGCTATTACGACGCGGCGCCCTGGCGCGGCCGCTGGGATCTGGACGGCGGCGCCTTCATGAACCAGGCCAGCCACTATGTGGACCTGCTGGACTGGCTGGTCGGGCCGGTCGATTCGGTCCATGCCTACACCGCCACCCTGGCGCGCGACATCGAGGCCGAGGATACCGGCGTGCTGAGCGTGCGCCTGCGCCATGGCGGCCTGGGTTCGATCAACGTCACGATGCTGACCTTCCCGCAGAACCTGGAAGGCTCGATCACCATCCTGGGCGAGAAGGGCACGGTCAAGATCGGCGGCACCGCGGTCAACAAGATCGAGCACTGGGCCTTTGCCGAGCCGCATCCGGACGACGCGGCCATCAAGAGCGCCAGCTACGAGACGGGCAGCGTCTACGGCTTCGGCCACCCGCTCTACTACGACAACGTGATCCGCACCCTGCGCGGCGAGGCCCATGCCGAGGTGGACGGCTACGAAGGCCTGCGCTCGCTGGAGATCCTGATCGCGGCCTACCGCAGCGCGCGCGACGGCCAGCGCGTCGGCTTACCGCTCGTTTTCTGACCATGGCTTACTGGAAACACGACAGCGCCATCGTCGACGAAGGTGCGCAGCTGGGCGAAGGCACCAAGGTCTGGCATTTCGCCCATGTCAGCCCGGGCGCGAAGATCGGCGCGCGCTGCTCGCTGGGGCAGGGCGTCTATGTCGGCAACGACGTGGCGATCGGCGACAACGTGCGCATCCAGAACAATGTCTCGGTCTATGACGCGGTGACGCTGGAGGACGATGTGTTCTGCGGCCCGAGCATGGTGTTCACCAATGTCTACAACCCGCGCGCCGCGGTGGCGCGCAAGAACGAATATCGCCGCACCCTGGTGCAGCGGGGCGCCACCCTGGGCGCCAACTGCACCATCGTCTGCGGCACGACCGTCGGCGAGCATGCCTTTGTCGGCGCCGGTGCCGTGGTGCAGAAGGACGTCAAACCCTTCGCGCTGATGGTGGGCGTGCCGGCGCGGCGCATCGGCTGGATGAGCCGTTTCGGCGAACGCCTGGTCTTCGACGCGGCCGGTATCGCGCAATGCCCGCAGACCGGCGACGAATACCGCCTCGATGGCGAGGTCTGCACTCTTGTGAAAGAAGGCCGCTTGTGAGTTCTCTGCCGTTCATCGACCTGAAGGCCCAGTACGCCGCGCTGAGGGACGACATCAACGCGCGCATCCAGCGCGTGCTGGACCATGGCCAGTACATCATGGGCCCCGAGGTCAAGGAGCTGGAGGAGAAGCTGGCCGCCCATGTGGGCGTGAAGCATTGCATCACGGTCGCCAGCGGCACCGAGGCCCTGCTGATCGCGCTGCTGGCGCTGGACCTGAAGCCCGGCGACGAGGTCATCACGACGCCTTTCACCTTTGCCGCCACCGTCGAGGTGATCGCGCTGCTGGGCGCGGTGCCGGTCTATGTGGACATCGAGCCCGACACCTGCAATGTCGATGCGCGCCTGATCGAGGCCGCGATCACGCCGAAGACGCGCGCCATCATGCCGGTGAGCCTCTATGGCCAGGTGGCCGACATGGACGAGATCAATGCCATTGCGGCGCGCCATGGCGGCATCCCGGTGATCGAGGACGCGGCGCAGAGCTTCGGTGCCACGTACAAGGGCAGGAAGAGCTGCGGCCTCAGCACCTGGGGCGCCACCAGCTTCTTCCCCAGCAAGCCGCTGGGCTGCTATGGCGACGGCGGCGCGCTGTTCACCGACGACGATGCACTGGCTAAAGGAGCGCGCGAGATCCGCGTGCATGGCCAGAGCGCGCGCTACACCCATACCCGCGTCGGCGTCGGCGGGCGCATGGACACCCTGCAATGCGCGGTGGTGCTGGGCAAGCTCGAGCGCTTCGACTGGGAGATCGCACAGCGCCTGGCGATCGGCGCGCGCTACCAGCAATTGCTGGCCGACCTGCCGGTGCAGCGCCTGGCCGTGCGCGACGACCGCGACTGCGTCTGGGCCCAGTTCACCATGCTGACCGAGCGCCGCGCCGAGGTGCAGAAAGCGCTCAACGAGGCCGGCATCCCGACCGCCATCCATTACCCGAAGCCGCTGCACCGCCAGCCCGCCTATGCCCGGCCTGAGCTGAGCTTTCCCCATGCAGAGGCGGCCGCCGAGCGCGTGATCAGCCTGCCGATGAGCGCCGACCTCAGCCTCGCGCAGCAGGACCTGGTCGTCGCGGCCCTGGCGCGTGTGCTGGAGGAATGAAGCTCGACCCTTGGCAGTGCAATGCTCGGGGCTGGCCGGTCCTGCAGCGCATGCTGATGGCCGGTCTTGGCCGCCTGATGGCGAGGCAGGGGCAACGCCTGCTGGACGAGGGCTATCCGGCCGTGGCCACCTATGCCTTCGACCTGGTCGGGCACCAGATCAATCTGCGCGGCCGCTACGAGCGCGAGGAACTGGCCGCCGTGTGGCAGTTGCTGCGGACGCTGGATTCGCGAGCTCGCGGCCTGTGCGTGGACATCGGGGCCAACATCGGCAACCACTCGCTGTTCTTCGCCCAGCATTTCAGCGAGGTCTGGGCATTTGAACCGCACCCCAGGACCTTTCAGCTGCTCGCGCTGAACGCACAGCTGACGAGCAAGGTGCGCCCTTTTGCGCTGGGACTGTCCGACAGCCCGGGAACGGCCTGGATCGACCTGCCGGCCGGCAACGCGGGCATGGCCTCGGTGTCCGAGGCGCCTGCCCAGGGGCGCTGGCCCTGCACGCTGTCGACGCTGGACGAGCAATGGCAGCTGGCGGGCAGCCCGCCGGTCTCGCTGATCAAGATCGATGTCGAGGGACATGAGGCGCGCGTTTTGCGCGGCGCGGCGCAGCTGTTGCGCAGCGAGCAGCCGATCGTCCTGCTGGAGCAGGCCGCCGGCGAGTTTCGCGATGGCAGCACGCCCGCGCTGGACCTGCTGCGGTCCGGCGGCTACAGCGCCTTCGTCACGCTGCAGCCCTATCCCGACGTGCGCCCCAGGGCGCTGAATCTGTTGCTGCGCCTGCTCGGGGGCGAGGGCTTTCGCTTCATGTGGCGGCGCAGCCTGCCGGCGCAGTTCTATTCGATGATCGTGGCCGTCCCCGCTGCGCTGGTGCCGGCCGGAGCGCTGCCCGACCGATGAACCTGTTGTTCATCCCCTCGTGGTTCCCCAGCGCGGCCAAGCCGATGGCGGGGCGCTTCGTGCTGGACCAGGTGCGCGCGCTGCAGCGCCACGCGCCGGCGCTGCAGGTGGCGGTGGCGAGCTGGGGCCACCATCACGGGGCCTTGTCCTTGCGCGAGCCGGCACGCAGCGTCCGTGCCCTGCAATGGCGGCTCGGCCAGGGGCGGCGCGGGGCGCGCTGGGAGCGCATCGAGGGGGTCGACTGCGCGTTGCGCCCGGCCCTGTCCTGGAACCTGGGCTGGCGCGGCGGCGGCGTGCGCGGCCAGCTGGCGGCCTGTCGCGACGCCCTGCGGCTGGCGCTGCAGCGCTGGGGACGCGTGGACCTGCTGCATGCCCATGTCAGCTTTCCCGCCGGCTACATCGCCCGCCAGCTGGGGCAGGAGTTCGGCCTGCCTTATGTGCTGACCGAGCATATGGGCCCCTTTCCCTTCCCGTCGCTGCGCCGGCCGGATGGCGCGGTGGCCGATCTGCTGCGCCCGGTCTTCGCGGACGCGGCCACCGTGATGGCCGTGAGCCCGTCGCTGGCGGCGGCGATTCGGGCCGAGGGGCTGGCCTGCCAAGAGGTGGTACCCAATGTCGTCGATGTCGACCGCTTCAGCGCCGTCCCCATGCCCCCGGATCGGCTGGGGCGGCCGCGCGTGCTGCTGGCGATCGGCGGGCTGACGCCTCAGAAGGGCTTCGACCTGCTGCTGCAGGCCCTGGCGATGTGGAATCCGCCGGCCGGGCAGGTGGAGTTGCAGATCGCTGGCGACGGACCCGAGCGCGCTGCGCTGCAGGCGCTGTCGCGCAGCCTGGGCCTGGAGGGGCGCGTGCGCTGGCTGGGCGCCCTGCATCCGGACCAGGTGCCGCAGGCCTTGGCGGGCGCGGATGCGCTGGTCTCGGCGTCGCGACATGAGACCTTCGGGGTGGTGCTGGCCGAGGCCCTGGCGGCCGGCCGGCCCGTGCTGGCCACCCGCTGCGGCGGGCCGGAGTCGGTGGTGACGGCGGAGGTCGGGCGTCTGGTGGCGGTCGAGGACGTCGCGGCGCTGGCCCAGGGGATGGCCTGGCTGCTGGAGCATCTGGCCGCGTTTCCGGCCGAGCGCCTGCGCGCCCTTGCGGCCGAGCGTTTCGGTGCGGCGGCCGTGGCGGCCCGGTTGCAGCCCATCTACGAGCGGGCCGTGCAGGCCCGTCGCGCCGCATGAGCGGGGGGCCGGGGTTGATGTCCAGCGCCCTGCGGGTGGGCCTCGGCCTGGCCGCCGCGCAGGCGCTGATGCTGGGCGCGATGCCGGTTTGGGCGCGGCAGTTCGCGGCCGAGGACTTCGCGCTGCTCGGGTTGTGGATGGCCGCCAGCGCCGTGGTCTCGGTGCTGGTCAGCCTGCGTTACGAGACGATGCTGGTCCTGCCCGACAGCGCCGCCGAAGCGGCCGCGCTGTATCGCCTGGCCGCGCGCGTCATCGCCGGCCTCAGCCTGGCCTTGGCGGGCCTGGCCCTGGTGCTGCAGCAGTGGCTGCCGCGCGGGCTCGACGCGCTGGGCCTGGGCGGGCTGTCGGCCTGGCTGCCCTGGGCCGTCCTGGCCGGCGGCTGCAGCGCCTGGATGGGCCTGAGCCTGGCCTGGCTCAACCGGCAGCAGGCCTATGGGGCGATGAATCGAGCCCGGCTGGTGCAGGCCGGATTGACCGTGGTCGGCGTCACGCTGTCGGGAAGCCTGGATTGGCATGCGGGACTCTGGGTCTCGCATGGGCTGGGGGCGTTCGGCGGTGCCTGTGCGGCGGCGCTGGCCCTGCGCGCGGACCTGCCGCCCCGGACCCTGGCGTGGCGCGACGTGGTGCGGCGCCATCGCGCGGCGCCGCTGTACCTGCTGCCCAGCGCCCTGATGGACACGGTCACGCAGCAACTGCCCCTGCTGTTGGCGCTGCAATGGTTCGGCAGCCAGCCGGCGGGTCAGTTCACGCTGGCCTGGCGAGCGTTGGCGTTGCCGATGTTCATGGCGGCGGCCGCCGTCGGCGCGGTCTTCTACCAGCGCTTTGCGCGCCTGGCGACGCAGCCGGCCGCGGCACGGGCCCTGTTGCGCAAGACCTGGGGCTGGGGACTGCTGGGCTGGGCCTTGTTGTGCATCGCGATGGTGCTGATGGCCGAGCCTTTGTTAGGCTGGGTGTTCGGCGCGATCTGGCAGCCGGCCGGTGCGATGGCGGCGGTGCTGACGCCGATGGTGGCGGCCATGGCGCTAAGCTCCGCGACCTCCGGCGCATTGATCGTGCTGGGCGGGCAACGCTATGTGCCGCTGTTCGGCCTGGCGATGCTGCTGGGCCGTCCGCTGGTGTTCTGGTGGGGTAGCGGCGATGGCGATCTGCTGGCAGCCCTGCGGCTCTGGGTGGTGCTGGAAATGGTGCTGATCGTTCTGTACAACGCGCTGATCTGGCGTCGACTGCGAGTGGCCTGAACATGTGTGGAATCGTGCTTTGCCATCTGCCGGAGGGCAGCCCCGCCGGGCATGTGCTGCGCATGAACCATGCAATGCGCCACCGCGGCCCCGATGGCGAAGGCTATCTGCTGGTGCGCGGCGCGGAGCAGCTCAGCGTCGGCGGGCCCGACAGCGCGCCGGACATCCTCGGCGTGCCCGGCGGGGCGCCCGACGGCCGGATCGATCCGCACCTGGATGCGCCCTTCGAGCTGATCATGGCGCACCGCCGCCTGGCCATCGTGGACCTGTCGCCGACCGGGCATCAGCCGATGCGCGGCGCGGATGGGCAGTGGGTCGTGTTCAACGGCGAGATCTACAACTTCGTTGAACTGCGCGCGGAGCTGGCGGCGCTGGGGCACCGTTTCCGCGGGCACAGCGACACCGAGGTGCTGCTGGCGGCGCTGGCGCAATGGGGCGAGGCGGCCCTGCAGCGCTTCAACGGCATGTGGGCGCTGGTCGTGTTCGATCCGGTACGGCGCGAGCTGTTCATCGCCCGCGATCGCTTCGGGGTCAAGCCGCTGTACGTCTGGCAAGGGCCGCGCGGCGGACTGATGCTGGCCTCCGAGGTGAAGGCCCTGCTGCAGCACCCGCTGGTACAGACCGGCCCGGATCTGGACGCCTGCGAAGCCTTTCTCAACCAGGGCCCCGATGAGGCGGCGCCGGGTACTCCGTTCCGCGGCATCGCGAGGTTCCCGGCCGGGCATTTCGCCCGCTACCGCCTGGACGGCGGCGGGCTTCGGCCGCAGCCCTTCTGGCAATGGCCGACGGCGCCGCTGCCGACGGCCCCGTTCGATGCCGGGGAGGCAAGGCGATTGCAGGATCGCTACCTGGAACTGCTCGACGATGCCGTGCGGCTGCGGCTGCGCGCCGACGTGCGGGTCGGGACCGCGCTCAGCGGCGGACTGGACAGCTCCAGCGTGGCCTTGCTGGTGAACCGGCAACTGCATGGGCTGGGGGCGAGCGGCCAGCAGGAGGTGTTCTCCAGCGTCTACCGCGACCCGGCCTACGCGGCCGCCGACGAGAGCGCCTATATCGCCCAGGTGGCGGCGCAATTGGGGGTGCACAGCAACACCGTCGAGGCCCGCTGGCAGGATCTGCCGGCCGAGCATGAGCGCATGATCTGGGCCCTGGACACGCCGCCGGCGAATTCGCTGATGTCCAGCTGGCATACCTATATGCTGGTCGCGCGCTGCGGCGTCACCGTCACCCTGGACGGCCAAGGTGCCGACGAGCAACTGGCCGGCTATGCGCGCTATGCCCGCAACCATCTGCTGAACATCCAATGGCCCGAGGCGCTGCGCATGGCGCGCCAGTTCCAGGCCACGATGCCGGGCCTCGCCCCGCAGCTGGCCAGCGGATTGGCGCTGAAGGCGGTCCGGACGCTGGCCGGCCCGACGGCCGCGGCGGGCCTCGTGCGCCTGCTGCGCATGGGCAGCCAGCCGCTGTGGACGGTGGATCAGGCCTTGCGAGGCGATTTCGCCGGCCCGCTGTCGAACCTGATCCACTATGCCGACAAGACCTCGATGGCCTGGTCCGTGGAGTCGCGCATGCCCTTCATGGACTACCGGCTGGTGGAGTTTCTTGCGACGGTGCCCGCGGCCTACAAGCTGCACCAGGGCTGGACCAAGTGGCTGGCCCGCGCCGCCCTGCACGAAGGCCTGCCGGCCTCGATCGCATGGCGTCGCGACAAGCTGGGCTGGCCGATCCCGGAGGCCCAATGGTTCGGCGGACCCCTGGCCGGCTGGCTGGACACGCAGTTGCAGCGCAGCGAATTCGCCGCGACCATGGCGGCGCGCGCGCGCCCGCGCCCCGGCCTGGCCGCGCGCCTGCGGCAGATGAATCTGGCCGTCTGGCACCGCCTGTTTTTCGAAGAGGCCGACCGCCCCGGGCGACCGCTGGGGCGCAGCGGCCTGCGCGCTGATCCATCCTTGACCTGAACCGCCTTGCCTGCCCCAAGCCCGATGTCCCGCCCCCATGTGCTCCACCTCACGACGGTGCATCCGCGTGATGACATTCGCATCTTCCACAAGGAATGCCGCAGCCTGGCGGCGGCCGGGTACCGGGTGACCCTGCTCGTCGGCGACGGGCTGGGCGATGCCGAGGTCGACGGCGTTCGCATCGTCGACCTGGGCCCAAGGCCCGCCGGCCGCCTGCAACGCATGCGCGAGCAGCCGCGGCGCGCGCTGGCGCGCGTGCGCGAGCTGCGGCCCACCCTCGTGCATTTCCATGATCCGGAGCTGCTGCCGGTCGGCGTCCAGCTTCAGCGCGAAGGCATGCTCGCGGTCTACGACGCGCACGAGGATGTGCCGCGGCAGATTCTCACCAAGCAGTGGATCCCGGCGCCGCTGCGCCCGGCGCTGTCGCGGGTCTTTGAGTTCTACGAGAACCGGCAGGTGCGCCGCCTGCGCGCCGTGGTCGCCGCGACGCCGCACATCCGCGACCGCTTCGTCGCGCTGGGCGTGACGGCCCTGACCGTGGCCAACTATCCGCATCCCACCGAGCTGGCGGTCCCCTCCAAGGGCGTGCCGCGCGAGCCGGCGCTGTGCTATGTCGGGGGCATCACGCGCACACGAGGCGCCCTCCAGATGGTGCAGCTGCTGGAGCGCCTGCCCGGCGTTCGCCTGCTGCTGTGCGGCAGCATGGAGGACGCGGCGCTGGAGCAGCAACTGCGTGCGCTGCCCGGCTGGCGGCAGGTCGACTATCTCGGCCGGGTGGACCGTGCCGGCGTGCGCGAGGTGATGGCTCGGTCCCGCCTGGGTCTGGTGACCTTGCTGCCGCTGCCCAGCTACCAGGACGCGCTGCCGATCAAGATGTTCGAGTACATGTCGGCCGAGCTGCCGGTGCTGGCGTCCGACTTCCCGCTATGGCGCGACATCGTCGAGCGGGCCGGCTGCGGTGTCTGCGTCGATCCGACCGATGTCGAGTGCATGGCGCGGGCGGCTTCGGCCCTGCTGGCCGATCCGGCCCGCTGCGCCCTGCTCGGGCGGCAGGGGCGGGCGGCCGTCGACCGGGAATTCAACTGGCCGCGCCAGGAGCAGGCCCTGCTGGCCGGCTACGAACAGCTCTTGGGAAGCGACCGGTGAAGATCCTGCTGATCAATCACTACGCCGGTTCGCCCCAGCATGGCATGGAGTACCGGCCCTACTACCTGGCGCGCGAATGGGTGCGCCAGGGGCATCAGGTGCTGATCCTGGCGGCCTCGCAGTCGCATGTGCGCAGCCAGCAGCCGCAGCCGGGTGGCCAGACGATAGACGGCATCTCCTACTGCTGGTACGACACCCCCGCCTACCGGGGCAATGGCCTGGGCCGGGTGCGCAATATCTGGTCCTTCTGCCGCCAGGTCTGGGCCGATGCCGACATCCTGGCGCGCGAGTTCCAGCCCGACGCGGTGATCGCATCCAGCACCTACCCGATGGACATCTGGGTGGCGCGGCGCATCGTGCGCAAGGCCAAGAAAAGCAAGGCCAAGCTGGTCTACGAGGTGCACGACCTCTGGCCGCTGTCGCCGATCGAGCTGTCGGGCATGTCGCCGCTGCATCCGTTCGCGCTGCTGTGCCAGAAGGCCGAGAACGATGCCTACCGCGACGCCGATGTCGTGGTGTCCATGCTGCCGAAGGTGCAGGGCCATATGGCGGCCCATGGGCTGGACCCGAACAAGCTGCACATCGTGCCCAACGGCATCAGCCTGGACGAATGGGACGAGGCGACCCATGCGGGCCTGCCGGCCGAGATCGCCACGCATCTGGCGCTGCAGCGGGCCGCCGGCCGGCTGGTGCTGGGCTATGCGGGATCGCATGGCCTGCCCAATGCGCTGGACACGCTGCTGGACGCGGCCAAGCTGCTCAAGGGCGAGCCGCTGGCGATCGTGCTGGTCGGCGGCGGGCATGAGAAGGCGCGGCTGGCCGCGCGCGTGCGCGACGAGGGCCTGGGCAACGTGGCGCTGTTCGACCCGATCCCGAAGATCGAGATCCCGGCCCTGCTGGCCGGCTTCGACATCGCCTATATCGGCTGGCAGCGCACGCCGATCTACCGCTTCGGCATCGCGCCGAACAAGCTGATGGACTACATGATGGCGCGCCGCCCGGTGCTGCATTCGGTCGAGGCCGGCAACGACCCGGTGCTCGAGGCCGGCGCCGGGTTGACCGTGGCACCGGAGGACGCGGTGGCCGTGGCCGAGGGCATCCGCCGGCTGGCGGCGCTGCCGGCGGCGGAGCGCGCCGCGATGGGCGAACGCGGGCGGCGTTTCGTGCTGGCGCAGCATACCTATCCGGTCCTGGCGCAACGTTTCATCGACGCATTGACATGAACAGCAGCGAACCCCGTCAGCAGGAATTGCAGGCCATCGCCGAGCGCTATGCACGCCGGCAGGGCTCCGACCGTTACAGCCTGCTGCGGCCCGAGGTCTGGCAGATGGTGCAGGAGCGCCAGCGCGCGCTGCTGAAGGTGCTGGCGCGGCGGGCCGGGCGGCCCGCCGACTGGCGGCTGGCCGAGGTGGGCTGCGGCGCCGGCGGCAATCTGCTGGAGATGCTGCGGCTGGGGCTGGCGCCGGAGCACCTGAGCGGCATCGAACTGCTGCCCGAGCGCTTCGAGGCGGCGCGCGCCGTGCTGCCGCCGGCCGTGCGCCTGAGCCTGGGCGATGCCTCGCGGGCCGCGCTGGCGAGCGGCAGCCAGGACCTGGTGCTGCAGTCCACCGTGTTTTCTTCCATCCTGGACGATGGCGTGCAGCAGGGCCTGGCGGATGCGATGTGGCGCTGGTTGAAGCCCGGCGGCGCGGTTCTCTGGTACGACTTCATCGTCGACAATCCACGCAATCGCGATGTGCGCGGCGTGCCACTAGTGCGGGTGCGGCAGCTGTTCCCCGAGGGGCGGCTCTCCAGCCGGCGCCTGACCCTGGCGCCGCCGCTGGCGCGCCTGGTCTGCCGTGCACATCCCGCCGCCTACACCGCCTTCAACAGCATTCCCTGGCTGCGCACCCATGTGCTGGCCGTGATCGAAAAACCATGAGCAACGAACTGCCCTTCCTGCCCTTCGCCCTGCCCGAGATCGGCGAGGAGGAAATCAACGAGGTGGTCGACACCCTGCGCAGCGGCTGGGTCACGACCGGGCCCAAGGCCAGGCGCTTCGAGCAGGCCTTTGCCGAGTACCTGGGCCAGCATGGCGAGGGGGAGATCGAGTGCATCGCGGTCAACTCGGCCACCGCCGGCCTGCATCTGGCGCTGGAGGCCTTGGGCCTGGGCCCCGGCGACGAGGTGATCACGACCACCCACACCTTCACCGCGACCGCCGAGGTGGTGCGCTACCTGGGCGCGGATGTGGTGCTGGTGGACATCGATCCGGCCACCTTGAACATCGACCCGAAGCTGGTCGAGGCGGCGATCACGCCCAGGACGCGCTGCATCATCCCGGTCCATTACGCCGGCCTGGCGGTGGACATGATCGCGATCCTGGACATCGCCCGCAAGCATGGGCTGCGCGTGGTCGAGGATGCCGCCCATGCGCTGCCGACGACCCTGGAGAAGGAGCTGATCGGCACGATGGGCAGCGACGCCACGGTGTTCAGCTTCTACGCCAACAAGACCATGACGACCGGCGAGGGCGGCATGCTGGTGACGCGCAACGCGGAACTGGCCCAGCGCGCGAGGGTGATGCGCCTGCACGGCATGAACCGCGACGCCTTCGACCGCTTTACCGCCAAGACGCCGTCCTGGTACTACGAGATCGTGGCGCCCGGCTTCAAGTACAACCTGACCGATATCGCGGCCGCGCTGGGCCTGCACCAGCTCAAGCGCCTGCCGGCCTTCCAGGCCCGGCGCGAGCAGATTGCGGCCGCCTACAACGAGGCTTTCGCCGATCTGCCGCTGATCCTGCCGCCGCAGGCGCCCGAGGGCGACACCCATTCCTGGCATCTCTATGTGCTGCGCCTGGCCGACGAGCTGGCGATCGAGCGCGACGCCTTCATCGAACGCATGTATGCCGCCGGCATCGGCTGCAGCGTGCACTACATCCCGCTGCACCTGCATCCCTACTGGCGCGAGCGCTACGGCCTGAGGCCCGAACAGTTCCCGCATTCGCAGAAGGCGTTCGAGCGCATGCTCAGCATTCCGCTCTACACCGCGATGACGGATGCCGATGTGCAGCGCGTGATCGACGCGGTGCGCAGCATCGCGCTGGGCGAGGACTGAGGACCGGGCCGTGGCCAAGCGCCTGTTCGACCTGCTACTGGCCGCGCTGGGCCTGGCGCTGCTGGCGCCGCTGTTGCTGCTGATCGCACTTTGGATCCGGCTCGATTCCCGCGGGCCGGTGCTGTTCCTGCAGGAGCGGGTGGGGCGCTTCGGCCGGCCCTTTTCCATCCACAAGTTCCGCACCATGCGGGTGGATGCACCCGCGCTGGGGCCGCAGATCACGATCGGCGTCGATGCCCGCATCACGCGCGCCGGACGCCTGCTGCGAGCCAGCAAGCTGGACGAGCTGCCGCAGCTGTGGGATGTGCTGCGCGGCGCGATGAGCCTGGTCGGGCCGCGGCCCGAGGTGCCGCGCTATGTGGCGCTCTACCCGGCGGAGCTGCGCGAAGTCGTGCTGTCGGTGCGGCCGGGCATCACCGATCCGGCCTCGCTGAGCTTCCGCCATGAAAGCGAACTGCTGGCCGCGGCAACCGATCCGGAACGCGAGTATGTGGAGGTCGTGATGCCGGCCAAGCTGCGCCTGGCGGCCGACTATGTGCGCCGCGCCAGCCTGCTGACCGATCTGCGGATGATCCTGGCCACCTTGGGCGCGTTGCGCCATTGATGTTGAAGCTATGAACTGGTTATCCCTGGACGCCTTCCTGACCCGCATCCGCCCGCGGCGCGAAGGCCTGGCCCTGCTGCTGGACGCGCTGATGGTGGCGCTGGCCTGGCAGGCCACCTACCTGTTCCGCCTTGGCTTCGAGCGCTGGTTCTCGGCGCGCCCGGACTACGACCCTTGGGTGCTGCTGGGCTTCGTGCTGCTCTATGCGCTGGTGCTGCAGCGGCTGCAGGTGCCCAAGGGCATGTGGCGCTTCTCGGGCTTCGGCGAAATCAAGCGCCTGGCCGCGGCCTGCGCGATCGCCGG
This sequence comes from Roseateles sp. GW821-FHT09B06, assembly GCF_059418245.1. Taxonomy (NCBI): domain Bacteria; kingdom Pseudomonadati; phylum Pseudomonadota; class Betaproteobacteria; order Burkholderiales; family Sphaerotilaceae; genus Roseateles; species Roseateles sp. GW821-FHT09B06. The sequence continues at coordinate 73,820 of NZ_JBWKPM010000022.1, read as the reverse complement.
CCTGGTCGGCGCGACCCTGGTGCTGATGGCCCAGCTCACCAAGGTGCCGCGCGCGGTGCTGGCCCTGCATCCGCTGTTCACGTTGATGGGCCTGGCCATGATGCGCATGGGTTACCGCATGCTCTACGAGCATATGCGCAGCCGCATCAGCGGCAGTGCGCTGGAGCAGCGGCGTGCGCTGGTGATGGGGGCGGGCGATGCCGGTCGCCTGCTGGTGGCGGGGATCCAGCACAGCCAGGGCTGGGTGGTGGTGGGCTATCTGGACGACGCGCCGGAGAAGCGCCATGCGCGCGTGGCCGGCGTACCGGTGCTGGGTGCGCTGGAGGAGGCGCCGCACTTCGCGGAGTTGCACGGCATCACCCATCTGATCGTTGCGATGCCCGCGGCCACGACGGCCCAGCGCCGCCGCGCGCTGGATCTGGCCGGCCAGACCGGCCTGCCGGTGCTGACCGTGCCCAGCAGTCAGGAACTGCTGGCCGGCCGCCATGTCGACCAGGTGCGCGACATCGAGCCCGAGGACCTGCTGGGCCGCGAGCCGGTGGAGCTGGACGAAGGCGGCATCAGCGAATGCCTCTCCGGCAAGGTCGTGCTGATCACCGGCGCCGGCGGCTCGATCGGCTCGGAGCTGTGCCGCCAGGTGGCGCGCTACGGCCCCGCGAAGATCGTGCTCTACGAGCTCAGCGAACTCGCGCTCTACACGATCGAGCAGGAGCTCAGCGAGAAGTTTCCGCACATCCCGCTGCTGCGCTTGATCGGCGACGTGAAGGATCTGGAGCACCTGCGCTTCGTCTTCGGCAAGTACAAGCCGCAGATCGTGTTCCATGCGGCGGCGTACAAGCATGTGCCGCTGATGGAGGAGGAGAATGCGTGGGCGGCGCTGAGGAATAACACGCTGGGGACGTATCACGCGTGCCTGGCGGCCGCGGAGAACGGCGCGGAGCGCTTTGTGCTGATCTCGACGGACAAGGCCGTCAATCCGACCAACGTGATGGGTGCGACCAAGCGGGCCGCGGAGTTGGTGATCAGCCATATGGCCGGGCAGGGCCATGCGACGAATTTCATGGCTGTGCGCTTCGGCAATGTGCTGGGGTCGAGCGGCAGCGTGATCCCCAAGTTCAAGGAGCAGATCACCAAGGGCGGGCCGGTGACGGTCACTCATCCGGACATCATTCGCTACTTCATGACGATTCCCGAGGCGGCGCGGCTCGTGCTCCAGGCCGGCGCGATCGGGGAGAGCGGGCAGGTACTGGTGCTGGACATGGGCGATCCGGTGCGGATCGTCGACCTGGCCAAGACGATGATCCGGATGGCGGGGCGCAGCGAGCAGGAGATCGGCATCCGTTTCACCGGCCTGCGGCCGGGGGAGAAGCTCTACGAGGAGCTGATCGCGGATTCCGACAGGACGGTGCCGACGCGCATCCAGTGCGTCAGGATCGCCAAACTCGGGGAGCCGACCTCTGACAAGGCGCTGCTGGCGTGGGTGGAAGGCGCAGTGGATGACCGGCAGTGGGCGCGCGAAGCCGCGGTCGCAGGCCTCCAGCAATGGGTCACAGAGTATGGCCAGGCGCTTCGCCCTGCCTCCAGCATCGGCACGCCTCCGTGACGGCGCGGCCCTGCCCGCCGGGGTTCGAGCGGATCGCCGCGTTCGTGCGGTGCGCCCGAGCGCTACCCCGACGAGGGGACAGGTTTCAGTCGCGACGCATCGGGGCGGCCGGATTCCCGATCACCGTCGCGCCGGCGGGAACGCTCTTGGTGACCACGGCGCCCATGCCGACCACCGCGCCGCAGCCGATGACGATGGGCTTCTCCTTGCTGCCCTGCTTGATGATGGCGCCGGTGCCGATGTAGACGTGGTCTTCCACGATGACGCCACCATTGCACTTCACGCCGGGCGCGAATGTCACGAAGTCGCCGATGACGCAATCATGGGCGATATAGCTGTAGAGGTTGGCATGGAAGAAGCGGCCGATCCTGGCGTTCGACGTGATCATGGTGAACGGGCACAGGACGGCACCTTCACCGATCTCGTTGTTGTCGAACACGACGGCATTGGTGGCGCGGATGGAGAAGGGCACAGCGCCTCGTGCCTTGAACGCCTCGGCAATGCGTGCCCGGGCCGCGTCATCACCGATGGCGATATTGAATTTCTTCTCGCGCGGGTCCGACAGGAACGCTTCTGCGCTGATGATCTTGCGACCGTTCACTTCGCCGGTCGGCCCTTGTTCCACGACGAAAACCAGCTCGGCATCGTCCTGCGGCGACAGGCCCAGCATGCTCTGTGCCACAGGCATCACTTCACGGCCGAAGCCTCCCGCACCAACGATCCCGTACAAAATCATATGTGGCTCCTCACCTGTTCAAGCTTTGGAGCGTCAGAGTGTAGCGGCCCGATGTCGGTGGCCTGTGCTGGCTCTTCGTGATGGCGACAGCATGGCGTGTCTAGCATCCTCATCGGGGGATGGCAGAATGCCGCCTCGCTTTCGCTGTACAACAAGCCTTCGTTGCAAGGACGTAAATGGAATCCAGAGTCATCGCCGTCGTCGGATTGGGATATGTGGGACTGCCGCTGGTGGTGGAGTTCGGCAAGTACGGCCGCACGATCGGGTTCGATATTGCGATGGATAAGGTCGCCAAGTGCCGTGCCGGCACCGACCCGTCGCGTGAGCTGAGCGACGAGGAAGTGCAGGCCGCCGTCCACGCCGAGTACCACAGCGATCCGGCCTGCCTAGGCGAGGCTGACGTCATCATCGTGGCCGTGCCCACCCCGGTGGACGATGCTCACATCCCGGACTTCAGGCCGCTGATCGGCTCGTCCACGAGCGTGGGCCGCCACATGAAGCGCGGTGCGATCGTCGTGTACGAATCGACGGTGTACCCCGGTGCGACCGAGGAGGTCTGCATCCCGGTGCTGGAGCGCGAATCGGGCCTGAAGTGGAAGCAGGACTTCTTCGTCGGCTACAGCCCGGAGCGTATCAACCCGGGCGACAAGGAACACACGCTGACGAAGATTCTCAAGATCGTCTCGGGCGACACGCCGCAGACGCTGGACATCGTCGCCCAGACCTACGAGAGGATCATCGTGCCGGGCGTGCACCGTGCCTCCAGCATCAAGGCCGCCGAGGCGGCCAAGGTCATCGAGAACACGCAGCGCGACCTGAACATCGCGCTGATGAACGAGTTGGCGATCATCTTCGAGCGGATCGGCCTGGACACCTCGGAAGTCCTGGAGGCCGCAGGTACGAAGTGGAACTTCCTGAAGTTCAAGCCGGGCCTGGTCGGCGGCCACTGCATCGGCGTGGATCCGTACTACCTCACGCACAAGGCCGACATGCTCGGCTACCACCCGCAGGTCATCCTTGCGGGCCGGCGCATCAACGATGGCATGGGCAAGTTCATTGCCGAGCAGACCATCAAGCAGATGATCGCGGCGGGTTCTCCCGTCAAGGGCGCCAAGGTCAACGTGTTGGGCCTGACCTTCAAGGAGGACTGCGGCGACTTGCGCAACTCCAAGGTGATCGACATCATCCATGAACTGCAGAGCTACGGCGTGGAGGTCTACGTAACCGATCCGGCGGCCGAGGCCGACGAGGCTATGCACGAGTACGGCGTGCAGTTGCACGCCTTCGAGGATCTGCCGCGGGCCGACGCGATCGTCGCCGCGGTGGCGCACCGCGAGTACAAGGCGCTGGGCGCCGAGGATCTGGCACGCAAGCTGGCGACGGGCGGCGCCTTCATCGACGTCAAGGCCGCGTTCGATTCCTCCCTGCTCAACGGCGCCGGCTATCGCGTCTGGCGCCTCTGATCCCGTCTGCCAAGAGGCCGATCCCCTTTTCACCTTCCCTGCGGTCCTCGGCCGCGTCAATCTATTTCGAGTTCATGAAAGTTCTTGTGACCGGGGCCGCCGGCTTCATCGGCATGCATGTCAGCCAGATCTTGCTGGCGCGCGGCGACCAGGTGGTCGGCCTGGACAACCTCAACGACTACTACGACCCGAAGCTCAAGCATGCCCGGCTGGCGCACCTGAGCGGCAAGCCCGGCTTCGAATTCGTCCAGATGGACGTTGCCGACCGCGCCGGCATGGCCGCGCTGTTCGAGCAGCACGGGTTCGACCGCGTTGTGCACCTGGCCGCGCAGGCCGGCGTTCGCTACTCGCTGGTCAACCCGCATGCGTACATCGACGCCAACATCGTCGGCTTCACCAATATCCTCGAGGGCTGCCGCCACACCGGCGTGCAACACCTGGCCTACGCGTCCAGCTCCAGCGTCTACGGGGGCAACACCCACATGCCGTTCAGCGAGCACCACGGCGTGGACCACCCGGTTAGCCTGTACGCGGCGACCAAGAAGGCCAATGAGCTGATGGCCCATACCTACAGCCATCTGTTCAACCTGCCCACGACGGGCTTGCGCTTTTTCACTGTCTACGGCCCGTGGGGCCGGCCGGACATGGCGCTATTCCTGTTCACCAAGGCGATCCTGGCAGGTGAGCCGATCAAGGTGTTCAACCACGGCCGGATGATCCGCGACTTCACCTACATCGACGACATCACCGAAGGCGTGGTGCGTGTGCTCGACCGCGCTGCCACGCCCGACCCCGCCTACGACCCGGTGAAGGCGGATCCGGCGCGCTCCAGCGCCCCGTACCGCGTCTTCAACATCGGCAACCACGACCCGATTCCGCTGATGGGTTTCATCGCCGCGATCGAGCAGGCCGTGGGCCGCGAAGCCGTCAAGGAGTTCCTGCCGCTGCAGGACGGCGACGTGCCGGCCACTCACGCGGACGTCGAGGAACTTGCCGACTGGACCGGCTTCCGGCCGGCGATGCCGGTGCCCGAAGGCATCCGGCGCTTCGTCGCCTGGTACCGCGATTACTACCAGGCCTGATCCGGCCCGGCGGGGCCTCGCGGACGGTGTCCCGGCTCGCCGAGTTCATTCAGAGTTGATTCCAGAGTTGGGAGTGCATCCATGAAAGTGACGACGATCGGCACCGGTTACGTTGGCCTGGTGACGGGCGCCTGCCTGGCGGAGATGGGCAATCACGTGGTCTGCCTGGACGTGAACGCCGAGAAGATCAAGGTGCTCAACGAGGGCGGCATCCCCATCCACGAGCCGGGCCTGGACGCGCTGGTGGCGCGCAACGCCGCGGCGGGCCGGCTGCAGTTCACGACCGATGTCGATTTGGCGGTCAACCACGGCACGGTGCTGTTCATCGCGGTGGGCACGCCGCCGGGCGAGGACGGCTCGGCCGACCTGCAATACGTGCTGGCGGCGGCGCGCTCGATTGGCGAGCGCATGACCGACTACAAGGTCATCGTCGACAAGAGCACGGTGCCGGTGGGCACGGCGGACAAGGTGCGCGCGGAGATCGCCGCCGCGCTGAATGCGCGCGATTCGGACGCGAGCTTCGCGGTGGTGTCCAACCCCGAGTTCCTGAAGGAAGGCGCGGCGATCGAGGACTTCATGAAGCCCGACCGCATCGTGGTGGGCTCGGACGACGAGCAGGCCACGCTGCTGATGCGCGCGCTGTACGCGCCGTTCACGCGCAGCCACGACCGGCTGATGGTGATGGACGTGCGCAGTGCCGAATTCACCAAGTATGCCGCCAACGCGATGCTGGCCACGCGGATCAGCTTCATGAACGAGTTGGCGCTGCTGGCGGAGAAGGTCGGCGCGGACATCGAACTGGTGCGCCGGGGTATCGGCTCGGACCCGCGCATCGGCTACCAGTTCCTGTACGCGGGCGCCGGTTATGGTGGCTCGTGCTTCCCCAAGGACGTCAAGGCGCTGGTGCGCACCGGCCGAGAGTACGGGCAGGACCTGAAGGTGCTGAACGCCGTCGAGGACGCCAACGAGGTGCAGAAGCGCGTGCTGGTGGACAAGGTGGTGCGCCGCTTCGGAGAGGATCTGACCGGCAAGCGTTTCGCGCTGTGGGGCCTGGCGTTCAAGCCCAACACCGACGACATGCGCGAGGCGCCGGCGCTGGTGGTGATCGAGGAACTGACGCGCCGTGGCGCGGCGGTGGCGGCGTATGACCCGGTTGCGATGCACGAGGCGGCCAAGCTGCTGAGCCAGGCGATGGGCGTGAGCCTCTGCGAGCGTGCCGAGCAGGCGCTCGCGGACTCCGATGCACTGATCATCATCACCGAGTGGAAGGAGTTCCGCACGCCGGACTTCGACCGTATCAAGGCCGAGCTCAAGCAGCCGGTGGTGTTCGACGGCCGCAATCTGTACGAGCCCTCGCTGATGAAGACGCTGGGCATCGAGCACTACGCGATCGGCCGCGGCACGACGGCGTCCCGGCCGGCCTGAGTGCGAGGCGGGCCACGTGCCCGCTGTCGCCGGTTCTGTCAGGTTGGGGCCATGTCCTTCAACACATCAAGATAGGCGTCGATCACCCGCTGTTCCGAGAAATCGCATTCGATGCGCGTTCGGCTTGCCGCGGCCATCACGCGCCGATCGGCGTCAGGCATGCCGGCGATGCGTAACATCGCGTCCGCCAGTGCGTCAGCGTCCCTTACCGGCACGAGGAACCCGTTGACTGACGGTTCGACGCATTCCCGGCATCCCGGTGCGTCCGTCGTGATCAACGGGCGGGCCATTGCGGCCCCTTCCAGCAAGGAGCGCGGTATGCCCTCGCGATAGAAGGAGGGCAGTACCACGCAGTCGCTGGCCGCGAGGTGCGGACGGACGTCATCCGTCGCGCCCAGGAATTCCAGCACGTCCTCGCGATCCCATTGCTGCAGCGTTTCGAGCGGGACACCGTTCTTCGACTTGTCCACGAGCCCGAGCAGGGCGAATCGGCAGTCCGGGTAAGTCCGGCGCACGATCTGCGCGGCATCCGCGAACTCCCGGACCCCCTTTTCCCAGATCAGGCGGGCGACCATCAGGAACCGTAGGGCGGTGCTCCGACCGGGTGACGGCGCGGCGGTGAACCGCGTCAGGTCGACGCCGGAGCCTGGCACGAGGCGGCATTTCGCCGGATCGACGATGCCCGCCGTCACGAATTGCTCGCGGTCATCTGGATTCTGGAAGAACACCACCCGAGCCCGGCGAAGGTTGAAGCGATAGAGCAGCCGCGCGATGCGGGCGATCCAGCCGTCGCTGACGAAGGCCCGGCCCAGCCCCGAGATGTTGGGCAGGAGCACGGTCCGGAGGCCGACCGCGGCCAAGGCAGCGTACACGTTGCCCTTCGGCGTGTAGCTGAGCACGCCCTCGATGCCGGCGGTGGCGAACGCGCGGCGCAGCGCGGCGACGGTTCGCAGTTCCTCCGCCGGATGGGTGCCCGCCCCGGTGAACGGAATCGGATGAACCGTCCAGCCTTCGGCCTGCAAGCGCGCGGCGTAGTCGTCGGGCGCAGCCATCACCACGACCTCGTGGCCGTTGGTGCGCAGCGCCGCCATCAGATTGCGGCGAAAGTTGTAGACGTACCAGGCGCTGTTGGCGACGACAGCGAGTTTCATGCGGCTCCCGCCGTCTGATACTCGCGGAACCAGGCCTGGAACATCAGAATGTTCCACAGCGGGTATTGCATGTTGGCGGACTCCGACAGGTGTCGTTGCCAAGCCTGGCGGATGGGCTCAGGGTGGAGCAAGCCGCTACCTCGTAGCGATTCGCTGCTCAGCAGGTCCTCGGCCCACTCGCGCAGCGGCCCGCGCAGCCAGGCGTCGATCGGAACGCCGAAGCCCATCTTCGGGCGTTCCACGAGCGTGCGGGGCACGTGGCGGTACAGGACCTGGCGCAGCGCCCACTTGGTGGAGTTCCCCCGCAGCTTGTAGGCCATGGGCAGCCGCCAGGCCCACTCCACGACATGGTGGTCCAGCATCGGCACGCGGGACTCCAGCGAGACACCCATGCTGGCCCGATCGACTTTCACGAGGATGTCGTCCGGGAGATAGGTCAGCGCGTCCATGGCCATCATGCGTTCGACGTCACCGATGCCGGCCAGCGCCTGCGAAGGGCAGGTGAGTGCAGAAGGGGGCTCGGCGCCGCCGACGACCAGCGACGCCGGGTCCTGCCACAGGGACACCATCTGCAGGTAGAGATCGTCGACCGAGCGGCTGCCCAGCACCTGCGCGCCCTTGTGCACCTTGGATCCGAAGCGCGCCTGACGGGCGGAATGGGGCACGATGGCGGAGATGCGTTCGATGAACGCGTCCCAGCCGGACTCCGGCACCTGGCGCAGCGCGCGCGCCACGAACTGACGCAGCGGGCGCGGCATCCACTGGAGCTTGCCCCATAGCCGACGCGTCATTAGATAGCGGTTGTACCCGCAGAACAGTTCGTCCCCCGCATCGCCCGACAGTGCGACGGTCACATGCTGACGGGCGAGCTGCGCGACCAGGAATGTCGGGATCTGCGAGGAGTCGGCAAAGGGCTCGTCGTACAGCCCTGGCAGACGCGGCACGACCTGCATGGCTTCGGTGGGCGTGACATACAGCTCGGTGTGGTCGGTCCCTAGATGCTGCGCCACCGCCTTGGCGTGGTCGGCCTCGTTGAAGCCGGCTTCGTGGAAGCCGATCGAGAAAGTCTTGACCTTCGCCGTCGATTGCGCCTGCATCAGTGCGACCACCGTCGATGAGTCGATGCCCCCAGACAGGAAAGCCCCCAGTGGGACGTCCGCCATCATCTGTTGAGAGATGGCCTGCTTGAGCACCGACTCGAGGCCGTCGACCGCCTCGTCCGGTCCGACGTTGAGCGGTGACGCCAAGCCCGCGCGGACGACCTCGTCCATCGACCAGTAGGACTCGATGACGGGCTCCTGATCCGGTCGAGCCAGCACGGCGATGCAGCCTGGCTGCAGCTTGCGAATGCCACCGTGGATGCTCCAGGGCGCAGGCACATAGCCCGTGCGCAGAAACGCGGTCAGCGCTTGCGGATCGATGTTCGAGTTGAAGTTGGGATGGGCGCGCAGGGCCTTCAACTCGGAGCCGAACAGCAGGGCCCCCTGGCGGCCCGGCCGCCAGCCGAAGTACAGGGGCTTCTCGCCGAGGCGGTCGCGCGCCAGGCTCAGCGTCCGGGTCTCCCGATCCCAGAGGGCGATCGCGAACATGCCGGTCGCGCGCTGCACGGTCTGCTTGAGTCCCCAGGCCTCGATGCAGGCCAGCAGTGTTTCCGTGTCGGAGTGCCCGCGCCATTCGTGCGGCGCGACGGCGTCCAGGGATTCGCGCAGTTGTTGATGGTTGTAGATCTCGCCGTTGAAGACGATGACGTAGCGTCCCTGCGCCGACAGCATCGGCTGATGGCCGGCCTCGCTCAGATCCACGATCGCGAGGCGCCGATGACCCAGCGCGACGCCGTGTTCCGAGTCCACCCACACGCCCACGTCATCCGGCCCCCGATGGGCGATCCGGGCAGCCATCGAAGTGACCAGCGCGCCCGCGTCGGCCACATTGACCGGGGAGTCTTGCCAATAACCAGTAATGCCGCACATGGTTTTATCTTTGCTCGTTGATGTTTTGGTTTGAAGCGATCGGCCCTTCGCCGGTGCGCCGTGCGGAGGCATCCCTCAGGGAGGCGAGGACGGCCTTGGCGGTGACTGCAGTGCAGTACCGTTGTTCGACACGATGCCGCCCTGCCACGCCGAATTCCCGCGCCATGTCCTTGTCCCTGGCAATGAGCAGCAGCGCGGAGGTCCACTCTTCCGTGCTGCCTGCGAGCAAGCCGCACACCCCCGGCGTCACGAGATTGACGTTCACGCCGATCGGGGAAGCGACCACCGGCAGCCCGCACGCCATGTACTGGATCAGCTTGTAGCCGCACTTGCCCCGCTCCCAGGCGGAGTCGATCAGGGGCATGATGCCGATGTTGAAGCGGCAGATCTGGGCGACTTCGGTGTCGTCGGTCCAAGGCACGGACTCTGTCCGGACGCCGTCGATCTGGGGCGCCTTCGCGCCGATCACCCGCAGCGTCAGATCGACGTGCTTGGCGACCTCCTGCAAGGCCGAGGTGACAACGTTCAGATAGTGGACGGTCGCCGGAGAGCCGATCCAGCCAATCACCAGTTGATTGCCACCTTCCGGGCCGACTTCAGGAACGTGCGCGGACGGAATCTCGGCCGGGTACTTCGCCAGGTCGATGGCGGTCGGGATGACGCGGACGTCGCGTGCGCCCACGTCGTGCGCGCGCTGCGCCAGGTAGGGACTGCCGGCCGTGACGATCGTGGCAGCCTTCATGAGGCGGTCGATCTTGCGCCTGTACAACCTTCGCACCAGCGGATGCCGGTGTCGGTCGTAGTTGTGGAAGATCGCATCGTCCAGATCCAGGACCCAGGCCTTGCGACGCAACAGCAGCTTCTCCAGCCAGGCCGGCGCCCACGGCCACAGTTCCTTCTCGATCAGCAGACAGTCCGCTTTGCGAAAGCTCGGGCTCAGGCAGTCGACGAATCGACGGGCATAACCCGAAACGATCGCGCGCAGATTGCGCCGGCCGGCATACAGGTCCTGGAGATAGCGGTCGTCGAGCAAGTCCCGCACTTCGACGTCGCACCCGTCGCGATGGAGCGCGGCCAGGTATTGCATCGTGCGCATGCGGGAGGAAGCGCCGAGCGGCCCGTAGCGAGTCAGGGCGAGAACACGCAGTGTGGCTGTCATGGATTGTTCCGATCTCGAGAGACCCAATCGGCCGCGAGCAGCTTGTAGCCGCGACAGACGGCCGCCGCGTTGGCCAGTCCGCCCGTGGCGGCCGCGTGCAGCATGCGGATCGGCGGCTCCAGGACGAGGCTGCTGAACACGGTGCTCCATCGGCCCAGCGTTGAGAAGTGCTTCCTAGCGTAGATCAGCCGGCTCCGGATCGAGTACATCAGGCGCCGGTCCAGCACCTTGCGCGAACTGCCGCCGCCAAGGTGGAAGGCCTGCGCGTCGGCTAGATAAAGGCTCTTCCAACCCGCCGCGAGTGCCCGCGCCGAATAGTCAACTTCCTCGAAATAGACGAAGAACTGTTCGTCGAGACCCCCCAGCGACTCATAGAGCGTCCTCGGCGTCATGAAGTACGCGCCGATGACCTGACCGACCTCCCGGGTCGTCGCGTGATCCCATTCGAGCATCGTGTGGCCCAGGGCGGGCCACACGCGCGAGGTACCGATAGCCTGATGGAAGAACTGGCCGGGCCGAGGTAATCGCGCGCAGGTCCGTGTCACGGCGCCATGTTCATCGAGCAACTGCACGCCTACCACGCCGATCCTGTCGCCGTACGGGGCCAGCAGGCGTTCGAGCGGTGCGACCAGCGAATGCTCGAACAGGCGGGTATCGGGATTGAGCAGCAGGATCACGTCGCCCGCGCCGGCGGCGGCGCCCTGGTTGCAGGCCGCGGCGAAACCTCGATTGCCGGCATTGCGGATGATCTCGAGCGGCAGCGGGAGCGCATCGATGCCGTTCAAGGAGTTGTCGTTCGACGCGTTGTCGACGACCACCACCTTCCCCAAAGCGAAATCCTGCGGCAATCGACTGGTGAGGATGGACCCCAGGCACTCCCGCAAGAGGTCCCCAGTGTTCCAGTTGACAATGACAATGTCGAGGGTATTCATCTTTTTTTTTGTTGATCAGCCGACCGGAAACAAGGCGAATGTTCCGAAGAAGTCGAGGTATATGTAGGCCGGGATCGATGCCGCGATGACGAGGCGTGCATGCAGGCCGGGCGCACCACGTTGATGGAGCGCGTAGGCCAGGTAAGGCAGCCAGCAGATGCCGAACATCTCGCGGATCCGGTGAGCCAGCACGGGGAAGTCGAACAAGACGTAGAAGGTGGCGAGTGACAGCGTCAGCAAGGTCAGCCAGAAGCGCGAGCGTGCGTCGTTGGACGCCACCAGCCAACCCGTCAGCAGGAAGAACGAGTCCAGCAGCACCGCGATCGAGAACGGATTGACGCGATCCTCGCCGAAGCCTTCGCTGGAGTAGATGTCGAGGATGCTGAAGATCAGACTCAACTGCTCGAGCAGTTGCCGCAGCGTCACGCCGACGACGACGATCGCCGTGATGCCGCCCAGGAGCAGGCGCAGTTCGATCCGACGATAACCTTCCGGAGAGCGTTCCACCGCGCGCCAGGCCCACAGCACTGGCAGCAGGATCGCCGTGGAGTAATGGGTCAGCGCGGCGGCGATCGTCAGCGCGAACGCCTTGGGCGCGCTGCGCGTGGTCACCGCCAGCAGCCACAGACCGAGGGCCAGCGCGATGCGGATCTGCGTCAACTCGTGCAAGGGGAAGAACCGCAGCGCATACCACGCCAGCACCAGCACGGCGGCTTGGCGTTGCCAGGTGAGGCGGTGCACGACGGTCACCTTCATTGCTGTTGCGATGAGCATCAACGCGGCGAAGACCGTCACGTCGTCGGTCGTCAGATATGCGAACAGCGAGGACAGCACCAGGAACAGCGGCTCATAGCGCTGCGAAAAGAGCTCCGAGAACGTTGACGAGCGCGCCGTCTCGAAGATGTTGACGTAATTCAGGTAGTCCGCGCCCAGCGGAATCAGCGGGATCGCGCAGGCGCACAGCAGGGCTGTCGCCAGCAGGATTGATCCGCGCCGTGCCGGCGCCGCGGTCGTCACGGTCATACCGCCCCCAGCAGGCGGCGTCGGCCTGCCACGGCCAGCGCCAGCCGATTAAGCCGGCTGCGGATCGAGGCCCGCAGCGGCACGCGTGCCGCCGCATGCCGGTGCAGCTTGAAGACGCGGTGACCGAAGCGGGGATCGCTCCGTCCGAGGCTCCCGATGCGCAGGCCGTGCTGCCACGCCACGAAGGGCAGGCTCAGCTGATCCCGTTGGGCGCCGGCGAGGAACGCGGTCCACCAGTCGTCCATCAGCGATTCGACCTGTGTCGAGCGGCGGCGGAAGATCACGCCGGCTTCGAACAGGCCGTGGTGTTCGGGGAATCCGGCTGCACGCATGCCCCGCATCTGCCGGCCGATTCGCCCGATGGTGTCCAGGCCGAACTGAGCGCAGGCCAGGGCCTCGACGTAGGCGCAGTCGCGGAATGGGTGGTCGTACATCAAGATGTCTTCGTCGCGGGCGAGGCACTCATCGATGAATCCGCGCAGGTCGCCCACGATCTCGATGGAGCCGTCGAGGTAGAGCGTCGCGTCGTAGGGCACGAGCAGCGGTTGGGCGTGGGGGCGCATCTTGACCCAGCGGTTCGCCGCGGCGCCGGAATGCAGGCAGTCCTGCATGGTGGCGGGCGTCCATCCGGACGCCGTCGACGGGGCGTCGCTGAAGCAGAAGTAGTCGATGCCCGGCTCGAGCCGGACAGGTGCGCGCAAGGCGTCGTAGCCCCCCGTGATGCAGGTGAAGACGGCGATCTTGGTCATGGTGGCTGCTCCGATCAGCTGCGGCGGGCCCATGCATCCGACGCTGCGTCGCGCAGCTTCAGATAGACGGCCTCCGTATCGAGATGCTGTTCCGCGAAGACCTGTCCCGCGTCGGCGATGCGCTGGCGCTCCGTCTGATCCTCGCAGCGCCGCAGATGTTGCACGATCTCCGCCTCCGTCGTCGCTTGCAGGATCGGCGTCTCGGCGCCCCACAGGCGGCCGAAGATGTCCAACCGGGCATTGGCGATCAGCGGTCGGCCCATGTACAGCGCGTAGCAGCCGATCGCTCCCATCCAGTGGTGCCCAACCTGATCGAAGACGACGTCGCTCGCGGCGAACAGCTCGAACAGCGCGGGCAGCGGCATCGGCTGGTGCCAGACCACGTTGGCTTCGATGCCGAGTTCGCGGCACATGCGGCGCGCTTCGGCGAGGTCTTCCGGCGGGCCCTTGGCCACCAGGTGGATCTCGATCGACGGATGCTCCCGAGAGTACGCGGCCAGTCCCCGGAGGATGATGTCGTTGCCCTTGTACTCGAACTGCCCGCCGGCCGGCGGGTTCATGTTGAAGCGGACCGGCACCAGGATCTTCGTCAGCGGGCGTTGAGGCAAGGGCAGACGTGGGACGCCGGCGCTCTTGAAGTTGACGTCGAAACGTTCGACCAGGAACGGCCGCCGGGGGCCGCGGCGCAATTTGTCCACCACTGTGTCACCTGCCGGATTGAGGCCGCGGGGGAAGTAGCTGATGCCGCCGCAACGCTGGAGTCCGCGCCGCTGCCACAGCACCCGCAGCGATTCCAGCGCGAGACGCACGGGATACAAGTACTTGCGGCGGATCCGCGAGGCCAGTGTGAACGCCATCGACCATCGACCGAACAGGTCGATGTCCGAGCCGCTGGACAGCGCGATGCAAAGCGTCGACTTCGGCAGAGCCGACGCCAAGGCGATGCTGGCGTCGTTCAGGAAGACGATGTCCCGATCGGACATGGCCGCGATGCCGGCCCGGTTGGACCAGGGCGCGGTCGCGTGCCGGACCAGGTCGTTGCCCCATGGAATCTCGACGATCCAGTCGGGGTAGGGATAGGGCACATCGGCAGCGAAGTGGAACTCGGGGCGCATCAGGTGGTCGTGCGCAGGCGCTTCCACCACGTAGCGGACGTCGTAGCCATCTCGCTTGAACTTCAGCGCATACGCCATCGGCATGGCGTTCATGCTGCCGATGAATCCGATCTTTGGCAGGGCACGGGCGGTCATTGCGAGGGCTTCCGGGGCATACGCAATCGAAAGAAATCGCCGGTCATGCGACGCAGCGGCGGGCAGAAGGCGGCGAGCAGCGCGGTCGAAGACAGGCCGATCGTGACGAGCGCGGCACCCAGGGACAGGCGGTGGTCAGTCGTGGCGCGTATGACCGGCCCTGCCAGCATCGACAGCGCGACGGCCATCCCCGTCGTCTTGGCGAGATTGAGGTACCAGGGGCGCAGCACATGCGGCGCCAGACCGCGCAGCGCGATGGGTGTCCAGATCAGGGCATAGAGCAGGTTAGCGGCCAGCCAGCAGGCCCCCGCGCCCACGGCGCCGAAACGTTGCGTCGCCAGGATCTGCCCGGGAATGAGCAACGCGGCCAGCAGGCAGTTGCCGACCAGATGGGGGCGCAGCCTGCCGTACGCGAACTGCAACGAATAGGGCAACACCAGTTGTGCCGCGACGAGATTGCCCAAGGCGTAGACGGCCAAGGTGGCGCCCGCGGCGGCGGATGCGGAGGCATTGCCGGTCCATGCGAGGAGGACGAGGTCGGGAAAGACGGCCATCACAACGGCGGCGGGGACCGTCAGCATCGTCAGCAACTGGCTCGCGTCCCGGAAGAGGAGGTGGGCGCCGGCTTCGTCTCCGGCCGCGACCAGGCGAGTCAATCGCGGTTGGAGCGCTGAACCCAGCGGCGCGCCGACGAGCAGAATGGCGCTGGCTGCGAGCGTCGCCAGCGAGAAGAAGGCATACGCGTCCAGATTCAGCAGGCCGGACAGGATCAGGCGATCGGACTGCGTGATCGCGATGCCGAGGCCCCCGGTGAACGCCACGGTGGCGGAGAAGCGCCAGATGCCGATCAGCGGCGACAGGTCCCACCAGCGCTTCCCGTCCACCTGCGGCAGGTGGCGGTACGAGCGGTGCGCGAGTAGGCCCAGTTCGAGCGCCCCGACCACCAACTGCGTCGCGAAGAACACCGTGGTATCGCCTCCCACCAGCAGCATGGCGGGCAGCACCAGGAAGGCGCGCGCGGACGCGATGGCGGCATTGAAGCCACCGAGCCAGACCTGATGTTCCATGCCGGTCAGGATCCCTCGATAGAGCACCGACATGAACCGGAGGCCGACGCAGACGATCATGAGGCGCAAGGCATCGGCGATGTTGGCCGCTGTCAGCGAGGGCGCGTCGAGCCAGCGGTCCGCGATGGCATGTGCGCCGGCAAGCAGCCCGCCGCCGGCGGCCACCGCGAGCGCCAGGAACAGGTTCTCGATGGCCCGAATCTGGGCCCAGAGGCTCCGGTCGTCGATCGTCCCGGTGGCATGGCGGGACACCTCTCGCATCACGACGGGGCTGAGTCCGACGTCCAGCAACTGGAACCACGCCATGAGCGCCCCATAGAACCCCACGAGCCCATAGGCCTCCGCGCCGAGCAGGCGCAGGTACAGCGGCGTCACGGCGAGGCCGACGACCGCTACATAGATCTGGCTCGCATAGTTGGCTGCGACGTTTCTCTTCAGCGACATGGGCAGTCGGTCAGCGCGGGGCGCCCGTCAGGCAGATGGACATCACATGCGACCTTGGACGATCTGGATGATGCGATCCTGATCGGCTTCGCTCAGGGTCGGATAGATCGGCAGGCAGATGACCTGCTCGGCGACACGGCGCGCGACCGGCAGATTCGACGGCGCGGCCGACGGCAGTCCGCGATACATCGGGAAGTCCGAGATCAGCGGGAAGAAGTAGCGCCGCGCGAAGATGCTTGCCTCGCGCAGCTCGGCATAGAGCTGGTCGCGGCTGACCCGGTAGCGTTCGTCGAGGAGGATGGGGAAGTAGGAGAAGTTCGCGCGGGTTTCGCCGCTCTGTCCGACACAGGTGACGCCGGGCGTGTGCTCGAACGCCAGACGGTAGCGTTCGTCGATCGCACGGCGCGCATCGATGGCGCCATCGATCGCGCGCAACTGCAGCAGCCCGAAGGCGGCTTGCACCTCGTTCATCTTGCCGTTGATGCCCGTCGCGACCACCGTCGTCTCATCGACGAAACCGAAGTTTTTCAGGTGGTCGATGCGTCGCTTGGTCTTCTCGTCCGGGCAGATGATGGCGCCGCCTTCGAAGGTGTTGAAGACCTTCGTCGCGTGGAAGCTGAGGACGGACAGATCGCCGTGGTTGAGCACGCTGCCGGCTTCGTCATTCACGGCGAAGGCGTGCGCGGCGTCGTAGATGACCTTCAGGCCGTAGTTGTCGGCGATCTTCTGGATGGCGGCCGTGTCGCACGGGTGTCCGTAGCAGTGGACCGGCATGATGGCGGTCGTCTGCGGCGTGATCGCCGCCTCGATCTGCTTCGGGTCGAGGTTCAGCGTGACGGGGTCGATGTCGACGAACACGGGCTTGATGCCGTTCCACACCAGCGAGTGCGCCGTTGCCACGAAGGAGTAGGGCGTGGTGATCACCTCGCCGGTCACCCGCAACGCCTGAAGCGCCGTCACCAGCGCGATCGTGGCATTGGTGAACAAGGCCAGGTGCTCCACCCCGAGGTATTCGCACAGTGCCGCTTCGAGCTTCTGATGGAAGGGCCCTCCATTGGTCAGGACGCGGCTGTCCCAGATCTCCTGCAGCAGTGCGGTGAAATCCTCCAGCGGAGGCAGATGGGGCTGGGTGACGTAGACAGGTTTGTTCATGTGCGACTTTCGGCGGCGGCCCGGTATCGACCGCCCTTCGACGCGGAGGCGGGGCCAACATGGCCCCACGTCGGTCAATGAGGGGAGGCGGCGCGACGGCGGCGAAGCAGGATGAGGCCGCACGTCAGGACCAATCCGGCGATCGCCGCGCCGACGGCGATCAGGCTGCGCTTGGGCTTGCTGCGGCGCTCCGGTGGCAACGCCGTGTCCAGCACCTGGATGAGCGCGCCCTCGCGGGCTTCGTCCATTTTCGCGAGTTCGAATTGCCGAGCAAAGATCTCGAACAGCGCTTCCTGATACTTGTACTCGCGGTAGGCGCCGACATAGTCTTCATTGCCGCCCAGGGGCAGCGGCTGCTCCAGTTGCGACAGTTGCTGACGCAGGCCGCCGATGGCCGCGAGCAGTTGCTGGACCTCGGCCGTGCTGTCGGTCATCGAGCGGCGCAGCGCGTTGAGCTTTACCTCACTGACGGCCAGTTCCGCTTTCGTGCGTGCATAGGCATCAGCGGCCGCCTTGGGTTCGCTCTTCAGCGCGCCGGCATTGAATCCCGACTTCTGCAGATTCTCCTGGGCCTTGGTCAGGGCCGCCTTGGTGCCGGTGAGCTGTTGTTCGAAGAAGGCACGGCGCTGCTGGGCCTCCGTGAGCGCCAGCGAGTTGGACAAGGTCCGCAATTCGTCGATGTAGGCGTTGGCGATGTCGGCCGCGCGCTGCGGGTCCTTGTCATCGACCTCCACGACGATGACGCTGTCCTTCTTGCCGGCGGTCATCTTGACGTTGGCCACCAGCTGCTTGCGGGCGTCGACCTGGAACTTGGCCTCGTAGAGCGTCCGCAAGTCGAAGCGCTTGATGAGGCGGTCCGACACGGTGACGCTCTGCATCAGCGCCAGGTATTGGTCGCTCGGCGTCTTGAGCCCACCCGCCGCGCCGGCCAGATTCGACAGCGCCCCGAGTGAGGCCAGGGCCGAGGCGGCCGAACTCTGCTGCTGCTGAGGAGTGATGAAGCTCGCTCGCGCCGTGTAGATCGGAGGCAGCAGCATGGCCACACCGTAGCCGATGACGCCGACGCCGAGGGTCACCGCGACGATCTGCTTCCAATGGGGCGTCAGGGCGCCGACAAGTTCCAGCAGGCCCATGTCTCCGGACGGCTCCGCGCCCTGGCTCGACGGCGATTGGACCTGTCCGGTGGGCGGTTGGGCAAAGGAAGAAGAGGTGTTCATGCTGATCGTGCTTCTGCCCCCAGGGCTGCGCTTTTGGACTCGTCGCACCGGCGCGGCGCGGGGAGTCGACCGCAGGCCGGTCCCGAGGCGACGTGGTGGTGGTCAGTTGCGAATGGTTCTGAGGGCTGCGGCACCCAGACCGAATTGGTAAAGGATCTGCGTCCATTCCTTTGCCGACTGGATGAAGGTGGTCTTGTTCAGCTCTTCCGGCACAAAGACGGTGTCCCCGGGTAAGGCCACGACATTGCTGAGGGTGCTGCCGAAGCTGATCCAGCCGCTATGAGTCTGTTGTGCGCTGATCACGCTGCCATTGGCGCGCAACACGAAGGTGCTGCCGGTGTCCGCTCCGCGAGTCGGGCCGCCGGCCAGGCGAACCGAATCATCAACGGAACTGCCGCTCTTCCACAGGAAGCTTCCGTTATTGAACACGCTCCCGAACACGCCCACCGTGGTCGGGCGGGGCGGGATCAGGATGCGGTCACCTTCCTCCAGCGTGAGGTCGGGCAGGGTGTTGGCATCGGATGCGAGCTGCAGCACGATGCGTCCGGTGGGTCTGACGGCCTTGAGGCGTTCGATCAGGCGCGTCGTTCCGCTGGCCCGGGCCGTCTGGATGGCCGTGTCTTCGGCCGTGCTTGCGCGCTGGGTGGTGGTGGCCCGGGCGAACTCGGTTTCCAGGTCGCGCAGCGCGCGGTCGTAGTTTTCCTGTTGCTTGATGCGCACACTCTCGCGCGAGAAGTCCGCGCCGAAGACGTAGGCCAGCGGAGTCAGGCCGCCGGCGGCCTGGATCGCCTCATTGATCGTACTGTTGGGTGGCAGCACATATTCGCCAGGTCGCTGCACCTCGCCTTCGACCCGCACGCGCTTGAATTGCTTGTGCTGGGGCAGGGTGGCGACCACGCCGCTGAAGGCCCGGATGATGTCGCCATTGAGGATGGCTTGGCTGGCGTTGGCGGGCAGGGCGAACTCGGTCACGCGACGGTCGTTGCGTTCGCTGAGGCGTTCCACCGAGATGCGCGAGCGGTCGGCCACCGGATTGAAGCCACCGGCCATGGCCAGCACCTCGTCGAGTGTCTCGCCCGGCTTGACTTCCGCGATCACGGGTTTGTTGATGCTGCCGAGAATGGCGACCTGCGCGCCGATCGGGCCGACATGCACAACGTCCTCGGTCTGCAGGGGCATGTCCGCGGCACGATTGCCCTTGAGCAGCAGGTCGTAGAGGTCGAACTTCGCGGCCGCCTTGCCCGCGCGTCGCAGTTCGATCTGGCGGAAGCTGCCGGCCGCCGAGGGCCCGCCCGCTTGGGTCAGCGCGCTGACAAGCGTGGACAGGCTGCTGATGTTGTAGGTGCCGGGCCGCTGGGCAAAGCCGGTGATATAGATGCGGATGCCGCGCAAGCGGCCCAGCGAGGCGCTGACCTGGAAGTTGCGGAAGACCTGGCCCACGCGCTTGTTGACCGTCTCATTCAGGTCTGCGTAGCGCAGGCCTGCTACCAGGATCGGACCGACGCGCGGCACGATGATGCGGCCGGCGTTGTCCACCGTCAGTCGCAGGTCTGCATCCACGGAACCCCAGATCGTCAGCTGCACCTCGTCGCCGATGCCGATGACGTAATCAAGCGGCACCTGACGAGGTGCGTCGGCCCCGGGTTCGTCCCCGGTTTGGGTCTGCATCAGATCTGCGCCGAGCCGCTTGACGATCAGTTCGCGCCCCAAAGGTTGGGGTTCCGCTTCCGCGGGCGGCGCCGTCCAGCCAAGCAGTTTATTGACGTAGATCTCAAATTCACCAGGCTTGTAGGCCGCCGCCGCGGGTTTGAACATGCGTTGCTGCATCTCGGCATCGCGCTGCTGCGTGGCGGGCTGCTGCTGGGGGCGAGGCGTCGTCAGCCGGACCGGCCCCGTGCTGTCGTACTGATCATTGTTGCTGCTGTTGCTGCTGTTGTTGTTGTTCTGCGCTACCGCATGCCCGCCAAACGCTAGCAGGATACCCAGCGCCGTGAACTTCATCTTGCGCATCAGCGCTGCGGGGCGAGTCAACGGGGAGGCGCGAGAGGCGCGAACATTCATGAGAACAGTCTCGGCGATGGGTCGAAGACATCCTGGCGCCATCGGCGCCGGGCGGGTTGTGCTGTCGGCGCGACATTCTAAGGGGGTGCTGCGCATGCCCGTCGCACGGTGGCGGAGGGGAGCCTCGTACACTGGCGCCCATGTTGTTTTTGCTCATCCCTTTCCTGGTTGCGGCAGCGGTGACGCTGTTCGTGGTGCGCTCGTCCACCACACATGGCCACCTGTCGGCCGATCATGATCTATCGGGACCACAGAAATTCCATGCGCGGCCGGTGCCGCGCATCGGGGGCGTTGGCATCTTCGCGGGACTGGCGGCTGCGGTGCTGTGGATGTGGTACCAAAGCCACGGGCGCCTCAGCAATCTGGGCCTGCTGCTGCTGCTCTGTGGCTTGCCGGCCTTTGCGGCCGGTCTGATCGAGGACTTCACCAAGCGGGTCTCGCCGGGCAAGCGGCTGCTGGCAACCGCCTTGTCCGCGGCCCTGGGTGGCTGGCTGATCGGCGCCCTGATCACGCGCACCGGCATTCCCGGCCTGGACTGGATCGCGGCCACGACGCTGGGTGCCATGGTCCTGACCGTGTTCACGGTGGCCGGCGTGGCCAACTCGGTCAACATCATCGATGGCTTCAATGGCCTGTCGTCGATGTGCGTCAGCCTGATGCTGCTGGTCTTTGCCTATGTGGCGTATGAGGTTGGCGATGCCGAACTCGCTCTCTGGGCGCTGGCGGGCGTGGGCGCAATCCTGGGATTTTTTGTCTGGAATTATCCGGCCGGCCTGATTTTCCTGGGCGATGGTGGCGCCTATTTCATGGGCTTCTTCCTGGCCGAGATCGGCATCTTGACGATTTCGCGCCATCCCCAGGTGTCGCCGCTCTTCCCGCTGATGGTCTGCATCTACCCGGTGTTCGAGACCGTGTTCTCGATCTACCGGCGCCGCTTCTTGCGCGATGTATCGCCGGGCGATCCGGACGGCATCCACCTGCATTCGCTGATCTACCGTCGCCTGATGCGCTGGGCCGTCGGCGCCAAGGATGCGAGGGCGATCACCAAGCGTAACTCGATGACCGCCCCCTATCTGTGGATGCTGTGCATGACCTCGCTGGTGCCGGCCTTGCTGTTCTGGGATTCCACGCCGATCCTGGCCGCGTGCATGCTGGTGTTTGGCGTGCTGTATGTGGGGCTGTATTGGCGCATCGTGCGCTTCCGCACGCCCAAATGGCTGGTCTTCAGGGCCGGACGGCCGGGAGTCCCGCGAGAGCTCGGTCCCGAGCAAACCCAGGGCAAACCCCGGTAAATCTTGGTCATGGGCGATAATCCATGGCTATGACCGAAGAATCCACCATCACGCCAGCCTCTCGTTTCGACACGCTGCCGCTCGACCCCAAGCTGCTGCGCGCCGTGGCCGATCAGGGCTACGCGACGATGACGCCCATCCAGGCCAAGGCGATCCCCATCGTCTTGGAAGGGCGCGACGTGATGGGTGCGGCCCAGACCGGCACGGGCAAGACGGCGGCGTTCTCGATTCCGCTGCTGCAGCGCATGCTCAAGCACGAGAACTCGAGCGCCTCGCCGGCGCGCCACCCCGTGCGCGCGCTGGTGCTGGCCCCCACCCGTGAGCTGGCTGATCAGGTGGCCAGGAACGTCACCGCCTACTCCAAGCATACGAACCTGCGGGTGGCCTGCGTGTTCGGCGGCATCGACATGAAGCCCCAGACGCTGCAACTCAAGGGCGGCGTCGAGGTGCTGATCGCCACGCCGGGGCGCCTGCTGGACCATATCGAGGCCAAGAACTGCGTGCTCAACCAGGTCGAGTACGTGGTGCTGGACGAGGCCGACCGCATGCTGGACATCGGCTTCCTGCCCGATCTGCAGCGCATCCTCAGCTACCTGCCCAAGGCGCGCCAGACCCTGCTGTTCTCGGCCACCTTCTCCCCGGAGATCAAGCGCCTGGCCGAAAGCTATCTGCAGTCGCCGGTGCTGGTCGAGGTGGCGCGGCCCAATGCCACGGCCTCGACCGTCGAGCAGCGCTTCTACAGCGTCACCGACGAGGAAAAGCGCCCTGCCGTGCTGAAGGTGCTGCGCGATCGCTCGATCCGCCAGGCCATCGTCTTCGTCAATTCCAAGCTGGGTTGCGCCCGCCTGGCGCGCTCTTTCGAGCGCGACGGCCTGCGCACCAATGCCTTGCATGGCGACAAGTCGCAGGACGAGCGCCTGAAGGCCCTGGATGCATTCAAGCGCGGCGAGGTCGACGTGCTGGTTGCCACCGACGTGGCCGCGCGCGGCCTGGACATCGCCGATCTGCCGGCGGTCTTCAATTTCGACGTGCCCTTCAACGCCGAGGACTATGTGCACCGCATCGGCCGCACCGGTCGCGCCGGCGCCTCGGGGATCGCGATCACCCTGGTCACCAAGTCCGATGCGCGCCTGACCGGCGAGATCGAGAAGCTGATCAAGCGCAAGATGGAGTTGGAGCCGCTGGAGCTGGACGAGGAGCGCCCGCGCCGCGCGCCGCGCCGCGACTATGCGGACCAGCCCTCGGCGCCGTCCTCGTATGCGGCCGCACCCCGTGCGCCGCGCCCCGCGCCGGTCTCGCGCGACCCCTTCTTCGACAAGCCCTACGAGCCCAGCGCCTCCGGTGGCGATGCGCCCGCCTGGGAAAAGGCGGTGCCTGCGGCGGCGGCCGGCGGCAAGGGCCTGTCGCCCTATATCAAGCCGAAGAAGAAAGTGGCGGCGCTGTTTGGCGCCAAGCCGCAGCCGGCGGCGGCCCCTTCCGAGGCCTGAAGGGCGGGCCGGCTCAGCCGGCCAGCAGGGCGAATACCGCCGGCACCTTGTCCGGCAGCGTCTGCGGTTTGTCCTTCCACTGAGCCACGCTGCTGCTGCGGGTCCAGCCTTGGGCCAGACTCAGTCCGCAGCTGACAGACAGCCGCGTCTGCGGGTTCAGGGTGGCCAGCAGGGCCTGCAGCAGCGCCTCGTTGCGATAGGGCGTCTCGATCATCAGCTGGGTCTGTTGCTGGCGCGCGGACAATGCCTCGAGCTCGCGGATGCGTGCCGCACGCGCCGCACCATCGACCGGCAGGTAGCCGACGAAGGCGAAGCTCTGGCCGTTGAGTCCGCTGGCGGCGAGTGCCAGCAGCAGCGAGCTGGGGCCGGACAGGGGGACCACCTCGATGCCCTGCGCATGGGCGGCGGCCACCAGCTGAGCGCCGGGATCGGCGATGGCGGGCAGGCCGGCTTCCGAAATCAGGCCCAGATCCCGGCCGGCCAGCGCCGGGGCGAGCAGGGCGGTCCAGTTCGCGGCCGGCACGCCGCTTTCCCTGCCGCCGTCCTTGCCTCCCTTGGGCGGGCGCGGCAGTTCGGTGATCTGCAGGCTTTGCAGCGCTTGCTGAAGCGGCGCGATCGCGTCAACCCGCTTCAGGAAGGCGCGCGTGGTCTTGGCGTTCTCCGCCACCCAATGCGTCAGCCTGGCGGCGATCTGGATCGCGTGCAGCGGCAGCACCTGCTGCAGATCGACTTCCGCGCCCGGCACGCCGAAGTCCAGCGTGTTGGGCATCAGGTAGAGCCGGCCCTTGTTGCTCATGCCGGGCTCCCGGCCGCGTGGCGCAGCATGGCGCATAGGCGGATCAATGGCAGGCCGATCAGGGCCGTCGGGTCGTCGGACTCCACCGCCCTCAGCAAGGTGATGCCCAGGCCTTCGACCTTGGCGCTGCCTGCGCAGTCATAGGGTTGCTCGGCGCGCAGGTAGTTGTCGATCTCGGCCTCGTCCAGCTGGCGAAAACGCACGCGCACCGGGGCCAGGTCCTGTGATGTGAAGCCGCTTTCGGCGCAGACCACGGCCAGGGCGGTGTGGAACAGCACCTCCTGCCCGCTCATCGCGCGCAACTGCGCGGCGGCGCGCTCGTGGCTGCCCGGCTTTCCGAGCGCCTGGCCGTGCAGCTCGGCCACCTGGTCGGAGCCGATGACCAGGGCGTCCGGGTGCAGGCGGGCCACCGCCCTGGCCTTCGCCAGGGCCAGGCGGCTGGCGCTGGCGGCCGGCGCCTCGCCGGGCAGGGCGCTTTCGTCGATGTCCGGCGAACAGGTCTCGAAGGGCAGGCGCAGGCGCTGCAGCAGTTCGCGCCGGTAGGGCGAGCTGGAGCCGAGGATCAGTCGGCGGGGCAATGTGTCGAGTGGCATGGCGGGTATTTTCCCATCGCCGCGCCTCTACACTTGCGGCATGAACACGCGCAGCAGCAGTCGGGCCAGTAAGCCCCTGGATCCCCGCAAGCTTGATGTCGAAGCCCTGGCCCGCGATGAAGCCAGCCTGCAGGGCGAGTGGTCGGCGGCCGATCTGCCGCGTCTGGCCGAGGCGGCGGCGCCCGAGGCTCCCGCCGCAGCTTGGCCCGCGGTGCAGTGGTCGGTGCGTGGCGAGATGCGTATGCCGCGTGGCGGCGAAGCGCAGATCTGGGTGGCGCTCGAGGCTGCGGCCGAAGTGGCCCTGACCTGCCAGCGATGCCTGCGGCCGGTGCAGGAGCATGTGCGGTTCGCGCGCTGGTTCCACTTCGTGCGCGACGAGAGCCTGGCCGCCGAGCTGGATGCCGACAGTGACGACGAGGTGTTGGCCCTGCCGCGCGCGCTGGATCTGCAAGAGTTGGTGGAGGATGAGCTGTTGCTGGACCTGCCCTTGGTGCCGCGGCATGAGGCCTGCCCCGAGGCTCTGCCGCTGGTGGATGACGCCCCCGAGTTCGAGGCCGCTGCGGAACGCCCGAATCCCTTCGCTGCGCTGGCGGCGCTGAAGAAGAAGTCCTAGCGATAGGCCGTTTCGTTGGGCGGCATTTGGGAAATCGCCCAAGCCGTGCTAGAATGGCGGGCTTTCCCCGGTGTGAGAAGTCCGGTTCGGTGGTCTTGTGTTGAGCAAGATGGGCCGAATGGTGCCGGGGGCCGAGGCATCGGTAGCGGGCTTGTGGACCAAGTCTGGCTTAAAAGCCTCAACCAACCGACAGCCTCAGCCGAGAGCCCTTAGGAGAAATCATGGCCGTTCAGCAAAACAAGAAGTCGCCTTCCAAGCGTGGCATGCACCGTTCGCACAATGCCCTGGTGAATCCGGGCACCGCGATCGAGCCGACCACCGGCGAAGTGCATCTGCGTCACCACATCAGCCCCAATGGCTTCTATCGTGGCCGCAAGGTCCTGAAGACCAAGGCGGACGCCTAAATCCTGCTTGCGCCGCGCCTTGCTCGCGGCGCCAGGTTTGATGGTGAACAAGACCCGGACTGCTCTCCTGCGGTGCCGGGTTTTTGTGTTTGAGCCGGAATCTGCCTTGCGGGTGCGCCCGCTTGTCCGCTGGCGGCGCCTCGCGTAAGGTCGGCGCCGTCTTGGCCGCGACCGGCTGACCACAGTTACCCTGCCCCTGATGCTAGCTTCCGAAACCAGTCTTTCCCTGCGTCTTGCTGTCGATTGCATGGGCGGCGACCATGGGCCGTCGGTGACCCTGCCGGCCTGCCGTGCCTTCCTTGCCGCGCATCCGCAAGCCGAACTGTTGCTGGTCGGCCGCCCCGAGGCGCTGGCCGAGGCCGCGGAGTGGCCGCGCTGCCGCATCGTCGCGGCCAGCGAAGTCGTGACGATGGACGATCCGGTCGAGGTGGCGCTGCGCCGCAAGAAGGATTCGTCGATGCGCGTGGCGATCAGCCAGCTCAAGAGCGTCGACGGCGCGCCTGCGCTGGCCCAGGCCTGCGTCTCGGCCGGCAATACCGGCGCGCTGATGGCCGTGGCCCGCTACCTGCTGAAGACGCTGGAAGGCATCGACCGCCCGGCCATCGCCACCGTGATGCCCAATCAGACCGGTCGCTACACCACCGTGCTGGATCTCGGCGCCAATGTCGACTGCACGGCCGAACACCTGCTGCAGTTCGCGGTGATGGGCTCGGCCCTGGTGGCTGCGGTCGAGGGTCGCGAAAACCCATCGGTCGGCCTGCTGAACATCGGCGAGGAAGCGATCAAGGGCAGCGAGACCATCAAGCGCGCCGGCGAATTGCTGCGCCAGGCGGATGCCGCGGGTCAACTCAACTTCTTTGGCAATGTCGAGGGCAACGACATCTTCAAGGGCACGACCGATCTGGTGGTCTGCGACGGTTTCGTCGGCAATGTGGCGCTGAAGACCGCCGAAGGCCTGGCGACGATGATCGCCACCATCATTAAGGAAGAGTTCGGCCGGAACATGCTGACCAAGGCCGCGGCGGTGCTGGCGCTGCCGGTGCTCAAGCGCTTCAAGGGTCGGGTCGACCATCGCCGTTTCAATGGCGCGGCACTGCTGGGCCTGCGCGGCCTGGTGTTCAAGAGTCATGGTTCGGCCGATGCCTTTGCTTTCGAGCAGGCTTTGAACCGGGCGTATGATGCCGCCCGCAACCGGTTGTTGGACCGGGTTCACGATCGCATCATCGCCACGCTGCAGGCCATGCCCGCGGCACCTGAGGGCGATGCAGGAGACAAGGCGGCCTCGGCCGCCCAGCAAGCTGCATGAGCACATCCCCCCGTTTTTCCCGCATTCTCGGCACCGGCAGCTATCTGCCGCCCAAACGCCTGACCAATGCCGATCTCGCGGCCCAGCTGGCCCGCGACGGCATCGAAACCTCCGACGAATGGATCGTCGAGCGCACCGGCATCCGCGCCCGCCATTTCGCCGCAAGCGATGTCGCCTCCAGCGACCTGGCCCTGCCGGCCGCGCGCGCGGCGCTGGAAGCTGCCGGCGTGGCTACCGGCGAGATCGACCTGATCATCGTCGCGACCTCGACGCCGGACATGGTGTTCCCGTCCACCGCCACGCTGCTGCAGCACAAGCTGGGCATCGCCGGCTGCGCGGCCTTCGACGTGCAGGCCGTCTGCTCGGGCTTCGTCTACGCGCTGACGGTGGCCGACTCGATGATCAAGACCGGCGCCGCGAGCAAGGCCCTGGTGGTCGGTGCCGAGGTGTTCTCGCGCATCCTCGATTTCAAGGACCGCACCACCTGCGTGCTGTTCGGCGACGGTGCCGGTGCCGTGGTGCTGGGCGCCAGCGAGACGCCGGGCATCCTGGCCTGCGAGCTGCATGCCGATGGCCGCCACGCCGACATCCTGTGCGTGCCCGGCACGGTGGCGGGCGGTCAGGTGCTGGGCGACCCGCTCTTGAAGATGGACGGCCAGGCGGTGTTCAAGCTGGCCGTCGGCGTGCTGGAGAAGGTGGCGCGCTCGGTGCTGGAGAAGGCCGGCAAGACGGATGCCGACATCGACTGGCTGATTCCGCACCAGGCCAATATCCGCATCATGCAGGGCACGGCCAAGAAGCTGAAGATGCCGCTGGACAAGCTGATCGTCACCGTCGACGAGCATGGCAACACCTCGGCCGCTTCGATCCCGTTGGCATTGGACGAGGCGGTGCGCAGCGGCAAGGTCAAGCGCGGTGACACCGTGATGCTGGAAGGCGTCGGCGGCGGCTTCACCTGGGGTGCGGTGCTGCTGGATTTCTGAAGAAGAATCGATAAGAGACGTATGAGCGCAAAGTTTGCATTCGTGTTCCCCGGTCAGGGTTCGCAGGCCGTCGGCATGCTGGACGCCTGGGGTGATCATCCCGAGGTGGTTCGCACCCTGGCCGAGGCGTCCAGCGCGTTGGGCGAGGACATTGGCGCCCTGATCAAGACCGGGCCCAAGGAACAGCTGGACCTGACCACCAACACCCAGCCGGTGATGCTGACCGCCGGCATCGCCTGCTACCGCGCCTGGGTCGCCGAGACGGGCCTGGTGCCGGCCGCCGCGGCCGGCCATTCGCTGGGCGAGTACACGGCACTGGTCGCTTCCGGTGCGCTGAGCCTGGCCGATGCGCTGCCCCTGGTGCGCTTCCGCGCCCAGGCCATGCAGGAGGCCGTGCCGGTGGGCGTCGGTGCGATGTATGCCATCTTGGGCCTGGACGGCGAGGCCGTGCGTGCGGGCTGTGCCCAGGCTGCCGCCGATAGCGGCGAGGTTGTCGAGGCTGTCAATTTCAACGACCCCAAGCAGACCGTGATCGCCGGCAGCAAGGCCGGCTGCGAGAAAGCCGCCGAAGTCCTGAAGGCCGCCGGCGCCAAGCGCGCGCTGCCGCTGCCGGTGTCGGCGCCGTTCCACTCCAGCCTGATGAAGCCGGCCGCCGAACGGCTGCGCGAGCAGCTGGCCGCGGTGAGTTTCGGCCCCCAGGCCTTCCCGGTGATCAACAACATCGACGTGGCCGTGACCGCTGGCGCCGCAGACCTGCGCGACGCGCTGTACCGCCAGGCCTTCGGCCCGGTGCGCTGGGTCGAGGTGGTGCAGGCCTTGAAAGCGCGTGGCCTGACCTACATCATCGAATGCGGCCCCGGCAAGGTGCTGGCCGGCATGGCCAAGCGCATCGACGCCGACATCCTCAGCACCACGGTGCTGGACCCGGCCTCGCTGGCCGAAGCGAAAACCCTGCTGGGCTGATCCATCCCATGAGCGAACCCAAACAAGTAGCCCTGGTCACCGGCGCCAGCCGCGGCATCGGCCGCGCCATCGCGCTGCACCTGGCCCAGCAAGGCTTTATCGTGATCGGCACCGCGACCGGCGAGGCCGGCGCCGCCGCCATCACCGAGGCCCTGAGCGCCCTGGGCGGCCGCGGCATCGCGCTGAATGTCAATGACGCCGCCGCCTGCGAAGCGGCCGTCGAGGCCATCGTCAAGGCCGATGGCGGCCTGCAGGTGCTGGTCAACAACGCCGGCATCACCCGCGACACGCTGTCGATGCGCATGAAGGACGAGGACTGGGATGCGGTGCTGGACACCAATCTGAAGGCCGTGTTCCGCATGAGCCGCGCAGTGATACGCACGATGATGAAGCAGCGCCATGGCCGCATCATCAACATCACCTCGGTGGTGGGTGCTTCCGGCAATGCCGGCCAAGCCAACTACGCGGCCGCCAAGGCCGGCGTGGCGGGCATGACCCGCTCGCTGGCGCGCGAACTGGGCAGCCGCGGCATCACGGTGAACTGCGTGGCCCCCGGTTTCATCGCCACCGACATGACCGAGGTGCTGCCCGAAGCCCAGAAGGCGGCGCTGCTGGCACAGATCCCGCTGGGTCGCCTGGGCGCGCCGGAGGAGATCGCTGCCGCGGTGGGCTTCCTGGCATCGAGCCAGGCTGCTTACATTACCGGCAGCGAACTGCATGTAAATGGCGGCATGTTTATGAATTGAGGCCGAGGCGGCTTGCCGCCTTTGCCCACCGGATTTGCCCGGCCGGTGAGGGTCCTGGAAGTGACGGAATGCCTTGACTTAGGCGAGTCACTCTAGAGGCCTTAGAATCCCGGGCTGTTCCTAGCAAACCCCTCCTGGAGGAGTCATGAGCGATATCGAAGCACGTGTCAAGAAAATCATCGCCGAGCAACTCGGCGTGCCTGAGTCCGATGTGTCCAATGAGAAGGCCTTCGTGGCCGATCTGGGCGCCGACTCGCTGGACACCGTGGAACTGGTGATGGCTCTCGAAGACGAGTTCGGCATCGAGATCCCGGACGAAGAGGCCGAGAAGATCACCACCGTGCAGCTGGCGATCGACTACGCCGTCAAGCACCAGAAGGCCTGAGCGCCTTCCGCGCTGCAGGTTTCCTTCCGTTAACTGATCTCTGTACTGCATGAGCCGTCGTCGCGTTGTCGTCACCGGACTTGGTCTGATCAGCCCCGTGGGCAACACGGTGGCTGAAGGCTGGGCCAACATCCTGGCCGGTCAGTCCGGCATTGACCGCATCACCCGTTTCGATGCCTCCAACTTCGCCTGCCAGTTCGCTGGCGAGGTGAAGGGCTTCGACGTGGGCGCTTACCTGAACACCAAGGAAGCGCGGACGATGGACACCTTCATCCATTACGGATTGGCGGCGTCCATTCAGGCGGTGCAGGATGCCGGCCTGCCGACCAATGATCAGTTGACGGAAGAGCAGGCCGAGCGCATAGGCGTGCTGGTCGGCTCGGGCATCGGCGGTCTGCCGATGATCGAGGAGACCCACACCGAACTGCTGAACCGCGGCCCGCGCCGCGTCACGCCCTTCTTCGTGCCGGCCTCGATCATCAACATGATCTCGGGCCATGTCTCGATCAAGTACGGCTTTCAGGGCCCGAACCTTGCCATCGTCACCGCCTGCACGACGGGCCTGCACGCCATCGGCGAGGCCGGCCGCCTGATCGAGTACGGCGATGCCGACGTGATGATCGCCGGCGGTGCCGAGTCGACCGTCTCGCCGCTGGGCATCGGCGGTTTCGCGGCCGCGCGCGCACTCTCGACCCGCAACGACGACCCCAAGACCGCGTCCCGTCCCTGGGACAAGGATCGCGACGGTTTCGTGCTGGGCGAGGGCGGCGGCGTGCTGGTGCTCGAAGAGTACGAACACGCCAAGAAGCGCGGCGCCAAGATCTATTGCGAACTGGTCGGCTTCGGCATGGGTGCGGACGCGTACCACATGACCGCGCCCAACGTCGACGGCCCCAAGCGCTCGATGCGCGCGGCGCTGCGCAACGCCGGGCTGAACCCGGACCAGGTGCAGTACATGAATGCGCATGGCACCTCGACGCCGCTGGGCGACGTCAACGAGACCAACGCGATCAAGCTGGCCTTCGGCGATCATGCCAAGAGCATGGTCGTCAGCTCCACCAAGTCCATGACCGGGCATCTGCTCGGCGGGGCGGGGGGCATCGAATCGGTATTCACGGCCCTGGCCGTGCACCAGCAGGTGGTTCCGCCCACCATCAATATCTTCAACCAGGATCCCGAGTGCGATCTGGACTACTGCGCCAATGAGGCGCGGCCGATGAAGATCGAATACGCCGCCAAGAACAACTTCGGCTTCGGCGGCACCAACGGCACGCTGATCTTCAAGCGGGTCTGAAGGCCGGGCCATGACGGCCCTGCCGCGCGATGCGAGCGCCTTTGAACTGCTGATTGAGCCCGATCCGGCGCTACGCCTGGCCGCCGGCCTGGTTGCGGCGGTCGGCGTGGCCGCAATGCTGGCGGCTGGTGCCGCGCAATGCGCGGCGGCCGATCCGGCCTGGCGTCCGGCCCTGTTCTGGTGGGGACTTGCCCCTCTGCTCATCGCGGCGGCGGCGGCCCTGGGCTGGCGTGCCGAGCGACATGCGCCACTGCGCCTGCGCTGGGACGGTCGGGCCTGGTGGTTGCGGCCCGCCGCCGCCGCGCAGGAACGGGCGGTCCGATTGACGGTTGCGCTGGATTTCGGCGGTTGGCTGCTGCTGCGGCTCAGGCCGGCCCTGCGGGCGGGCCTGCCGCGCTATCTGGCGCTGGCGCGAGCGGGGCATCGAGCGGCCTGGCCGGGCCTGCGTGCGACCCTCTATACCGCGCCGCAGCAGGGCGACCGGGACGCCGATCATGTCTGAGTCCGATCCGGACCGGCCCCTGGTCGAGCGCGCCCAACGCGGCGAGGTCAAGGCCTTCGAGTTGCTGGTCATCAAGTACCAGCGCCGGATCGAGCGCCTGGTCGCGCGCCTGGTGCGCGATGCGGACCTGGTGGCCGACATCGCCCAGGAGAGCTTTCTGCGCGCCTACCGGGCCCTGCCCAATTTCCGCGGCGACAGCGCCTTCTACACCTGGCTGTACCGGATCGCGGTCAACACGGCCAAGAAAAGCCTGGCCGAGTTGCGGCGCGAGCCGGTCCAGTTCGAGTCCTCCCTCAAATCGGGGGAGGATGACGAGGAACCTTTTGCGCTCGGCCAGGAACCAAGCGATATGGCCACCCCCGAAGCCTTGCTGTCCAGCAAGGAGGTGGCGGCCACGGTGAATGCGGCGATCGATGAACTGCCGGAGGAGTTCAGGCAGGCCTTGCTGCTGCGCGAGATCGAGGGCTTGGGCTACGAGGAGATCGCGGCGCTGATGGCCTGTCCGGTGGGCACGGTCCGTTCGCGTATTTTCCGTGCCCGGGAGGCGGTGGCCGCCAGGCTGCGGCCCCTGTTGGCCACGCGGGCCGGAGAGCGCTGGTGACGGGGTGCGTCGACAGGATGGACAGGGGAATGCGGATGCAAAATCAGGACAGGGCTCCCGAGTGGCGGGATGAGCGGCAGGAAGCGCGTTTGGGCGAGTGGCTGTCGGCGCTGGCCGACGGCGAGGCCAATGCGGCCGAGACGGCGTCGCTGCTGCAGGCCTGGCCGCGACAGGAGACGCTGCGCCGCCAATGGCATGCCTATCAGCTGACGGGCGATACGCTGCGCTCGGCCGAGCTGGCCCAGGATGGGCGGCGAACCCAGGCCCTGTTGGAGCGGCTGCGTCCGCAACTGGCGGCCGAGCCGGTGCCGCTGCGTCCGGCCGCGCTGCCGCCAGCCCGGCGCTGGTTTGCGCCGGCGGCGGTGGCGGCCGGCTTCATGGCCCTGGCCGTGGGGCTCAGCCGCCTGACGGTCATGCCCCCCGTCGATGCGCCGATGCTCGCGGCGGCACCGCCGTCGGCGACCTGGCCGCCGCCCACGCAAGAGCTCTCGTTCGCCCAATCGGCGGCGCCGCAGGGCGTGGCGCAGATGAGTGGGCTGGGTGCCCTGCACGAAGCCTGGGCACCCGATGCCGCGGTGCCCCTGCGAGAGCCCGATGTCCGGCCATGAGTCTGGCCATGACCTTCGGCCGGCCATGCGCCGGCTTTTCCAATACATTCGGGTGAGCCGAAACGGGGCGTGATCAAGCCCGCCTTTGGGCACCACGCAGCCTGCCATCCTCACCCGATCGACGCGACCTCGAAAGCACCATGCACATCCCCACCCAAGATCGCTCCGTCCTGCCACGCTGGTCCGCCGCCCTGCTGTCGACGGCCGTGCTGTCCCTGAGTCTGGCGCTGCAGCCGGTGCCGGCACAGGCGCGCGAGCTGCCTGACTTCACCGAGCTGGTCGAGCGCACCTCCCCGGCCGTTGTGAACATCCGCACCGCCGAGCGCGTGCGCCGTGCCAGCACAGGCACGCCGGAGATGGACGAGCAGATGCTGGAGTTCCTGCGCCGCTTCGGCATTCCGGTGCCGAACCAGCGCCCCGGCGCGCCGCGCGGCGACGACGAGGAGGCACAGCCGCAGCGCCGCGGCGTGGGCTCCGGCTTCATCCTCAGTGCCGATGGCTATGTGATGACCAACGCCCATGTGGTGGACGGTGCCGAGGAGGTGTGGGTCACGCTGACCGACAAGCGCGAGCTGAAGGCCCGGATCATCGGGGCCGATGCGCGCACCGACGTGGCCGTCGTGAAGATCGAGGCCACGGGCCTGCCGGCCGTGAAGATCGGCGATGTGAGCCGGCTCAAGGTGGGTGAATGGGTGCTGGCGATCGGCTCGCCCTTCGGTTTCGACAGCACGGTGACGGCCGGCATCGTCAGCGCCAAGGCGCGCGACACCGGCGACTTCCTGCCCTTCATCCAGACCGATGTGGCCATCAACCCCGGCAACTCGGGCGGCCCGCTGCTCAATATGCGCGGCGAGGTGGTGGGCATCAATTCGCAGATCTACAGCCGCTCGGGCGGTTTCATGGGCATCTCCTTCGCGATCCCGATCGACGAGGCGGTGCGCGTCTCCGAGCAATTGCGCAGCACGGGCCGTGTGATCCGCGGGCGCATCGGCGTCGAGCCGGCGGATGTCACCAAGGAGGTGGCCGAGTCGATCGGACTGGGCAAGCCCAATGGTGCGCTGGTGCGCCGCATCCTGGAGGGCAGCCCGGCCGAGAAGGCCGGCCTGGAGGGCGGCGACGTGATCACGAAGTTCGACGGCAAGGCGGTCGAGCGCGCCACCGACCTGCGCCGTATCGTCGGGGCCACCAAGCCGGACAGCAAAGTCAGCATGCAGGTGTTCCGTCGCGGTGCCTATAAGGACCTGAGCATCACGGTGGCCGAACTGGAGGACGAGAGCAGCAGCCCGCGGCGCGCCAGCGAGCCGAGCGCCAAACCGACGCCCACTTTGGGGCTGACCGTGGTCGATCTGACCGACGCTCAGAAACGCGAGCTCAAGCTGCGCGGCGGTGTGCGGGTCGAAGCGGTGGAAGGTGCGGCGGCGCGTGCCGGCCTGCGGGAAGGGGACCTGATCCTGTCTGTGGACAACACCGAGATCACCACGGTCAAGCAGTTGCAGGCCTTGCTTACCAAGCTGGAGAAGGCGACCCAGATCACCCTGCTGGTGCGACGCGGCAATGTCACCAATTTCGTGTTGCTGAAGCCGGGACGCTGAGCGACCGGCCCTCGGTCCAGACCCATCGCCACGGTGGGTCTTTTCATTAGGTGAAAAATCCCTCCGGTTCGGAGCCGGGGCGGCGGCATCAATTCGAGGTTTGCACCCGCTAACATTAGCGCCACCGCCGGGGATTGTGGAGCTGCTCGGATAGAATCGAGGCTGTCTGACCCGATTTGCGCATGTCGCGCGACGCAAAAGCGCCAGCCCTCAAACTATCCCCATGCAGTCCACAGGAATCTGTGGATAACTTGTTGATAATTTGCTGTTGGCGGACCGCAACGACAGGAAATCCGGGGGCGCCGCGGTTTCCTGTCTGGGGCTTTTGGCTACAATGAAAGCC
The DNA here is from genome assembly GCF_059418245.1 of Roseateles sp. GW821-FHT09B06. NCBI lineage: Bacteria > Pseudomonadati > Pseudomonadota > Betaproteobacteria > Burkholderiales > Sphaerotilaceae > Roseateles > Roseateles sp. GW821-FHT09B06. The sequence continues at coordinate 38,828 of NZ_JBWKPM010000022.1, read as the reverse complement.
CAACAAGCAGTTGCCATAAGTTTTGTTGGAAGGCGCGTCACCTCTTTCGACGTGCCTTTTTTTTATGTCCGGCACGGCCTCTTCGAGGCCTTCACATCGCTGCGCGATATGAGCCTTCAACGCCAGGGCTGAGGCCCTTGCATCTCTATCCGGCGCGCAGCCACAGTGTCCATGAATCACATCCGCAATTTCTCCATCATCGCCCACATCGACCACGGCAAGAGCACGCTGGCGGACCGCATCATCCAGCGCTGCGGTGGCCTGTCGGACCGGGAGATGGAGGCGCAGGTGCTGGACTCGATGGACATCGAGCGCGAACGCGGCATCACGATCAAGGCCCAGACCGCGGCACTGCAATACAAGGCCAAGGACGGTCAGGTCTACAACCTGAACCTGATCGACACGCCCGGACATGTGGACTTCTCCTATGAGGTGAGCCGCTCGCTGTCGGCCTGCGAGGGCGCGCTGCTGGTGGTGGACGCCAGCCAGGGCGTCGAGGCTCAGACGGTGGCCAACTGCTACACCGCGCTGGACCTGGGCGTCGAGGTGGTGCCGGTGCTCAACAAGATGGATCTGCCCAACGCCGATCCCGACAACGCCAAGGCCGAGATCGAAGACGTGATCGGCATCGATGCCGACAACGCCATCCCCTGCAGCGCCAAGACGGGCATGGGCATCGACGAGATCCTGGAGGCCGTGATCGCCCGCATGCCGCCGCCCAAGGGCGTGGTCGAGGCGCCGCTGCGCGCGATGATCATCGACTCCTGGTACGACGCCTATGTGGGCGTGGTGATGCTGGTGCGCGTGGTCGACGGCACGCTGCGCAAGGGCGAACGTATCCGCATGATGGCGTCCAACGCGGTCTACCCGGCCGACAACCTGGGCGTGTTCTCGCCGAAATCCGAAAGCCGGGAGCAACTGAACGCGGGTGAGGTGGGCTTCATCATCGCCGGCATCAAGGAGCTGCAGGCCGCCAAGGTCGGTGACACCATCACCTTGGAAAAAAAGCTGCCGAACAATCTGGGCCCGGCGGAGGATGCCCTGCCCGGCTTCAAGGAAATCCAGCCGCAGGTCTTTGCCGGTCTGTACCCGACCGAGGCCAGCGAGTACGACCAGCTGCGCGACGCGCTGGAAAAGCTCAAGCTCAATGACTCCTCCTTGCGCTACGAGCCCGAGGTGTCGCAGGCGCTGGGCTTCGGCTTCCGCTGCGGCTTCCTGGGCCTGCTGCACATGGAAATCGTGCAGGAGCGCCTGGAGCGCGAGTTCGACCAGGACCTGATCACCACCGCGCCCAGCGTGGTCTATGAGGTGGTGCAGGGCGACGGCACGGTGATCGAGGTCGAGAACCCGAGCAAGATGCCCGAGATCGGCCAGATCCAGGAGATCCGCGAACCCATCGTCACCGTGCATCTGTACATGCCGCAGGACTATGTGGGCCCGGTGATGACCTTGGCCAACCAGAAGCGCGGCAACCAGCTGAACATGGCCTATCACGGCAAGCAGGTCATGCTGACCTACGAGATGCCGCTGGCCGAGATCGTGCTGGACTTCTTCGACAAGCTCAAGAGCGTGTCGCGCGGCTACGCCTCGATGGACTACGAGTTCAAGGAATACCGCGCGTCCGACGTCGTGAAGGTCGATATCCTGATCAACGGCGACCGCGTGGACGCGCTGTCCATCATCGTGCACCGCGTGCAGAGCCAGTTCCGCGGCCGTGGTGTGGCGGCCAAGATGCGTGAGCACATCCCGCGCCAGATGTATGACGTGGCCATCCAGGCGGCCATCGGCGGCAACATCATCGCCCGCGAGAACATCAAGGCGCTGCGCAAGAACGTGCTGGCAAAATGCTACGGCGGCGACATCACCCGCAAGCGCAAGCTGCTGGAAAAGCAGAAGGCGGGCAAGAAGCGCATGAAGCAGATCGGTTCCGTCGAGGTGCCGCAGGAAGCCTTCCTGGCCATTCTTCAAGTTGACGACTAAAGACAAACGACCCTCAATGAGTGCTCTGACCGGAATTCTCTACGCCGCCCTCATCGCCTACCTGGGCGGCTGGTACACCGGCTACTGGAGCGGCAATTTCGCGCTGCTGCTTTTCATCCTCACCGCGGTCACGATGGCCTACTGGCTGGCCGAGCGCTTCCACTTCGCGCCGGCGCGCGAGCGTGCGGCGGCCCGCCTGCAGGAGACCGACGTGCTGCGCCGCGAGAAGCTGGCCGCCCAGGGTATTGCCCGGGTGGACGGTGACGTGGCGGCCGCCCGCGAGGCGGTGCTGCGCCAGCCCTGGTGGCTGGACTGGACCGCCGGCCTGTTCCCGGTGATCCTGATCGTCTTCCTGCTGCGCAGCTTCCTGTTCGAGCCCTTCAAGATCCCCTCGGGCTCGATGGTGCCGACCTTGCTTGTGGGCGACCTGATCCTGGTGAACAAGTTCCACTACGGCGTGCGCCTGCCGGTGATCAACAAGAAGATCATCGCCAACAACGAGGTCAGGCGCGGCGACGTGATGGTGTTCCGCTACCCCGAGGACACCAGCCTGGACTTCATCAAGCGCGTGGCCGCCATCCCCGGTGACGAAGTGGCCTACCTGAACCAGAAGCTGTACATCAACGGCCAGCCGGCCCCGGTCCAGCCCCAGGGCGACTACTACGACGAGGACAGCCTGGCCTACCGCCCGCGCTTCCTGGAAAAGCTGGGCGAGAAGGAGCATCAGATCCTGGTCGACCCGAAGCGCCAGCCGCTGTTCCGGGCCGACCGCCGCGATGGCCCTTTCCCCTACCAGGACAACTGCAAGTACAGCCCCGAGGGCGTCACCTGCAAGGTGCCGGCCGGCCACTACTTCATGCTGGGCGACAACCGCGACAACTCGCGCGATTCACGCTTCTGGGGCTTCGTGCCGGACGAGAACATCGTCGGCAAAGCCTTCTTTGTTTGGATGAATTTCGGTAATCTCAAGCGCATCGGCAGCTTCAACTGAAGCCCTGCGCGCCCATTGCACAACACAAAGGAAAGAGATCAATGCGCCAGTCCAAGCGTCAGCAACGCGGTATCAGCCTGTTCGGCCTGCTGTTCTGGGGCATTTTCCTGGCCTGTGCGGGGGTGGTGGTGGCCCGCGTCTTTCCCAGCGTGCTGGAGTTCTACACGATCCAGGGAGCGGTGAACCGCATCGCCAAGAACAACCCGTCCACGGTGCCTGCCGTGCGCCAGGAGTTCGAGCGTGTCAAGCAGATCGAGTATTCGATTCAGAGCATCGGTGCCGGCGACCTGGTGGTCAGCAAGGACAACGAGAAGGTGCGGATCAGTTTCGCTTACGAGAAGGAAGTGGAACTGGTCGGCCCGGTGTTCCTGCTGATCAAATACCAGGGCCGGTCGCAGTAGTAGTCTTGTGTTCCCGATGAGTGCCTCTTCCTCCCTTGAATCCCTGCAGCAGCGCCTGGGCTACCGCTTCAATGACGCGGGCCTGCTGGCGCGCGCGCTGACCCACCGCAGCTTTGGCGCCGACCACAACGAGCGCCTGGAATTCCTGGGCGATTCGGTGCTCAGCCTGGCCGTCTCCAGCCTGCTCTACGAGCGCTTCGCCGGCTCGGACGAGGGGGACCTGACGCGCATCCGCGCCCATCTGGTGCGCGAGGACAGCCTGCACAAGCTGGCGCTGGGCCTGCACCTGCCTCAGGTGCTGCGCCTCTCGGAGGGCGAGGCCAAGGGCGGTGGCGCGCAGCGCCCCTCGATCCTGGCCGATGCGCTGGAGGCCGTGATCGGTGCCACCTTCCTGGACGGCGGTTACGAGGCCGCGCATGAACTGGTGCGCCGCCTGCTGGGTGAACTGATCGCCAGCAGTGGCAGCGACAACTGGGCCAAGGACGCCAAGACCGCGCTGCAGGAATGGCTGCAGGCACGCCGCCTGGCGGTGCCCAGCTATCGCATCACCGAAACCCGCGGCCAGGCCCATAACCAGACCTTCGCGGTCGAATGCGCCGTGCCGGCCCTGAGCCTGGCCAAGAGCGGCGAGGGCCGTTCGCGCCGCGCCGCCGAACAAGATGCCGCCCGTCGCATGCTCGACGAACTGATTGCCCGCGACCAGCCGGGATCCGGCTTGCGCGACTGAAGAGGGCGGCCACAAGCCGTCACACCATGACCGACGACAACACCACGCCCGCAGCCCCCGATGCCGCTGATCCTGCCGAGCCGGGCCTGCCGCAGCGCTGCGGCCTGATCGCCATCGTGGGCCGGCCCAATGTGGGCAAGTCCACCCTGCTGAACGCCCTGGTGGGCCAGAAGGTCAGCATCACCTCGGCCAAGGCCCAGACCACGCGCCACCGCATCACCGGCGTGCGCACCGTCGAGGAGGCCCAGTTCGTGTTCGTCGACACGCCCGGCTTCCAGACCAAGCACAACGCCGCGCTGAACCGCAACCTGAACCGTACCGTGCATGGCGTGCTGGGCGATGTGGACCTGGTGCTGTTCGTCGTCGAGGCGGGTCGCTTCGGCCTGGACGATGCCAAGGTGCTGTCCCTGCTGCCCGAGGACAGGCCGGTGGTGCTGATCGCCAACAAGCTGGACGCGGTGCACCGCCGCGCCGAACTGGCGCCCTGGCTCAAGAGCATGCAGGAGCGGCGCAACTTCAGCGAGTTCGTGCCGCTGTCGGCCAAGAAGCCGGCCGACGTGACGCGCCTGTTCAAGATCCTCAAGCCCTACCTGCCCGAGCAGGGCTGGTTCTACGACGAGGACGCGCTGACCGACCGCAGCGAGAAATTCCTCGCCAGCGAGATCATCCGCGAGAAGCTGTTCCGCCTGACCGGCGACGAGCTGCCCTACACCTCCACCGTCGTGATCGACAAATGGGAGGAGGAGGGCGAGCTGCGCCGCATCTCCGCCTCCATCGTGGTCGAGCGTGATGCGCACAAGGGCATGGTGATCGGGCAGGGCGGCGAGCTGCTCAAGCGCATCGGTTCCGAATCGCGCCAGGAGCTGGAACATCTGATGGACGGCCGCGTGTTCCTGGAGCTGTGGGTCAAGGTCCGCTCCGGCTGGGCCGACAGCGAAGAGCATCTGCGCTCCTACGGCTACGAATAATGCCTCCCAGAGGCAGCAGAGCTCCCGCCGTCCAGCAGGCCTTCGTCCTGCACCACTATGACTGGAGCGAGACCAGCCTGGTGCTGGATCTGTTCACCCGCGAACAGGGCCGCATGGCCGTGGTCGCCAAGGGCGCCAAGCGCCCCTACTCGCAGCTGCGTGCCGTGCTGCTGCCCTTTCAGCGCATCCAGGTCGGCCTGTCCAAGCCGGTCAAGGGCGATGGCGAAACCCCGGTCGATGTCGTGACCCTGCGCGGTGCCGAATGGGTGGGCGGCAACACCTTGCCGGCCGGCGCGGCGCTGTTCTCCGGCTACTACCTCAACGAACTGCTCTTGAGGTTCCTGGCCCGCCAGGACCCGCACCCCGCGCTGTTCGACGCCTACGGCCAGACCCTGGCGCGCCTGGACGAGACCGCGCTGCGCGCCTTCGAGTTGCGCCTGCTCGCCGAGGTGGGCCTGCTGCCCGACCTCAGCGTGGCCACCACGACCCAGGCGCCACTCGAGGCACAGCGTCTTTACTCGCTATCTCCCGAGGCCGGCGTGATCGCCGCGAGCAACGAGGCCCTGCCCGGCTTCAGCGGCGCCGCCCTGGTGCAGCTGCAGGCCGCGCTGCTGCATGGCAGCCTGGCGGCGCTGCAGCAGGCCTGCGAAGAGGCGCAACTGCCAAGCCTGCGCAGCGCGCTGCGTGGCCTGCTTCAATATCATCTGGGTCATAAACCCCTGCGCACCCGTCAGGTCCTGCTGGATGTGCAAAAACTCCTGGAGTGAGATGAACCCGCCATGAATCCCTTGATTGCCCCCGATTCCCGCCACGACGGCGCCCGCTGCGCCCTGTCGGTCAATGTCAACAAGGTGGCCCTGCTGCGCAACACGCGCCACCTGGGCATCCCCAGCGTCACCAAGGCCGCCGAGCTGTGCCTGGTGGCCGGCGCCCAGGGCATCACCGTGCATCCGCGCCCCGATGGCCGCCATATCCGCACGAGCGACGTGCACGAACTGGCCGCGCTGCTGGGCAAGGACTGGCCCCGGGCCGAGTACAACATCGAGGGCAACCCGACCCAGAACCTGATGGACTTCGTGCGTGAGGTCAGGCCGCAGCAGGTCACGTTCGTGCCCGACAGCGAGGACCAGTTCACCTCCGACCATGGCTGGAATCTGCCGGCGGACATGGATCGACTGCGCCCGCTGATCGACGAATGCAAGGCGCTGGGCGTGCGCGTCAGCCTCTTCATGGACCCGGTGCCGGCGGCCATGCCCTGCGTCGCCGAGCTGGGTGCCGACCGCATCGAGCTCTACACCGAGACCTATGCCAGCGCCTGGGGCACCGAGCGTCAGGCCGAGGTGCTGGCCGGCTTCACGGCCACCGCCCGGGCCGCGCTGGCCGTGGGACTGGGCATCAACGCCGGCCATGACCTGAACCGCGACAACCTGACGGATTTCCTGCGCGCCGTGCCCGGCGTGCAGGAGGTGTCGATCGGCCATGCGCTGATCGCCGATGCGCTGGAGCTGGGTTACGCGGAGACCGTGCGCGAGTACCAGCGCTGCATCCAGCAGGCGTATGTGTGAGCCCCTCGCCCAATCGCGCCCCGCTGAACGCCGGCGCGCCTGGGCGATCCCCCGAGGGGATGGCGCTGGTTGCGGCATCAAGCCGCAAACACATCGCCGGCGCGGGCCGGCTTGGGGCGGCCCGGCGCTCGGCCCGAAATTCCGAACCCCAGCGGCAACGCTGAGACGACTGACATGATCTACGGCATCGGCACCGACATCTGCGACATCCGCCGCATCCGCGAGACCCTGGCGCGGCGCGGCGAGCGCTTCGCCGAGAAGGTGCTGGGGCCGCATGAGATGGCCGTGTTCCGCGAACGCCGGGCCAAGGTCGAGGCGCGTGGCGTGGCTTATCTGGCCACCCGCTTCTCGGCCAAGGAGGCCTTCAGCAAGGCCATCGGGATGGGCATGCGCATGCCGATGACCTGGCGCGCCTGCGAGATCGTCAAGGCGCCGAGCGGCAAGCCCGAGATCCGGCTGCATGGCGAGCTGGCCGCCTGGTTCGAGGCCAGGGGCCTCATCGCCCATGTGACCGTCACCGACGAGACCGAATACGCGGCCGCCTTCGTGGTGGTCGAAACGAAGAACTGAAGAGAACCCAAGATGCTCGACACCCCGCACGCACCGCTGGTGCTGGACATCGCCGGCCTGGCGCTGGACGCCAACGATCGCCGCCGCCTGACGCATCCGCTGGTCGGCGGCCTGATCCTGTTTGCGCGCAACTTCGAGAGCCGCGCCCAGCTGACCGCGCTGACGGCCGAGATCAAGTCCATCCGCCCCGACCTGCTGATCGCGGTGGACCACGAGGGTGGCCGGGTGCAGCGCTTCCAGACCGACGGCTTCACGCATCTGGCCTCGATGCGGGCGCTCGGCGAGCTGTGGATGCGGGACGCCATGCGTGCCACGGCCGCGGCCACCGCCACCGGCTATGTGCTGGCCGCCGAGCTGCGCGCCTGTGGCGTCGACTTCAGCTTCACGCCGGTGCTCGATCTGGACCATGGCGAAAGCAGCGTGATTGGCGAGCGCAGCTTCCACCGCGATCCGCGCGTCGCCAGCCTGCTGGCCAAGAGCCTGATGCAGGGCCTCTTGCTGGCCGGCATGGGTAGCTGCGGCAAGCATTTCCCCGGTCATGGTTTCGTCCGCGCCGACAGCCATGTGGCGATTCCGGTCGACCGGCGCAGCCTCAAGGCCATCCTGGCCGAGGATGCGAAGCCCTATGAATGGCTGGGCCTGAGCCTGTCGGCGGTGATGCCGGCCCATGTGATCTATCCCAAGGTGGACGGCCGCCCGGCCGGCTTCAGCCGCCGCTGGCTGCAGGAGATCCTGCGCGAGCGCCTGGGCTTCGGCGGCGCGATCTTCAGCGACGATCTGGGCATGGCCGGCGCCCGCGTGATCGAGGGCCGGCCGGTCGGCTTCACCGAGGCCGCGCTGGCCGCGCTGCAGGCCGGTTGCGATCTGGTGCTGCTGTGCAACCAGTCCCATATGGGGCAGGGCGAGGCCCTCGACGAGGTGCTGGCGGGTCTCGAGGCGGCTCAGGCCGGCGGGATCTGGACGCCCGAACCGGACAGCGAATCGCGTCGCCTGGACCTGCTGCCGCAGACCGTGCCGCTGACCTGGGACGAGCTGATGCGCAATGCGCGCTACCTGGCCGCGGTGGAGCGCCTGGCCTGAAGCGCCAAAGAGCAGGGCTCCCGGGCTGTCGACTTGCGCAGATCTTCCTGAGTCCGCCCGGGTCGCGCAAATGCGACAAGCGGCGGTGGCTGCCGTCAATATAATGAGAATTATTCTCATTAAATGGCGCGTCGCGACTGATCTTTCGGATTCCGTCCTGGTGGCGTGAGCCGGCCGTGTCGAGCCCGGCGCGCCGACACAAGCAGCCACGAAAGGACGAATTCCCATGCTCTCTTCCTCCGCGGGCGCGCGCTGTCGCGCCACCTTGCCCTTTCTGTCGACGCATGCGGCCGGCGCGGTGCGTGCGGCACTGACGGCCATGGCGCTGGGCAGCGTTGCGGTCACGCCGCTCGCGGCTCTGGCGCAGACGCCCGGCGCGGCCGCGGCACGCAGCTACCAGATTGCGCCTGGCCCGCTGGCCGAGGCGCTGGCGCATTTCGCCGCCGTCTCGGGCCTGTCCGTGGCCTTCGAACCGGCCGAACTGGCCGGCCTGCGCGGCCCCGGCCTGCAGGGTGCGCATGCGCCGCGGGAAGGGCTGGCGCTGCTTTTGCAAGGCAGCGGCTGGCATGCCATGCCGCAAGGCAACGGCACTTTCGCGCTGCAGCGCCTGCCGGCCGGCGAAGCCGCGGCGCCGCGGCAGCTGGATCGCGTGGTGCTGACCGGCAACCCGCTCGGCGAGGTGACCGAGGGCTCGGGCTCCTACACGCCGGGCCGCATCGCCACCGCGACGCGCCTGGTGCTGTCGCCGCGCGAGACGCCGCAGTCCATCAGCGTGACGACGCGCCAGGAGATGGACGACTTCAGCCTCACCTCGATCGACAAGGTGATGGAGCACACGCCGGGCGTGAGCATCGTCACCTACGACAGCGAGCGCACCGAGTACTACGCGCGCGGCTTCTCGATCCAGAACTTCCAGTACGACGGCATCCCGATGCTGCGCGATTCCTCCTACTCGTCGGGCAACACCTTGAGCGACATGTCGATCTACGATCGCGTGGAGGTGCTCAAGGGCGCCACCGGTCTGCTGACCGGCAGCGGCGATCCCGGCGCGACGATCAACCTGATCCGCAAGAAGCCGACGCGCAAGTTCCAGGGGCATGCGACGCTGGGCGTCGGCTCCTGGAACGACTACCGCGCCGAGCTCGATCTGTCCGGCAGCCTGAACCGCGATGGCAGCGTGCGCGCCCGCACCGTGCTGGCCTACCAGGACAAGCATTCCTGGCTCGACCATTACCAGCGCCGGAGCCCCGTGTTCTACGGCATCGTCGAGGTCGACCTGACGCCAGCCACCCTGCTGACCATGGGCGTCGACTACCAGGACAGCAATCCCAAGGGCTCGACCTGGGGCGGCATCCCGCTGCTGGACAGCAATGGCAAATTCACCGACCTGCCGCGCGACTTCAACAACGGTCCGCGCTGGAGCCGCTGGGAGCAATACACCCGCACCGGCTTCGCCACCCTGCAGCACGACTTCGACAACGGCTGGGTCGCCAAGCTGCAGTTCAACCACCAGATCAACGGCTACGACGCCAATCTGGGCGGCGCCGCCAGCGGCCACCCGAATCCGGCGGACGGTTCCGGCGTGTCGATGTGGATCGGCCAGTACATCGGCCGCACCACCAGCGACGCGGTCGACGTCTACGCCAGCGGCCCCTACGAGCTGCTGGGCCGCAAGCATGAGCTGGTGGTCGGTGGCAGCGTCTCGAAGCGGCAATGGAAGAACAAGGGCTGGTGGAACCTGCCGGGCTACGACACCGCGGTGCCCAACTACTACGAGTGGAAGGGCCATGTGCCCGAGACGGTCTGGCCCTCGACGCCCGACTACGCCAATGACGAGACCACGCGCGAGAGCGGCCTGTACCTGGCCTCGCGCTTCAATCTGCGCGATGACCTGAAAGTGATCGCCGGTGGCCGTGTCGTCAACTACGACAAGGAAGACCTGAAGAAGGACGGCGTCCTTGTCCCCTATCTGGGCGCGGTGTACGACTTCAACAAGAATTTCTCGGCCTACGCCAGCTACACCAGCATCTTCAAGCCGCAAGCCGAGCAGGATGAGAGCGGCCACGCGCTGGATGCGCTGGAGGGCAAGAACTACGAGATCGGCCTGAAGAGCTCGCACTTCGGGGGGCGCCTGAATGCCAGCCTGGCCTATTTCCAACTGCAGCAGGACAACTACCCCGAGGCGAGCGGCGGCACGACGCCGACCGGCGGCGTGGCCTATCGCGCGATCAAGGGCGTGGAGACCAAGGGCTACGAGTTCGAGGTCTCCGGCCAGCTGGCGCCGCGCTGGCAGCTGCGCGCCGGCTTCAACCACAAGGTGGCGCGCCAGCAGCACCGCAAGGTGGACACCCTGGCGCCCGAGAACCAGTTCAGCCTCTACACCAGCTACAAGCTCGACGGCCGCTGGAGCGGTCTGACGCTGGGCGGCGGCGCGCGCTGGCAGGACCAGACCTGGGGCGATGTGGCCGCTCCGGCCGGCGGCACCGTGACCCATGTGGTGAAGGACTACGCGGTGTTCGACCTGTCGGCCCGCTACGAGTTCGACAAGCAGCTGTCGGCCGCATTGGCGGTCGGCAATGTGTTCGACAAGAAGTACTACACCATCTTCAGCTGGTACAGCACCTACACCTGGGGTGCGCCGCGCAGCGTCACTGCGAGCCTGAGCTACAAGTTCTGAAGTCGGCCGGGGCCCGCGCCTCGGCACGTACCGGCCAAGAAAAACGCCGCCCCGCGTATTGCGCCGGGCGGCGTTTCTTCTTTCTCTTCTGTCGGGCCTGGGCGGTGTTGCCGCGCCAAGCCCTGGCGGGACTCAGCCCTGGGCCGTGTCGAAGGGCAGCTTGGTCTGCGCAAGATCCTTGCGGGTCTCGACCAGCACCAGCGGGCCCTCGTCCAGCACGACCGCTGGCGGGCGCTCGCGCGGCACATGGGCCGGCTTGGGCTCGGCCGCCATGGCCTCCTGGGCGACGCGGATCTTGTCGGCGTCGGAGTTCACCCACTGCAGACCGGCACCTTCGGCAATGGCCTGCAGATCGTTCAGCGGCAGCACGAAGGCGGGCACGGCGATGGCAGGAGCCGGCGCGGCGGCGACCGGGGCCGCCACCGGCGCGACCATCGCGACCGGCGCGGGCTCGGCGGCAACGGCTTCGACCGGCATCGCCACGGCCTCGGACGCGCTGCCCTCGGCGGCGCCGTCCGGCGCCTGGTCGTCACGGCGTTCGCGGCGATAGCGGTCGCGGCTGCGGCGACGGCGGCCGTCGCGGGTCTGGCCCTCGGCGCTGTCATCGCCCTCGGCGCGCTCGCCACCGGCCTCGGCCGTTTCGCCCGTCGCCGGCTCGGCGACCGCTGCGTCCGTGGCGTCGAAGCGGGCCTCGCTCGGCGCGATCTCGTTGCCGGCCTCATCGGTGCGCGGTGCAGCGTCGTCGCGGTCACGACCGCCACGGCGGCGACGGCGGCGGCCCTGGCGCTCGTCATTGCCGGCCTCGTGGGCGGCGGCTTCCTGGCCCTCGGCCTGGCTGTCGACAAAGGCCGGCGGCGCATCATGCGCGACGCTCAGGTCCAGTGCGGCCTGGGCGGCGACGGGTGCCTGCTGCTCCTCGCTGCCATTCCGCTCCTTGCGCTCGCCGCGCTCACCGCGCTCACCGCGCTGGCGGCGGCCGCCCTCGCCGCGATCGACACCGCGCTGTTCGCCCCGTTCGCCCCGCTCGGCGCGTTCGCCGCGCTCCTGGCGCTCGGCGCGTTGCGGCTGCTCCTGGCCCTCGGGCTTGTCGGCGCGCTCCTGGCGACGCTGGCCGCCGCGTTCGCTACGCTCGCCGCGCTCCTGGCGGGCCTCCTGCGGCTTGCCGCCATCACGGCCACCTTCGCGCTTGCGGTCGGCGCCGCGCTCGCCCCGTTCACCGCGCTCGCCTCGGCGGCCGCGACCATCGCCGCGGCCTTCGCGCTTGTCCTTGCGCTCGCCGCCTTCGGCGGCCGGCTTGGCCGTCTTCTCGGCCGTAGGCACCGGAGCCGGTGCGGGCGCCGGAGCAAACAAGGTCTTGATCCAGCCGAAGAAGCCGCCGCCGGCGGCCGGCGCGGGCGCTGCCGCCACCGGCGCCGCGGCCTTGGCCACGGGTTCGGGCTTGGGCGGCGCGATCGGGGCCGGCTGCTCGGGCAGGATGCCCTTGATCACCGGCTCCTGCTTGTTCTTCTTGTCGCCGGCGTCGCGGCGGGTGATGCCCACCTCGTCGGTCGGCTCCTCGATCATCGTGTAGCTGGCCTGCAGGTTCTCCAGACGCGGGTCGTCGTGGCGCAGGCGCTCCAGCTTGTAGTTCGGCGTGTCGAGATGCTTGTTGGGCACCAGCAGCACGGTGACGCGCTGCTTCAGCTCGATCTTGGTGATCTCGGTGCGCTTCTCGTTCAAGAGGAAGCTGGTCACCTCCACCGGCACCTGCACATGCACGGCGGCGGTGTTGTCCTTCATCGCCTCTTCCTGGACCATGCGCAGGATCTGCAGCGCCGAGGATTCGGTGTCGCGGATATGGCCGGTGCCGTTGCAGCGCGGGCAGGTGATGTGGCTGCCTTCGCTCAGGGCCGGGCGCAGGCGCTGGCGGCTCAGTTCCAGCAGGCCGAACTTGCTGATCGAGCTGAACTGCACGCGGGCGCGGTCCTGGCGCAGCGCGTCGCGCAGGCGCTGCTCGACGTCGCGGCGGTTCTTCGACTCTTCCATGTCGATGAAGTCGACCACGATCAGGCCGCCCAGATCGCGCAGGCGCATCTGGCGCGCGATCTCGTCGGCCGCTTCCAGATTGGTGCGGGTCGCGGTTTCCTCGATGTCGCCGCCGCGGGTGGCGCGCGCCGAGTTGACGTCCACCGAGACCAGGGCCTCGGTGTGGTCGATCACGATCGCGCCGCCCGAGGGCAGGTTGACCGTGCGGCTGAAGGCCGTCTCGATCTGGTGCTCGATCTGGAAGCGGCTGAACAGCGGCGCGTCGTCGCGGTAGCGCTTCACGCGATGGCCCTGGTCGGGCATCACGTGGTTCATGAACTGATGGGCCTGCTCGAACAGATCGTCGGTGTCGATCAGGATCTCGCCGATGTCGGCGGTGAAGTAGTCGCGGATCGCGCGGATCACCAGCGACGACTCCTGATAGATCAGGAAGGCGCCCTTGCCGCCCCTGGAGGCGTCATCGATCGCCGTCCAGAGCTTGAGCATGTAGTTCAGGTCCCACTGCAGCTCGGCCGCCGAGCGGCCGATGCCGGCGGTGCGGGCGATCAGGCTCATGCCCTTCGGGTACTCGAGCTGGTCGAGGTTCTCCTTCAGCTCCTCGCGGTCCTCGCCCTCGATGCGACGGCTGACGCCGCCGCCGCGCGGGTTGTTGGGCATCAGCACCAGGTAGCGGCCGGCCAGCGAGACAAAGGTGGTCAGGGCCGCGCCCTTGTTGCCGCGCTCTTCCTTCTCGACCTGGACCAGCAGCTGATCGCCTTCGCGGATCGCGTCCTGGATCTTGGCCGAGCGCACGTCCGTGCCTTCGCGGAAGTATTGGCGCGAGATTTCCTTGAAGGGCAGGAAACCGTGGCGATCCTCGCCGTAGTCGACGAAGCAGGCCTCGAGCGAGGGCTCGACCCGCGTCACGACGGCCTTGTAGATATTGCCCTTGCGCTGCTCGCGGCCCTCGATTTCGGTCTCGAAGTCCAGCAGTTTCTGGCCATCGACGATCGCGAGGCGCCGCTCTTCCGGCTGCGTCGCATTGATCAGCATGCGTTTCATGTCGTCACTCCTCGCGCGCTCCTGGCGGTTTTCACCCGCCTTCGAGCGCGCAGCATCACTCAGCGTCGCCCAGGGCCCGCAAGGCCGGTGGGCGACTCATCGATGCACGTGCAGACGTGAAAGAACCGAGGAAGGAATCGCCCTGGACTGGTGGTGATCGAAAGTCGCCGATCAAACCGCCAGCGTTGGCGCGTGCGTGACAGCAGGCGGAACTGCGTGCCTCGCTCCCCAGCGCGCACGATCTTCGTGCGCGGCCCGGCCACGGCCAAGGGAGCCCGCCGCGCCGAACCTGTCCAGATCTGGCAGGGGGCGGGGCTGCATCCGCAAGCGGTGGGGGGTGGGGGAGATATGAGGACTCATCCGCGAGGACTGCTGAACGCTGGCCCGAGGTCATCGGCTCTTCGCGAGCGACGGGCCTCGGGCCGTGTAAACCTTATTCGTTGCCGCTCCCCGCTTCATCAATACGGCGGGGCGCGACAGGGTTCTTGCTACGTTTGCGCTGCCGCGCGCCGTCGAGGGCCGCCCGGTCACTTGGGGACAGGGCCCGCCGCCTGTTGCGCGCGTTGCATCACCATGGTGGGTCCATGTACCGGACCCGCCACTCCCGCGCCGCCTTGGCTTCGTTCCGCCCGGCTAAAATCAGGCAAATCAAATACTTACGGCGCAATCGTGGTTCGGAACATTATAGGGGCTAAAGCGGGCCCGAAAGCTGGGGTCCGCCCCAGGACCGCAAAGCCTGCCGCGTCCGCCGGTGAGCGCCTGCCCACTTCGCCAGCCTCGGCCGCGGCGCCGGCCGTGCGCCGCGTGCTGATCGACGAGGGTTCGGCCGGCCAGCGCCTGGACAATTTCCTGCTGCGCGAACTCAAGGGCGTGCCCAAGACCCATGTCTACCGGGTCATCCGCGCCGGCGAGGTGCGGGTCAACAAGGGCCGCGCCCAGGCCGACACGCGGCTGGAACTGGGCGACGAGGTCCGCATACCGCCGGTGCGCCTGCCCGAGCGGGTGGCGGCCAAGCCGGACTATGTGCCGGCCAAAGAGTTCCCCATCGTCTATGAGGACGAGCACCTGATCGCCGTCAACAAGCCGGCCGGCGTGGCCGTGCATGGCGGTTCGGGGGTCAGCTTCGGCGTGATCGAGCAGCTGCGCCAGGCGCGGCCGCAGGCGAAGTTCCTGGAACTGGTGCACCGGCTGGACAAGGAGACCTCGGGCCTGCTGCTGATCGCCAAGAAGCGTTCGGCCCTGACTTCGCTGCAGGACCAGTTCCGCGAACGTGAAACCGGCAAGACCTACGCCGCCCTGGTGATCGGCGATTGGGCCGAGAACAAGAAGGTGATCGACGTGGCCCTGCTGAAGTTCACCGGCGGCGATGGCGAGCGCTGGGTGCGGGCGGTGACGAGTTCGCACGACCCGCAGGCCGACCAGGCCAAGCGCTCGATCAGCCTGGTGCGGGTGGCGCAGCGCCTGCAGGGCTACAGCCTGCTGGACGTGACGATCAAGACCGGCCGCACCCACCAGATCCGCGTGCATCTGGCGCATGAGGGGCATGCCATCGTCGGCGACCCCAAGTACGGCGATTTCGAGGCCAACCGCGCGATCGCGCGCGGTTCCCTGAGGTTCGAGCGCATGTTCCTGCATGCCAAGCGCCTGAAGTTCAGCCATCCCGCCAGCGGGGCCGAGCTGGAACTGCTGGCGCCGCTGCCGCCCGAATGTGAGAAGCTGCTGGCCCAACTGAAGAACCCGGCATGAGACCGCAACGTTTTGACCTGATCGCCTTCGACTGGGACGGCACCCTGTTCGACTCCACGGCCCTGATCACCCGCTGCATCCAGAGCGCCGCCGAGGACCTGGGCCTGCCCCGGCCCAGCGACGCGCAGGCCAGCTACGTGATCGGCATGGGGCTGCACGAGGCCCTGGCCCATGCGGTGCCGGGCCTGGACCCGGTGCGTTACCCGGAACTGGGCCTGCGCTACCGCCACCATTACTTCGCCGCCCAGCATGAGGTGACCCTGTTCAAGGGCACGCTGGAGATGCTGGCCGCCCTGAAGGCGCGCCACCACTGGCTGACCATCGCGACGGGCAAGAGCCGTCGCGGCCTGGACGAGGCGTTGAAGGTGGCGCCGGAACTGGGCGCGCTGTTCGACGGCAGCCGCACCGCCGACGAGACCGCCGGCAAGCCCAACCCGCTGATGCTCAACGAGTTGATGCGCGAGTTCGGCGTCGAGCCCGAGCGCACCTTGATGATCGGCGATACCAGCCACGACCTGCAGCTGGCGCTGAACGCCGGCACCGCCAGCGTCGGCGTCGGCTACGGCGCGCACGACCACGAGACCTTCGACGAATTCCGGCCGCTGCATATCGCGCATTCGGTGCCCGATCTGCATCGCTGGCTGATTGAGAACGCATGATGACGACCGACGCGCAAGCCAATCCACTGCCGCTGTGCCGCTCCGACGAGCTGCAGGAGCGCGGCCGTGCCCATACCTTCGACGTGCTGCAGTGGCGCGAGCCGGCGCGTGCCTTCGCGCTGCGCTTTGACGGCCGGGTGGTGGCCTACCTGAACCGCTGCGCCCATGTGCCGACCGAGATGGACTGGCAGGAGGGCGAGTTCCTGGACGGCGACAAGCAGTACATCATGTGCTCGATCCATGGCGCGGTCTACGACCCGCTGACCGGCAGATGCGTCACCGGCATGTGCGGTCGCATGGGTCTGACCAAGATCGAGGTCGCGGAGCGCGAGGGTCAGGTCTATTGGTATCCTAGCCGCGACACCAAGCCGGCCTTTGACGAGTAGTTTTCCCCATCCCATCATGAATTCCAACGACGACCTGCCGCCGCCCATCCCCGAACCCGTGGGCGTGCCGCCCCGGCCGGCGGCCCCCTCCGCCCCCGCCGCGCCCGCCCATGAGGCGCTGATGGCCCAGTTCGCGCGCGACTATCTGCGCGACCGCCGCAGCGAGCGGCGCTGGCGCAGCTTCTTCAGGCTGGTCTGGCTGGCCCTGATCGTGGTGTTGCTGTACCTGCTGTTCTCGCAGCGTCACCCGGGGGCGACGCCCGCCGGCCCCCATACGGCCCTGGTCGAGGTGCGCGGCGAGATCGCGACCGATTCCGAGGCCAGCGCCGAACTGATGGTGTCGGCGCTGAAGAGCGCCTTCGAGGACCAGGGCGCGCAGGCGGTGATCCTGCGCATCAACTCGCCGGGCGGCAGCCCGGTGCAGGCCGGCATCGTCAACGACGAGATCCGCCGCCTCAAGGCCAAGCACAACAAGAAGGTCTACGCGGTGGTCGAGGAGATCTGCGCCTCGGGCGCCTACTACATCGCTGCGGCGGCCGACGAGATCTATGTGGACAAGGCCTCGGTGGTCGGCTCGATCGGCGTGCTGATGGACGGCTTCGGCTTCACCGGCCTGATGGACAAGCTGGGCGTCGAGCGCCGCCTGCTGACGGCCGGCAGCAACAAGGGCATGCTGGACCCCTTCTCGCCGGAGAGCCCGCAGCAGAAGGCCTACGCCCAGGCCATGCTGAACCAGATCCATCAGCAGTTCATCAGCGTGGTCAAGCAGGGCCGCGGCAAGCGCCTGAAGGAGAACCCCGACACCTTCACCGGCCTGTTCTGGAACGGCGAGGAGGCCGTCAGGATGGGCCTGGCCGACCATTTCGGCAATCTGGACTTTGTCGCCCGCGAGGTGGTCAAGGCGGAGGAGGTGATCGACTACACGCCGCGCGACAACGTGGCCGAACGCCTGGCCAAGCGCTTCGGCGCGGCAATGGGCGAGGGCGCGGTGAAGACCCTGCGCAGCATGGCGCCGATCCGCTGATCCCGCAGCGCTGACGCGACAGGGGCTCCTTCGGGAGCCCTTGGTCTTTATGCAATCTTGATACCCCCGCCCCCAGCTTCTACGCCGCCCTGAGGCGCCCATTTCTAAGCTGCTGACATCTCAACTGAGGTGTGAGCAATACAAATGGATTGGGTATTTCTGGGCCTGAGCCTGGCGCTGTTCGGACTGGCGCTCGGCCTGGCCGCCGCCAGCCACAAGCTGGAGGGCAAGAGGCAATGAGCGCGCTCTACTGGACCAGCGGCCTCGTCGCCGCCGGCTTGTTCGTCTATTTGATCGTGGCGCTGCTGCGCGCCGAGGAGTTCTGAGACATGGACACCTTGGCATGGATCAATCTCGGCCTGTTCATGGCCGTGCTGCTGCTGGCCGCCTGGCCGCTGTCCAAATGGCTGGTGGCGGTGGCCGACGGCCGGCTGCCGCGCTGGATGCGGGCGGTGGAGGGCGGCTTCTACCGCCTGGGCGGCATCAAGCCCGACGAGGGCATGCACTGGAAGCGGTATGCCATCGCGCTGCTGCTGTTCAATTTCATCGGCGTGCTGGTCGTCTACGGCCTGCAGCGCCTGCAGGATGTGCTGCCGCTGAATCCGCAGGGCATGGGCGCGATCACGCCCGATTCGGCCTTCAACACCGCGATCAGCTTCGTCAGCAACACCAACTGGCAGGGCTATGGCGGCGAGGCCACGATGAGCTACCTGACCCAGATGCTGGCGCTGACGGTGCAGAACTTCGTCTCGGCCGCCACCGGCATCGCCGTCGTGTATGCGCTGATCCGCGGCTTCGCGGGCACGCGAGCCGCTCATCCGCCGGGCCGCCCCAAGGATGAGCGCTCCCCTCGGGGGACGGACGGCGCTCGCGCCGGCCTGGGGGCGGACAGTTCGATCGGCAACTTCTGGGCCGACATGGTGCGCACCACCCTGTGGGTGCTGCTGCCGATCAGCTTCGTCTACGCCGTGTTCCTGATCGGCCAGGGCGTGATCCAGAACTTCGAGCCCTACAAGACGGTGCAGACCGTCGAGGCCACGGCCTACCAGGTGCCCAAGCTGGGCGCCGACGACCAGCCGCTGAAGGACGACAAGGATCAACCGGTGCTGAAGGATCTGCATGCCGAGACCCAGACCCTGGCCATGGGCCCGGTGGCCTCGCAGGAGGCGATCAAAATGCTGGGCACCAACGGCGGCGGCTTCTTCAACGCCAACTCGGCCCATCCCTACGAGAACCCGACCCCGCTGGCCAACTTCGTGCAGATGCTCAGCATCTTCCTGATCCCGGCCGCGCTGTGCTTCGCCTTCGGCCGCATGGTCGGCGACCGGCGCCAGGGCGTGGCCATCCTGGCGGCGATGAGCATCCTGTTCGTCGCCGGCGTGGTGATCACGACCATGGCCGAGCAGGCCGGCAATCCGCAGCTGACGGCCCTGGGCGTGGAAGCCGGCGCCGGCAATATGGAAGGCAAGGAAACCCGTTTCGGCATCAATGCCAGCAGTCTGTTCGCCGTCATCACGACGGCCGCCTCCTGCGGCGCGGTCAACGCGATGCATGACTCGATGACGCCGATCGGCGGCCTGGTGCCGCTGGTGATGATGCAGCTGGGCGAGGTGGTGTTCGGCGGCGTTGGCACCGGCCTGTATGGCATGTTGGTGTTCGCCATCCTGGCCGTCTTCATCGCCGGCCTGATGATAGGCCGCACGCCGGAATACCTGGGCAAGAAGATCGAGCCCTACGAGATGAAGATGAGCTCGATCGCCATCCTGATCACGCCCATCGTGGTGCTGGTCGGCACGGCCATCGCGGTGCTGAGCCCGCAGGGCTTGGCCGGCATCGCGAACCCGGGCGCGCATGGCTTCTCCGAGGTCCTCTACGCGCTGAGCTCGGCCGGCAACAACAACGGCTCGGCCTTCGCCGGCCTGTCGGCCAACACGCCCTTCTACAACACCCTCTTGGGCTTCGCGATGTGGCTGGGCCGCTTCGGCGTGATCGTGCCGGTGCTGGCGATGGCCGGTTCTCTGGGCGCCAAGAAGCGCGTGCCGGTCAGCGTCGGCAGCCTGCCCACGCATGGCCCGCTGTTCGTCGTGCTGCTGATCGCGACCGTGCTGCTGGTGGGGCTGCTGAACTATGTGCCGGCCCTTGCGCTGGGCCCCATCGTCGAGCAACTGATGCTCTGGAAATGAGGGTAGGACAATCATGAAAAGCACCAAAGAATTTCTGTTCGACCCCAAGCTGGTGAATCAGGCCCTGAGGGACGCTTTCACCAAGCTGAGCCCGCGCGTGCAATGGCGCAACCCGGTGATGTTCGTGGTCTATGTCGGCAGCCTGCTGACCTCGGGCCTGTGGATCGCCAGCCTGGGCCAGCCCCAGTTGGCTGGCGCCGAGGGCAGCGGCTTCATGCTGGCGATCGCGCTGTGGCTGTGGTTCACCGTGCTGTTCGCCAACTTCGCCGAGGCCCTGGCCGAGGGCCGCAGCAAGGCACAGGCCGCGTCGCTGCGCGGGCTGAAGACCAAGACCTGGGCCAAGAAGCTGCATGAGCCCAAGCATGGCGCGCAGTGGCATCCGACCCAGTCGGACGAGCTGCGCCGTGGCCATGTGGTGCTGGTCGAGGCCGGCGACCTGATCCCGCTGGACGGCGAGGTGATCGAGGGCGTGGCTTCGGTGGACGAGAGCGCCATCACCGGCGAATCGGCGCCGGTGATCCGCGAATCGGGTGGCGACTTCGCCTCGGTGACCGGTGGCACCCGCGTGCTGTCGGACTGGCTGGTCGTGCGCGTCACGGTCAATCCGGGCGAGTCATTCCTGGATCGCATGATCGCGATGGTGGAGGGCGCCAAGCGCCAGAAGACTCCCAACGAGATCGCGCTGACCATCCTGCTGGTGGCCCTGACCCTGGTGTTCCTGGTCGTCACCGTGACCCTGCTGCCCTACTCGATGTTCAGCGTCGAAGCGGCCGCATCAATGGGTCGAACGGGCACCGTGGTGTCGATCACCGCGCTGATCGCGCTGCTGGTCTGCCTGATCCCCACGACCATCGGCGGCCTGCTCTCGGCCATCGGCGTGGCCGGTATGAGCCGCATGATGGCGGCCAATGTGATCGCCACCTCGGGCCGCGCGGTCGAGGCTGCCGGCGATGTCGACGTGCTGATGCTGGACAAGACCGGCACCATCACGCTGGGCAACCGCCAGGCCAGCGCCTTCGTGCCGGCCCCCGGCGTGACCGAAGCCCAATTGGCCGACGCGGCCCAACTGGCCTCGCTGGCCGACGAGACGCCGGAAGGCCGCAGCATCGTCGTGCTTGCCAAGACCAGGTTCGGCCTGCGCGAGCGCGACATCCACGGCCTGGAAGCGCATTTCGTGCATTTCTCGGCCCAGACCCGCATGAGCGGGGTGGACCTGGCCGCCGGATCCACCCATGAGCGCCAGATCCGCAAGGGCGCGCTGGACGCGATCCGCAAGCATGTCGAGACACTGGGCGGCAGCTTCCCCAAGGAGGTCGGCCTTGCCGTCGATGAGATCGCGCGCCGTGGCAGCACACCGCTGGTGGTGGCCGATGGCGTGCGCGTGCTCGGCGCGATCGAGCTGAAGGACATCGTCAAGGGGGGCATCAAGGAGCGCTTTGCAGAGCTGCGCCGCATGGGCATCAAGACCGTGATGATCACCGGCGACAACAAGCTGACCGCCGCGGCAATCGCGGCCGAGGCCGGCGTCGACGACTTCCTGGCCGAGGCCACGCCCGAGGCCAAGCTCAAGCTGATCCGCGACTACCAGGCCGATGGCCGTCTCGTCGCGATGACTGGCGACGGCACCAACGACGCGCCCGCGCTGGCCCAGGCTGACGTGGCGGTGGCGATGAACAGCGGCACGCAGGCGGCCAAGGAGGCCGGCAATATGGTGGACCTGGATTCCAACCCCACCAAGCTGCTGGAGATCGTCGAGACCGGCAAGCAGCTGCTGATGACGCGCGGCTCGCTGACCACCTTCTCGATCGCCAACGACGTGGCCAAGTACTTCGCCATCATCCCGGCGATGTTCGTGGGCGTCTATCCGCAGCTGGGCGCGCTCAACGTGATGGGCCTGCACAGCCCCGGCTCGGCCATCCTGTCGGCGGTGATCTTCAACGCGCTGATCATCGTTGCGCTGATCCCGCTGGCCCTGAAGGGCGTGCCCTACCGCGCCGTCGGCGCCAGCGCGCTCTTGCGCCGCAACCTCGCCATCTACGGCCTGGGCGGCCTGATCGTGCCCTTCATCGGCATCAAGGCCATCGACTGGCTGCTGGTCCTCGCCCATCTCGTCTAAGGAGCAAGGCATGAAAGCCCATTTGCTGCAATCCATTCGCCCCGCCCTCGTCAGCTTCGTGCTGCTCTCGGCCATCACCGGCCTGCTCTATCCGCTGGCCGTCACCGGCGTCGGCCAGACCCTGTTCCCGAAGCAGGCCGCCGGCAGCCTGATCGAGCAGGGCGGCAAGGCCATCGGCTCCGAACTGATCGGCCAGAACTTCACGTCGCCCAAGTACTTCTGGGGCCGTCCCTCGGCCACCGCCCCGATGGGCAACAACGCCAGCGCCTCCAGCGGCTCCAACCAGGGCCCGCTGAACCCGGCACTGGCGGACGCCGTCAAGGCCCGCATCGAGGCGCTGCGCGCCGCCGATCCGGGCAACTTGGCCGCGGTGCCGGCCGATCTGGTGAGCGCCTCGGCCAGCGGCCTGGACCCGCACATCAGCATGGCCGCCGCGCGCTACCAGGTGGGGCGCGTCGCGCGCGAGCGCGGCCTGCCACCGGCCAAGGTGCAGGCCCTGATCGCGGCCAACACCGAGGGTCGCGACCTGCGGGTGCTGGGCGAGCCGCGCGTGCATGTGCTGCGGCTCAACCTGGCGCTCGACGCCGCGCGCTGAGCCCGCGCCCCCTGTTTTCAGGGTGCCCTGTACCCCGATGAAGCCCCGAGAGAAAGATTCAGGGAGGGGGCTTCATCGTCTTTCCCCCGAGTCTTACCGCAGTCCCATCATGATCAAGAAGAAGAGCAGCCTCCTGACGCTGGCCGGTGCTGTCGTCCAGACCCAGACCCAGGCCCTGGCCGCCGACACCCCCGAGCACCAGCTGACGGGCAACGTCGGCCTGTTCAGCGACTACCGCTTCCGCGGCATCAGCCAGACCTGGCGCCAGCCCGCCGTGCAGGGCGGCTTCGACTACGCCCACGCGAGCGGCGCCTACGCCGGCCCGTATCTAGGAATTTGGGCCTCCAACGTCTCGGGCAACAGCTACAACAACGGTGCCGGCCTCGAGCTGGACCTCTACGGCGGCGTCAAGTTCGCGCTGGCTCATGTGTTCGGGCAAGACCTGACCCTGGACCTGGGCGCGCTGGCCTATGTCTATCCCGGCGCCAGGCTCAACAGCGCGCCCGGCGTGGCCAGCGGCGAGAAATACGACAACCTGGACCTCTACGCCGGCCTGAGCGTCGGCGCCTTCAGTGCCAAGCTGTCGCTGGCCGCCAGCGACTACTTCGGCCTGAACGGCACGACCGCCGGCTATGCCTACTTCAGCGGCCTGGCGCCGCGCGGCGGCTCCCAGGGCAGCAGCTATCTGGACCTGAACTACCGCTTCGACCTGGGCGGCGAGCTGTTCCTGGACGCCCACCTGGGCCGCCTGTCGGTGCGCCATTACGGCGAGCTGTCCTACACCGACGTCAAGCTGGGCCTGGTCAAGGCCGTCGGCGGCTTCAAGCTCGGCGCCGCCCTGATCGCCACCGACGCCGACAAGGACTTCTACCAGGCCGGCAACGCGGCCGGCCAGCAGGCCAGGAAGCTGGGCCGGGCCGGCGTCGTGCTGAGCGTGCAGCGCAGCTTCTAAAGGCGACAATGGCCCGATGCTGATCAACTGCGCCGCCTACCGCGAGGGCCACAAGCTGGCCGATCTGGCTCCCGACGAGGTGGGCCGCTATCTGGACCAGCCCGACACCTTCGTCTGGGTGGCGCTGCGCGACGCCGACGCCGCCGAGCTGGAGCCCTGGCGGCGCCTCTTCAACCTGCACCCGCTGGCGGTGGAGGACGCGCTGAAGGGTCAGCAGCGGCCCAAGATCGACGAATACGGCCTCGACCTGTTCGTCGTGATGCACCTGATCGACTGGGTGGGCGGCGAGCTGCAGGGGGGCGAGGTGGCGGTGTTTGTCGGCCGCGGCTATGTGCTGTCGGTGCGCAAGCACAGCCCCTTGCACTTCCTGGGCGTGCGCGAGCGCGCCGAGCGCGAGCCCGAGCTGCTGCGCCAGGGCCCCAGCTTCGTGCTCTATGCGCTGATGGATGCGGTGGTGGATCGCTACTTTCCCATCATCGACCTGCTGGAGTCCGAGCTGGAGGAGGTCGAACAAAGCATCTTCACCAACGGCGCGGCGCGCGACAACATCCAGCGCCTGTATGCGCTGAAGGGCCGGCTGATGCTGCTGCGCCGCGCGGTGGCGCCGATGCTGGAGATGCTGTCCAAGCTGCATGGCGGCCGCATCCCGCCGGTCTGTAGCCAGTCCGAGCATTACTTTCGCGATGTGGCCGACCACCTGGCGCGCATCCATGCCTCCATCGAGTCGGTGCGCGAAACCATAGGCACGGCCATCCAGGCCAATCTGTCGATGGTGGCCATCGAGGACAGCGATGTCACCAAGCGCCTGGCGGCCTGGGCCGGCATCTTTGCCGCCGCGACCGCCTTCGCCGGCATCTGGGGCATGAACTTCGAGGCCATGCCCGAGCTCAAGTGGCGCTGGGGCTATCCGATCGCGCTGTCGTTGATCACCACGGTCTGCGTGGGCCTGTGGTGGCGCTTCCGGCGCGCCGGCTGGCTGTGATGGAGGACCAGCGTCCCGATCCCGACGCGCTGCTGGAGCAGCTGCGGGCCGAGGAGGAAAAGGCCGCGCGCGGCCGGCTGCGCATCTATTTCGGCTCCTCGGCCGGCGTCGGCAAGACCTACGCGATGCTGCTGGCGGCCCGCAAGCTCGGCAGCGAAGGCCGCGAGGTGCTGGTGGGCGTGGTCGAGACCCATGGTCGCAGCGAGACCGCCGCGCTGACCGAGGGGCTGGAGATCCTGCCGCCGCGCCAGGTCGAGTACCGCGGCAAGACCCTGCCCGAGTTCGACCTGGACGGCGCGCTGGCGCGGCTGAAGGAGCGCGAGCGCCCGCTGATCCTGGTCGACGAGCTGGCGCACAGCAATGTCGCCGGCTCGCGCCATCCGAAGCGCTGGCAGGACGTCGAGGAGCTGCTGGCCAATGGCATCGACGTCTACACCAGCCTGAACGTCCAGCATCTGGAAAGCCTCAACGACGTGGTGGGCGGCATCACCGGCGTGCGCGTGCAGGAGACCCTGCCGGACACCTTTTTCGACCGCGCCGACGAGGTGGTGCTGGTCGACACGCCGGCCGACGAGCTGCTGACGCGCCTGAAGGCCGGCAAGGTCTATATGGGCGCACAGGCCGAGCGCGCCGCCAAGCATTTCTTCCGCAAGGGCAATCTGATGGCCCTGCGCGAGCTGGCGCTGCGCCGCACCGCTGACCGCGTCGAGGACGATGTGCAGGCCTGGCGCAGCAACGCCGCGATCGCCCAGGTCTGGAGCACCGAGGCCGCCATCCTCTGCGCGATCGGCCCGACGCCGCGCGCCGAGCATGTCTTGCGCAGCGCCGCGCGCCTGGCCCAGCAGCTCAATGTGTCCTGGCATGCGGTCTATGTGGAGACGCCGGCCCTGCAGCGCCTGCCGGACGCGCAGCGCGAGCGCGTGCTGCGCGTGATGCGCCTGGCCCAGGACCTGGGCGCCGCCACCGCGGTGCTGCAGGCCCAGGACGCGGCGACGGCCCTGATCGCCCATGCGCGCGAGCACAACCTCTCCAAGCTGGTGCTGGGCCGCGCGCGCATGCTGCCGGCCTGGCGTCGCGCCTTCGCCGGGGCGGCGCTGCACGAGCGCCTGGCCCGCGACCTGCCGGACATCGACCTGATCGAGGTCGGCCAGCCCCAGGGCCAGGCGCCGGTCCAGGCCGCCGCGCCCAGCGAGCCCGGCTGGGGCCCCACCGCGCGCGAACTGCCGCGCTATGCGCTGGCGGCCCTGGCCTGCGGCCTGACCTGCGCGCTGGCCTGGCCGCTGCAGAAGCTGTTCGACGAGGCCAATATCGTCATGCTCTTCCTGCTGACGGTGCTGGCGGTGGCGCTGAGGCTGGGGCGCGGGCCGGCCGTGCTGGCCAGCTTCCTGAGCGTCGGCCTGTTCGACTTCTTCTTCATCGCGCCGCACCTCTCCTTCGCGGTCTCGGACGTGCAGTACCTGCTGACCTTCGCGGTGATGCTGGCCGTGGGCCTGATCACCGGCCAGCTAACCGCGCACCTGCGCTACCAGGCCCAGGTGGCGGCCGAGCGCGAGGCGCGCTCGCGCGCGCTGTTCGAGCTGACCCGCGAGCTGGCCGGCGCGCTGCAGACCGAGCAGGTGGCGCAGATCTCGCAGGACCGCCTGGCGCGCGAGCTGCACGGCCAGGCCCGGGTGCTGGTGCTGGGCCTGGACGAGCGGCTGCACAGCCCGCTGCCCCCGGCCGACGAGAGGGACGCGCCCGACCCGGGCACGGCGCGCTGGGCCCTGGACCATGGCCAGGCCGCCGGCCTGGCCACCGACACCCTGCCGGGCAGCCCCTGGTTCTACCTGCCGCTCTCGGCGCCGATGCGCGCGCGCGGCGTGCTGTGCCTGCGTCCGCGCGAGCTGGCCGCGGTGATGCAGCCGGAGCGCCGTGCCCAGCTCGACACCTTCGCCAGCATCATCGGCCAGGCGCTGGAGCGCGTGCATTACGTCGAGGTGGCGCAGGACGCGCTGGTGCACATCGAATCCGAGCGCCTGCGCAACTCGCTGCTGTCGGCCCTGTCGCACGACCTGCGCACGCCGCTGGCCGTGGTCTACGGCCTGGCCGACACGCTGGCGGCCCTGCCGGCCCTGCCGGACGCGGGGCGCGAGCTGGCCCAGGCCCTGCAGCGCGAGTCGCAGCGCATCAACGCGATGGTCAACAACCTGCTGGACATGGCGCGGCTGCAGAGCGGCGCGGTGCAGCTGCGCCTGCAATGGCAGCCGATCGACGAGGTGGTGGGCAGCGCGCTGCAGGCCATGCAGGCGACGCTGGCCGGCTTTGACCTGCGCACCGAGCTGGCGCCCGGGCTGCCGATGGTCGATCTCGACGCGGTGCTGATCGAGCGCGTGCTCTGCAATCTGCTGGAGAACGCGGCCAAGTACACGCCGCCGGGCAGCCGCATCACGATCGCCGCCGCGCTGCGCGCCGACGAGGGCGAGCTGCGCCTGAGCGTGGCCGACAACGGCCCGGGCCTGCCGCCCGGCCGCGAGGAGGCGCTGTTCGAGAAATTCACTCGCGCCAGGAGCGAGTCCAGCATCCCCGGCGTGGGCCTGGGCCTGGCGATCTGCCGTGCCATCATGGAGGCGCATGGCGGCCGCATCTGGGCCGAGGCGGCGCCGGCCGGCGGCGCGGCCTTCGTGCTGGCTCTGCCGCTGGGCCAGCCGCCGGCGCTGCCCGAGATCGAAGTCCTGGCCCAAGATGAGTGAACCCAAACCGACCGCGCTGATCGTCGAGGACGAGCCCAGCATCCGCCGCTTCGTGCGCCTGGCGCTGGAGGCCGAGGGCTGGCAGGTGCACGAGTGCGAGACCGTGCGCCAGGGCCTGATCGACGCCGGCACGCGCCGGCCCGAGCTGGTCGTGCTGGACCTGGGCCTGCCCGACGACGACGGGCTCAACTATCTGAAGGATCTGCGTGCCTGGTCCGGCGTACCGGTGATCGTGCTGTCGGCGCGCGCCGACGAGCAGGACAAGATCGCCGCGCTGGACGCCGGCGCCGACGACTACCTGACCAAGCCCTTCGGCGTCGGCGAGCTGATGGCGCGGGTGCGCGTGGCGCTGCGCCGCAGCCAGAGCGCGGCGGGGGCGGCGGGCGAGCCGGCCCAGACCCTGTTCCGCTTCGGCGCCATCGAGGTGGACCTGGCCGCGCGCCGCGTGCTGCGCGAGGGCCAGGCCGTGCACCTGACGCCGATCGAATATCGCCTGCTGACCCATCTGATCGCCAACGCCGGCAAGGTGCTGACGCACCGCCAGCTGCTGAAGGCCGTCTGGGGCCCCAGCCATGTCGAGGACAACCATTACCTGCGCGTCTACATGGGCAATCTGCGCCAGAAGCTGGAGGCCGAGCCGGCCCGGCCCCAGCACCTGCTGACCGAGACCGCGGTGGGTTATCGGCTGATGCCCTGATGCTCCGATGTCGGTCGCGGTGCCGGATCCGCGGCGCCTGTTCGAGAATCCGCGCGTGGCGCTCGTGGGGGCGTTGAAGTTCAAGAGAAGGGAATGCCGATGCGCAAGTCCTGCGGGCTGCTGATCTGCTGGGGGCTGTGGTCCGGCACGGCCGCGCTGGCGGCGGGCGGCCATCATGCGGTGGACGATGCCGCCATGCTGGAGCCCGGGCAATGCCAGCTGGAGCTGTGGCTGGAAGAGGGCGATGACCGGCGCCGGCTGCAGCATGCCGGTCCGGCCTGTCGCCTGGGCGCCGTGGAGCTGGGCCTGAACCTGGACCGCAGCCGCACGCGCGGCGAGCCGCGGCTGTCGAGCTGGGGGCCGCAGCTCAAATGGGTCACCGCGCTGCGGCCGGGCCTGGCCGTCGGCGCGGTCTGGGCCGCGACTTGGCAGGACCGGGGGCCGCGCCTGGCCGGGCAGTCGCTGCTGCTGCCGCTGAGCTGGCAGGCCGGCGAGAGCCTGGCCCTGCATCTCAATATCGGCCGTGATTTCAGGCGCGGCGCCGCCGACGCCACGCGGCGCGGCCTGGCGCTCGAATGGACGCCCCTGCCGCAATGGCAGGGCCTGGGCGAGTATTTCCATGATGGCCAGCGCGGCCATGCGCGCCTGGGCCTGCGCTACCTCGCCAGCGACACCCTCAGCTGGGACCTCAGCCGCGCCGCGCCGCGCGGTGCCGCGCGGCAGGCCTGGTGGAGCCTGGGCATCGGCTGGACCTTCGATCCTTAGCCGCGCGGCCTGGACGCCCGGGGCAAGCGCCGGGCGGGCACGGAAACTTGTTTAAAATGGGAATCATTCCCATTCGCTTGTTCTCCCACACCATGTCCATCCGCATGCCGGCCACCCGGCGCAGCCTTGCCCTGTCCTCCTTCTCGCTGGCCATCGCCGCCCTCGGGGCGCCGCCGGCGGCCTGGGCCGCGCCCAGCCTGCTCGACACCGTGGTTGTCAGCGGCGAGCGCGTCAAGAGCTTCGCGCCGAGCTCGGTGCAGGTGGGCGCCTTCCGCGACCAGGATCCGCTGGACGTGCCGCTGACCAACAACGTGATGTCGCGCGAGCTGCTGGACGCGCAGGGCGCCCAGGGCCTGTTCGACGCGCTGCGCAACACCGCCGGCGTGACCCGCTCGCAGCTCAGCGGCTCGACCTACGACAACATCTCGATCCGCGGCATCCTGGTCGAGAACCGCGGCAACTACCGGCTCAACGGCAGCCTGCCGGTCATCAATCTGATCGACATCTCGCTCGAGAACAAGGAGCAGGTCGAGGTGCTGAAGGGCGCCTCGTCGATGTACTACGGCATGGTGCCGCCCTCGGGCATCGTCAACTTCGTCACCAAGCGCGCCGGCGCCAAGCCGGTCACCTCGCTGACCACGACGCTGAACGACCATGGCGGCGTCAAGGCCCATGTCGACATCGGCCGGCGTTTCGGCGCCGAGGACAGCATGGGCATCCGCTTCAACGCGGCGGCCGGCAAGGAAGAGAACGGCGTCGACAACTTCAAGGGCGAGCGCGGCCTGCTGGCGCTGGCCTATGACTGGCGCGTCTCGCCGGTGGCCAACCTGAAGGTGGACCTGGAGCATTACCGGAAGAACGTCAGCGAGCAGGCCGCGATCACCCTGCCCGCGGCGGTGAACGGCGCGATCAGCCTGCCGCGCGTGCCCGACAACAAGACCAATCTGGGCGCCGACTGGGCCCGCTACGACGCCGAGGCCACCAATGCCCTGGTGCGCGGCGACATCGCGCTGAACGACAACTGGGTGCTCAGCCTGGAGAGCGGGCGCGCCGAGACCAAACGCGACCGCGTCTACACCACCTTCCAGAACTACAACAACGCGACCGGCGCCGGCCGCGTCAACATCTCGGTGCTGAAGGGCCAGGCCTACACCAACACCAACCACCGGCTGGAGACCATCGGCCGCTTCGCCACCGCCGGCCTGCAGCACGAGCTGACGATCGGCGCCAGCTACAACCTGCGCGAGTCCGAGGGCTGGCGCAGCGGCGCCGCCCAGGCGCCGCAGAACCTCTATGCGCCGGTGGCGATCGCGCCCATCAACCCCACGCTGGCGCAGGCCGGCTATCCGTCCGAGATCCGCGACGAGGGCCTGTACGTCTACGACCGCGTCGCGATCGGCGCGCAGTGGCAGCTGCTGGCCGGCCTGCGCCATACCGACTACCGCAGTCAGAGCAACAGCGCCAGCGGCCCCAACAAGCCCTACGCGGTGGACAAGACCTCGCCCAATGTCTCGGTGATGTGGAAGCCGCTGGCGGACCTGAGCGTCTACGCCAGCCTGCTGCGCGGCCTGGAGGAAACCGGCACCGCGCCGCTGTCGGCCATCAATGCCGGCGACATCCTGCCGCCCGCCGTCAGCAAGCAAAAGGAGCTGGGCCTGAAGGCGCGCATCGCGAAGAGCCTGCTGCTGCAGACCGCGCTGTTCGAGATCGAGCGCGCGCAAGCGACGACGATCGCCGGCGTCTACCAGGTCGGCGGCCAGAGCCGCTACCGCGGCCTGGAGTTCTCGGCCAGCGGCGAGATCGGGCGCGACTTCGCCGTCGTGGCCTCGGCCGTGCTGCTCGATGCCGAGATCACCAAGGCGGTCGCCAGCGCGGCCGAGCTGGGCAAGACCCCGGAGAACACGCCGAAGAACACGCTGAGCCTGTTCGGCGAGTACCGCCTGCCGATGCTGCCGGGCCTGGCCCTCAATGCCGGCGTCTACCATGTCGGCAAGCGCGCGGTGAACAACCTGAACCAGGCCTGGATCAAGGCCTACGAGGTCTATTCGCTGGGCGCACGCTACCAGACCCGGCTGGCCGGCAAGCCCTTCAGCCTGCAGGCCAATCTGGAGAATGCCGCCGACAAGGATTACTGGAGCACCGCCGGCAACGGCCTGCTGGGCGTCGGCGCGCCGCGCACGCTGCGCGTGACCGCCAAGCTGGATTTCTAAGCCATGTCCCTGCTGAAGGCGCGCCGCGCCTGGCTGTGGCTGCACCGCTGGACCGGCCTGACGCTCGGGCTGCTGCTGGCCTTCGCGGCGCTGCTGGGCGCGGCGCTGACGGTGCTGCGTCCACTCGACCAGGCGCTGCACCCGGAACTGTTCCGGGCCGCCGGCGCGAGCGATGCGCAGCCCGCCGCGCTGGAGCCGCTGCGCCAGCGCCTGGTGGCCGAGTTCGGCACGAAGAGCACGCTGACCCTGCGCCCGCCGCGCGAGCCGGGCGAGAGCCTGCGCGTGCTGCTGAAGAGCCCGCAATGGGAGGGCACGCTCTACATCGACCCGGCGAGCGGCCGCGAGCAGGGCCGGCGCGGCGAGGCCGAGGGCGCGGCCAATTTCATCTTCGAGCTGCACAGCGCGCTGCTGCTGGGCGACACCGGCAAGGCCCTGCTGGCCGGCGTTTCGCTGGCCTATCTGGCCCTCTTGCTGACCGGGCTGATCCTGTGGTGGCCGACGACCGCAGCGCAATGGCGCCATGCCTTCGCGCTGAAGCTCGCCAAGGGCACGACGCGCGCGCTGTTCGACCTGCACCGCTCTGGCGGCGTCGTGATCGGCCTCCTGATCGCGGTGTCGGTCGCCACCGGCGCCTGGATGGCCTGGCGGCCGCTGGGCGCCTGGGTCAGCAGCCTGGCCGGCGAGACGGCACCGAAGCCGCCCAAGGTCGGCCCGGCCGAGGGGCCGGCGCTGAGCCTGGACGAGATCGTCGCGCAGGCGCGCGCGCGCTGGCCCGAGGGCATGGTCGGCTATGTGCAGCTGGGCGCGCGCGCGGAGCGGCCGGTGCGCGTGCGCTTCAAGCTGCCGGACGACCCGCATCCCAACGGCCTCAGCTCGGTCTGGCTGCACCCGGTCGACGGCCGGGTGCTGGCCCAGCAGCGCTGGAACGGCCTGGACCTGGCCGGCCGCAGTACCGCCTGGATCTACCCGCTGCACACCGGCACCCTGGGCGGGCCGCTGCACGAGGCGGCCACCGGCCTGATCGGCCTGACCCTGTTCGGCCTGGGCCTCAGCGGTACCTGGCTGTGGTGGCGACGCCGGCGGCGCTGAGCGCGAACGGGCGCGGCCGGCGCAGCCCGGCCGCCCATTGCCCGTAGACCCGGCGCGCGGCCAGGTGCAGCACGGCGCAGCGCAGTTCCAGCTCGCGCAGCAGCGCCAGCTCGGCCGCCACCCAGGGCAGCGCGTCGTTGGCGCTGCGGTTGCTGCCCAGCACCACCAGGCCGCTGTGGCCGGCGGCCCGCCGCGGCAGGGCCTCGCCGGCGGCGGGGCGGAACAGCCGGAAGGGGATGTCGTGCTGGCGCAGGAAGTCCAGCAGAAAGCCGGGACCCTGGCTGGACTCGTGCTGCAGGATGGCGACGGGGTTCATGAGCCGGGCCGGCACCGGAGGCCGGCCAGTGGTTGCGAGCTTGCCAGTCTCGGCCGACCGTTCTCAAGAAGACGCTCAAGTTGGGGGATGCCCCGTCAAGACGGCATCAAGCCTCGCTAGACTGAAGCCATGTCACCCGCCCGCCTGCTGTGCCCGCCGGCCCTGCTGCTTGCAGGGGCAGCGGCGCTCGCGCAAGTGCCGGCCCTGTCGCTGGAGAACTTGCCGCGCCCCGCCATGCCGCCGGCCGAGGTGGGCCCGGTCGTGCCGGCCCAGGTGGAGCGCTGGCGGCGCGAGGCCGAGGCGGCCGAGCATGGCGAGAACGGCCAGCCGCGCGACCCGGTGCTGGCGGCCCAGCTCTACTGCCGGGCGGCGCGTTTCGGCGATGCGGTGGCCCAGTACAACCTGGCCTGGATGCTGACCAATGCGCGCGGCATCGCGCGCGACGACGCCCAGGCCGCCTATCTGTTCGCGGCCGCGGCGGAGCAGGGGCTGGCGCAGGCGCAGGCCATGGCGGCCCGGCTGGGCGAGCCGCTGGGTTCGCCGCCACCCTGCCTGCGTCCGCCGGACGGCGATCCGCCGCCGCTGGCCGCGGCGGCCGCAAAGACCTTCAAGCCGCAGCTGCGGCCCCCGCCGCCGCCGCCGGCGAATGCGCCCGAGCCCATCGTGCGCTTCGTCAAGCTGGAGGCGCCGCAGTACAAGCTGGCGCCGCATCTGGTGCTGGCGGTGATGGCCACCGAATCGAACTTCGACCCGCTGGCGGTCTCGCCCAAGAATGCCCAGGGCCTGATGCAGCTGATTCCCGACACCGCGGCGCGCTTCCAGGTCCGGCGCATCACCGACCCGGTGCAGAACATCCGCGGCGGCATGGCCTATCTGCGCTGGCTGATGGCCTATTTCGAGGGCGATGTGGCCCTGGTGCTGGCGGCCTACAACGCCGGCGAGCGGGCGGTGGACCGCTACCGCGGCGTGCCGCCCTATGCCGAGACGCGCCACTATGTGCGCAAGATCCTGGGCGCCATCGGCGGCCAGGTCTCGCATCCCTTCGACCCGGCCGCGGCACAGCCCTCGCCGATGCTGGCCCTGCTGCGCGCCCCGCGCTGAGGACTCGGTGGGCTGTGCTGGGCCGCGGTGCTGGAGGCCCGGGTTCAAGGGGATTCGGGATCCTGCGGCGCCAGCACGACCCGGTTGCGACCGCCGGCCTTGGCCAGGTA
This sequence comes from Roseateles sp. GW821-FHT09B06, assembly GCF_059418245.1. Taxonomy (NCBI): domain Bacteria; kingdom Pseudomonadati; phylum Pseudomonadota; class Betaproteobacteria; order Burkholderiales; family Sphaerotilaceae; genus Roseateles; species Roseateles sp. GW821-FHT09B06. The sequence goes on along the minus strand of NZ_JBWKPM010000022.1, from coordinate 5,143 downwards.
GAGCGCCCGGTCGGCCTGTTCGATCAGGCTCACCGCCTGCATCTCCAGCAGGGGGGCCTGGGTCGTCACGCCGACCGAGACGGTCACCGACGCGCCTTCGGCGGGCGCGATATGACGAATTGCCAGCGCCTCGACCGCCTGCCGCACCTCCTCGGCCAGCTGCAGTGCGCCGTCCTGGGCGGTGCTGGGCAGCACGATGGCGAACTCCTCGCCGCCGTAGCGCGCCGCCAGGTCGCCGGCGCGCGTGCAGCAGCCGCGCAGCGCGCCGGCCACGCGGGTCAGGGTCTCGTCGCCCATCACATGGCCGAAGCGGTCGTTGTAGTTCTTGAAGTAGTCGATGTCGATCAGCAGCAGCGACAGGGCCTGCCGCGTGCGCTGGGCGCGCTTCCATTCGGCGTCCAGGTACTCGTCGAAATGATGCCGGTTGGCCAGGCCGGTCAGGCTGTCCGAGCGCATCATGCGCTGCAGGATCAGATTGGTCTCGAGCAGCTTCTGCTGGCTCAGGCGCAGCGCGCGATAGGCCTCGTCGCGCTGCTTCAGCGCGCGGTAGGCGCGCGAGTGGTAGCGGATGCGCGCGATCAGCTCGATCGGGTCCGGCAGCTTGACCAGGTAGTCGTTGGCGCCCGCCGCGAAGGCATCGCTCTTCACCTTGGATTCCTCCTTGCTGGACAGCACGATGATCGGCAGATCGCGCAGCACGCCGACGCCGCGGTAGGCGCGCACCAGGTCCAGGCCGTCGGCATTGGGCATCACCAGGTCCTGCAGGATCACCGTCGGCTGGATGCGCGCGGCCGTGTCGACGGCCTGGGCGGCGTCGCTGCAGAAATGGAAGTCGACGCCGGCCTCGCTGCTCAGCATGCGCCGCACGGCCTCGCCGATCATCGCCTGATCGTCCACCAGCAGCACCATGGCCTCGAAATCGTCGTGCGCGGCCGGCACGGGGTCGTTCATCGGATGCTCGCTCAAAAGGATCTCCTTATCGTTATTGTCAGGCGCACAGTTCCACCAGGCGGGCCGCGATGCGGCTCAGCGGCAGCACCTCGACCGCGGCGTCGAGGTCGACGGCCGCCTTGGGCATGCCGTAGACGGCGCTGCTGGCCCGGTCCTGCGCGATCGTCACGAAGCCGCGCTCGCGCATCGCCTTGAGCCCGCGCGCACCGTCCTGGCCCATGCCGGTCAACAATACGCCGACCGCCCGGCCCTGCCAATGCCGCGCCAGGCTCTCGAAGAAGACATCGATCGAGGGCCGGTACGGATGCGCGCCGGGCTCGGCCGCATAGGCCAGCTCGCCGCTCGCGCGCAGCTGCAGGTGTTCGTTGCCGCCGGCCAGCAGCACGACGCCCGGCTGCGGCGCCTCGCCGGCGCGCGCCAGCCGCACCGGCAGCGGCGATTCGCGCGCCAGCCAGTCGGCCATGCCGGCGGAAAACTTCTCGTCCAGGTGCTGGACCAGCACCAGCGCCGCGCCGAAGCCGGCCGGCAGCTCGCGCAGCAGCGCGCTCAGGCTGGCCGGCCCGCCGGCCGAGGCGCCGACCGCCACCAGCGGCGCGCCGCGCGCACGCCGCGCGCCGGCGTGCCGCGAGCTCGCGCCGAGGCTCTGGTGGGTCAGCCAGTAGATGTTCTGGATCTTGCGCAGCAGGGCCGCCGCGCCGGCCGCCGGCTCGGGCAGCGTCACCACGTCCAGCGCGCCATGGCCCATCGCCTCGAACACCAGCTCGGTGCGCGCCGCCGCCGCGGTCGTGAAGAGCAGGATCGCGCAGGGCGTCTCGTCCATGATGCGCCGCACCAGCTCGACCCGCTCCGGCCCGCTCAGCTCCAGCAGCAGCAGCTCGGGGCGCTGCGCGCGGCAGCGCAGCAGCGCCTCCGCGTCGCTGCCGGCCTGCCACAGCAGCTGATGCGCCGGCGCCAGCAGTTGGCGCAGCAGCTGCGCGGTCGCGGGCAGGTCGGCGAGCAGGCCCAGCTTCACTCCAGTGCCTCCCCGATCAGCATGCGTGCCGCTTCGAGCAGGGTCTCGTCGTGGAAGCTGGACTTGGCCAGGTAATGGTCGGCGCCGGCCTCCAGGCCGCGGCGCTTGTCCTCCTCGCGGTCCTTGTAGGAGACGACGATGACCGGCAGCGACTGCAGCCGCGCGTCACGCCGCACCCGGCCGACCAGCTCGATGCCGTCCATGCGCGGCATGTCGATGTCGGTCACCAGCAGGTCGAAGTCCTCGGCATGCAAGGCGTTCCAGCCGTCCATGCCGTCGACCGCGACCGTCACCGCATAGCCATGGCCGCTCAGCAGCTTGCGCTCCAGCTCGCGCACGGTCAGCGAATCGTCGACCACCAGCACGCGCTTGCGCTGCTGCTGGGCGCGGCCGTCGGGGCGGGCGACGCGCTCGATCTGCCCGCCGCCGAGCAGCTTGGCGACCGAGCCCAGCAGGTCCTCGACGTCGAGGATCAGCACCGGCGTGCCGTCGTCCAGCAGCGCGCCGGCCGCGACATTGCGCACCGGCCCGAGGCGCGCGTCCAGCGGCATCACGACCAGGCTCTGCTCGCCGATCAGGCGGTCGACGGCCAGCGCATGGCTGGCCTCGCGGTCGCGCAGCAGCAGCACCGGCAGGCCCAGCTCGTCGCGCTGCCCCGGCACCAGCTGCAGCAGCTGGCTGGCGGCGATCAGGCCGATCGCCCGGCCCTCATGCCAGACATGCTGGCGCCCCTCGATCGCGACGATGTCCTGCGGCGCCACGCGCAGCATGCGATCGACGCGCGCCAGCGGCAGCGCATAGGCCTCGCCGCCGACCTCGACGACCAGGCTGCGCACCACCGACAGCGTCAGCGGCAGCTCGAGCCGGAACTGCGTGCCGGCGCCGCTGCGCTGGCGCATGCGCACGCTGCCGCGCAGCTGGCGCAGCTCGTGCTGGACCGCGTCCAGCCCGACACCGCGGCCCGCCACCTCGTCGACCGTCTCGCTGAGCGAGAAGCCGGGCAGGAACAGGAAGGCCAGCAGCTCGTCCTCGTCGAGCCGCGCCACCGCCTCCGGCGGCGCCAGCCTGCGCGCCAGCACGGCGGCGCGCAGGCGCTCCAGATCGACGCCGCCGCCGTCGTCCTCCAGCTCCAGCACCAGATGGCCGGCCGCATGGCGCGCGCGCAGCTGCAGCCGGCCCTGGGCCGGCTTGCCGCGTGCCAGGCGCTGCGCCGGCGCCTCGATGCCATGCGCCACCGCGTTGCGCAGCAGGTGGATCAGCGGCGCCTCCAGGCGCTCCAGCAGGTCGCGGTCGGCCGGGGTCTGGGCGCCCTCGAGTTCCAGCTGCACCGGCTTGCCCAGCTGCTGGCCCAGGTCGCGCACCATGCGCGCCTTGCCCTCCATCAGGTCGGCGCAGGGCCGCATCCGCGAGGCCAAGGCGCTGTCGTAAAGCTGCTGGCTGCGCCGGCCGTGGCTCCAGGCGAAGGCGTCGAAGGCCTCGGCATGCTGCTGCAGCCGGCCCTGGGTCTCGGCCAGCCAGTTGCCGGCATCGGCCAGCAGCGCCTGCGCCTGCGGTGCCAGCTGGCCCAGCGTGGCCTCGCGCAGCTGGTCGAGCGAGCGCCGCGCCTGGTCCTGCAGGCGCTTGAGCCGGCGCAGCTCCTCGCCCAGCGGTGCGGCGCGTTGCGCCGCCACCAGCGAACGGCCGGCCAGGTCGAGCAGATGGTCGAGCCGCTCGGCCGAGACGCGCAGCACGCGGCCGCGCAGGTCGGGCGCCGCGTCCGGCTCGGCCGCGGCGACCGATGCCGGCGTCGAGGCGGGGGCGGGCGCTGCGGGCGGCGCAGCGGCGCCCGGATCGCTCAGGCGCGCCAGCAGCGCCGGCAGGTCCGCCGCGATGCTGGCGCCCTCGCCGCAGCGCAACAGCGCGTCCGAGCCGCGCAGCAGCGCGTCGATCTGCCCGGCCTGCAGCGGCGGCGCGCCGCGCTGCGCCGCCACCAGCAGGTCCTCCATCGCATGGGCCAGCCGCACCGCGTCGTCCAGGCCGACGATGCGCGCCGCGCCCTTCAGCGAATGGGCGGCGCGCATGCAGGCCTCCAGCTGGGCCGGATCGCCCGGTTCGCGCTCCAGCACCAGCAGCCCGGCGTCGAGCACCTGGGTCTGGGCCTGGGCCTCGAGCCGGAACAGATCCAGCATCGAGGCGTCGCGCAGCGAATCCGGGCTCATTTGAGGCTCCCCACCATGGCCTGCACCAGCGCGGCCTCGTCCAGCCAGGTGATGCTGCGGCCCTGCCATTGCAGCACGCCGGCGGCCAGCCGGCTGGCCGGCAGGGCGCTGTCGCGGCCGGGCGCGCCGAGCAGCCGCGTCGGGATCGCGTGGATGCCGTCGATCTGGCTGACCGGCGCGACCAGCGGGCCGCCGGGGGCGTCGAGGATCAGCATCTGCGGCTTGTCCGCCTCGTCCGGCGCGGCCTCGTCGGCCAGCCCCAGCAGGCGCTGCAGCGACACGCAGGGCACCAGCGCGCCGCGCACATTGCAGACGCCCAGCAGCATGCGCGCGCGCTGGTGCGGCAGGCCGTGCACCGGCACCGGCGCAGCCACCTCGGCGAGCGCGGCGGTGCCCAGCGCCAGCCAGTCCTGGCCGACGCGGAACAGCAGGGCCGAGCGCTGCGCGTCGCGCGCCGGCGCGTCCGGCACCGGTGGCGGCGCGTCCGCCAGCTGCAGCGCGTGGCGATCCAGCAGCAGCTGCGCGGCGCGCGCATGTTGCTCGCAGTTGCGGCAATGCACATGCTCGACCAGGCGCGGGCAGCTGCGGTCGCCCTGCACGCCGATGCGCTGCCAGCAGGCGTCGATGGGCTCGGTGTCAGCGGGGCTCATCGCGGCGCTCCCGGCTTCAGGCGCTGGCGCAGCCGCGCTGCGCCGGCGCGGTCGCCGCGCGCGGCCAGCAGCGCGGCCAGATGGGCCAGCGCCTCGGCATGCTGCGGATCCAGATAGAGCGCCCGGCGGTAATGAGCCTCGGCCGCGGCGCCCTGGCCGGCGCCGTCGCTCAGCAGGCCCCACCAGCAATACAGCTCCGCCGACGGGCCATGGGCGGCCAGATGGGCGGCGCAGGCGGCCTCGGCCTCGGCGCGGCGGCCGCCATTGGCGAGCGCCGCGATGCCGCGCAGGCTGGCGTCGGCCGCGGCCCGGCCATCCGGCACGGGTGCCGG
>NZ_JBWKPM010000021.1:0-93417 GCF_059418245.1 Roseateles sp. GW821-FHT09B06 | reverse complement strand
CTGAACACCACCGCCAAGCAGGCCGCGCGGCGCGGCTGAGGTGATGGGCATGAGCCGGTACGGCTCGGCCCCGCGGGGCCGGTGCGCTGGGGTCGTCGAGGCGCCGAACTGGCGCCACGGCTTGCGGTGACTAGGCCGGGCCCAGCACCCGCATCGAGTAGTCGACCGCTCTCACATCCTTGGTAAGGCGGCCGATCGAGATGCGATCCACGCCGGTGGTGGCGATCCAGCGCAGCTGCTCGATCGCCACGCCGCCGGATACCTCCAGCAAGGCCTGTCGGCCGCGCCCGGCATTCGAGGCCACGGCCTCCCGCATCATCGGCTCGCTGAAGTTGTCCAGCAGCACGCTGGTGGCGCCGGCGTCCAGCGCCTCTTCGAGCTCGGCCAGGCTCTCCACCTCGATCTGGATGTCCACGCCGGCATTCAAGGCCTGGGCCGCGCGCAGCGCCGCGCCGACGCCACCGGCCGCGGCGATGTGGTTCTCCTTGATCAGGATGCCGGCATAGAGGGCCAGGCGCTGGTTCGCGCCGCCGCCCACCCGCACCGCGTATTTCTGCGCCAGGCGCAGGCCCGGCAGGGTCTTGCGCGTGTCCAGCACCGCGCAGCCCTGCGGATTCGGGCTGGCGCCCGCGATCGCGTCGGCATGGGCGCGCGTCAGGGTCGCGGTGCCGGAGAGCAGCTGCAGGAAGTTCAGCGCCGGGCGCTCGGCGCTCAACAGCGACCGGCCGTCGGCCTCGATCTCGCAGACCAGGGTGTCGGCCGCCATGCGCGCGCCCTCGGCGTAATGCCAGGCGATGCGCGCCGTGGCATCGAGCGCGGCGAACACGCCCTCGAACCAGTCGCGGCCGCACAGCACCGCGTCCTCGCGCACCCGCACCTGGGCCCTGACGCGGCGCCCGGCCGGCACCAGCCGGGCGGTCCAGTCGGCCACGCCGATGTCTTCGAACAGCGCCTCGCGGATATTGCGGGCGCGGGCTTCTTCCAGGGTCTCGTTGTGGTCGAACATCGCTGCGGCGGACAAAGGGGTCTTGCTTACTCGGGAGCCGTGATTGTCAGGCTCAATTCCGGCAGGCCCTCGATCCGGCCGCTGATGCGGTCGCCCGGCCGCACCGCGCCGACGCCCTCGGGCGTGCCCGTGTAGATCAGGTCCCCGGGCTGCAGGTGGTAGAACTGCGACAGGTTGGCCACGATCTCGGGCACGCTCCAGATCATGTCCGAGAGGTCGCCGCGCTGCTTCTCGCTGCCATTGACGGCCAGCGTGATCGCGCCGGCCTTCAGCTCGCCCACCTGGGCCGCCGGCACCAGCTCGGTGATCACGGCCGAGTTCTCGAAGCCCTTGGCCGTGTCCCAGGGCCGGCCGGCGGCCTTGGCCTCGGCCTGCAGGTCGCGGCGCGTCATGTCCAGTCCCGCGGCATAGCCCCAGACGGCGGCCGCGGCGGCCTCGGGCGCGGCCTTGTAGACCGGCGCGCCGATCGCGATCACCAGCTCCATCTCGTAATGCAGGTTCTGCGTGCCAGGCGGGTAGGCCATGCTGGAGCCCGAGGGCAGCAGGGCATTGGCCGGCTTGGTGAAGTAGAACGGCGCCTCGCGGTCGGGGTTGCCGCCCATCTCGCGCGCATGCGCCGCGTAGTTGCGGCCGACGCAGAAGATGCGGCTGACCGCATAGCGCTGCTGGCTGCCGCACACGGCAACGCTGGGCTGTTCCTGGGGGGCGAAAACGTAGTCGGTCATGGCGAGAAACGCTTGTCGAGACGATGTGAGGAAGGCGCAGCATAGCCAATGCCGGCGCGGTGCGCGTGGCGGGCTTTGCGTATCCCTTGGTATCGGCGCCGCCGGGGCGCGCGCCAAGCCGGCTACCATCGCGGCCGATGCGGAAGTCTTCGTCCCTGGTCCCGATCGCGCTGCTGCTGGCCCTGCTGGCCGGCTGCGCCTCGCGCCCCCCGTCCCCCTCGCGCCTGCCCGGTCCCGGCCCCTGGCCCGACAAGGACGGTCCCGACGCCGTGATCCCGCCCGATCTGCACAAGGTGCCGGACGCCCTGCCCAAGCTGGAAGCCATCCGTCGGGGCGGGCCCAACAAGCCCTACGAGGTGCTGGGCCAGCGCTACGAGCCGATCACCGACGACCAGCCCCTGATCGAACGCGGCCTGGCCTCCTGGTACGGCAAGAAGTTCCACGGCCGGCCCACCGCCAGCGGCGAGGTCTACAACATGTACGCGATGACGGCCGCGCATCCGACCATGCCCATCCCCAGCTACGCCAGGGTGCGCAACCCGAAGAACGGCCGCGAGGTGATCGTGCGCATCAACGACCGCGGCCCTTTCCATGCCGGCCGCATCGTCGATCTCAGCTACACCGCCGCGCTCAAGCTCGATGTGCTGCGCGGCGTCAGCCCGGTGGAGCTGGAGCGCCTGACCTACGAGGACATCCGCACCGGCGCCTGGACGCGCAATGGCGACGGCGGTGCACCGGCCGCCGAGCCGCCGCCGGTCTTTGTGGCCAGCGCCGCCCCCGGGGCACCCGAGCTCGGCGGCACCGCCAGCGTGGCGCCGCCGGCCGAGGCCGCGCCCGCGCCGCGCACCGAGGCCAAGATCGCCGCCGGCTTCTGGGTGCAGCTGGGCGCCTACGCCAGGCTGGACGGCGCCGAGGCCATGCGCCAGCAGGTGGTGGGCCGCATGGACTGGCTGGCGCCGCTGCTGGCCGTGGTGCGCGACAAGGGCCTGCATCGCCTGCAGGCCGGCCCCTATGCCAACCGCGACGACGCCCGCCAGGCGGCCGAGCGCCTGCGCAGCGAGCTGGCGCTGCGGCCGCTGGTGGTGGAGCGACGCTAGGCTGACTCGACATTCAACCGTATCGCACCACTCTCCCGCCGACGACGCCGGCCGGCGCGTCGCAGCCCCAGCCCCGCCAGCCGCCGGGCTCCGGTGCGGGGGTCATGCCGGCCTGCCGGCCGGCATGACTGCCCTGCGGTGCTCGCGCCGCGGGGCGGGCGCATAACTCCCTGCGCTCGCCTGCGGCTCGCTGCGGTCAGACAGACGCGCCCGGTCAGTGGTGGAGGCGCGCTGACGCGCGCGCCCCGCGCCGCTGTGCTCCTCGGCTCCCGCAAAGTCGCCCGTCAACTGGCGGGGCCGGGTCTGCGGCAACGCCCGCTTGAGCCTAAGCACGCCCCCTAGTTCATCGGGGCCCTTCCCTGCATCCGATCGACGGCATGCGGCGTAAGCAGCGGTGGCCGGCAAGCTGCCGGCCGCCTCCAGGAGACGCCTCATGCCATCACCTCATGCCCTCCGATTGCCCGCCCGCCCCGCCCTGGCCGCCCTGGTCGCCCTGCTCGCGGGCACGGCGCTGGCCTCCAGCCACCGCGAAGCGCCCTTCATCACCACGGTCCCCAAGGTCGACGCCAGCGACTTCTACATGTTCGCCAGCTACGAGGCCGGCCGCACCGGCTATGTGACCCTGATCGCCAACTACCTGCCGCTGCAGGACGCCTACGGCGGCCCCAACTACTTCGCGCTGGACCCCAACGCGCTCTACGAGATCCATATCGACAACAACGGCGATGCCCGGGAAGACCTGAGCTTCCAGTTCCGCTTCAGGAACAAGCTGGCCGGCGTGGCCCTGCCGATCGGCGACAAGCAGACCGCGATCCCGCTGATCCAGGCCGGCACGGTGAGCGCGCCGCGCGCCGCCACGCTCAATCTCGGCGAGAGCTACACGGTGGACATCGTGCGCGGCGACCGCCGCGCCGGTGCTCGCCAGTCCCTCAGCCATGCGGGCAGCGGCGCCGCGAGCTTCGACAAGCCGGTCGACAACATCGGCGTCAAGACCATTCCCGACTACGCGGCCTATGCGGCCCAGCATGTCTATCCGGTCAATATCCCGGGCTGCGCGCAGCCGGGCAAGGTCTTCGTCGGCCAGCGCAAGGACCCCTTCGCGGTCAACCTGGGCACGATCTTCGACCTGGTCAATGCACCGGTCGGCGTGATCACCGATCCGACCCTGATCGGCGCCGCCAGGAGCGACATCGAGAACAAGAACGTCACCACCTTGGCGCTGGAGATCCACGGGAGCTGCCTCACCGCCGGCAGCGAGCCGGTGATCGGCGGCTGGACCACGGCCAGCCTGCGCCAGGCCCGGGTGCTGGACCCGACGCCCAGGAGCGGCCACCAGACCAGCGAGAAGGTCGGCGGCGCCTGGGTCCAGGTCTCGCGCCTCGGCATGCCCCTGGTCAACGAGGTGGTGATCGGCCTGCCCGACAAGGACCGCTTCAACGCCGGCAAGCCCAGGGACGACGGCCGCTTCGCCGCCTATGTCACCCACCCGAGCCTGCCGGCCCTGCTGGAGATCGCGCTGAGCCTGCCCGGCATCGCGCCCAGGAACCTGCCGCGCACCGACCTGGTCACCACCTTCCTGACCGGCATCAAGGGCCTGAACCAGCCGGCCCAGGTGGTGGCCTCGGAGATGCTGCGCCTGAACACCGCGATCGCGCCGGTGCCCTTCGCGCAGCAGAACCGCCTGGGCGTGGTGGGCAATATCCTGGCCGGCGGCAGCGACATGGCCGGCTTCCCCAACGGCCGCCGCCCCAAGGACGACGTGGTCGATGTGGCCCTGGTGGCCGTGATGGGCGGGCTGTGCATGGCCAACGGCGATGCCAACGCCCTGGCCCTGGGCGTCGACTGCAAGCCCGCCAATGTGCCGCTGGGCGCCACCGCGCTGAAGCTGCACGACGCGGTGGACCAGGCCGCGGCCCCGCTGCTGCCCGGCTTCCCCTACCTGTTCACGCCGATCGGCGGTACCAAGTGAGCCCAACCAAGGAGAACGACATGCTGCACCACAAGTTCGCTCCCTTGATCGCCAGCCTGCTGCTCGGCGGCTGCGGTGGCGGCGGCGGCGATAACAAGGCCCCGTCCGAACCACCGGTCAGCGACCCGGCCCAGGTGCCGGACAGCGCCCTGGCCTCGTCGGCGGCCTACACCCAGTTCACGCTGGGCCTCAGCCGGAGCGCCGGCGAGAGCGCGGAGCCGCTGGGCGTCGACAAGGTCGACACGCCGCCCGGCAGCGAGACCGAGGAACCGGCCCCGCTCGGCTGAGGCGCCGTGGCGATGAAGCTGCTGCTGCTCGCCGCCCTGCTGCCGCTGGCCCTGGCCTGCGGCAGCGGTCGGGCCGCACCCCATGTCCCGGCCGACGATGCGGAGCTGGTCGAGCGCCTGCCGCGGCGCCTGGACGCTGCCGAGCGCCGCCTGCGCGCCGAACTGCGCCGGGCCCCGGCGCAGCTGCCGCAGGCCCTGCGGCTGGCGCGCGAGGCGCTGGAGCGCGCGCGCCGCGACGGCGACCCGCGGGAGCTCGGCCAGGCCCAGGCAGCGCTGGCGCCCTGGTGGGAGCAGTCGGCCGCGCCGGCACCGGTGCGCCTGCTGCGCGCCGCCATCCGCCAGAGCCAGCATCGCTTCGAGCCGGCCCTGGCCGAACTGCAGGCCCTGCTGGCCGAGCCCGCCACGCCGCTGCCGATCCGCGCGCAGGCCGAGCTCGACCACGCGGCCCTGCTGCAGCTGCGTGGCCGCTGGGACGAGGCCCGCGCCGGCTGCGCGCGCCTGAGCGGCCCGCGCTATGCCGTGCTGGGGCCGCAGGTGGCCCTGCATGGCCGCGCCTGCCTGGCCGAGCTGGCCAGCCTGCGCGGCGCCTTCGACGCGGCCGATCGCGAGCTGGCCGAACTAGCCGCGCTGCCCGGCGCGCCGCGGGCCTGGCTCGCCCTGCTGCGCGCCGAGCTGGCCGAGCGCCGCGGCGCGCCCGAGGCCGAGGCCCTATACCGCGCGGCGCTGCAGGCGGCGCCCGGCGTCTATCCGCGCGCCGCCTATGCCGACTGGCTGCTGGACCGGGGCCGGTGGCGCGAGGTGCTGGCGCTGCTGGACGATCAGCCCCGGCCGCTGGCCGACGCCCTGCTGCTGCGCCAGGCGATCGCCCTGCGCCGCGGCGGCGAGGCCGGGCGCGCCGCCGCGGCCCGGGCCGAACTGGCTGCGCGCTTCGCGGCCGCGCAGCAGCACAGCCCGGACCAGGCGGAGGGCCACGAGCGCGAGTTGGCCCGCTACGCGCTGGAGCTGCAGGCCGATGCGCCGGCCGCGCTGCGCTGGGCCGAGGCCAACTGGGCCCGCCAGCGCGAGCCGGCCGACGCCCTGTTGCTGGCCCGCGCCGCGCGGGCTGCGGGCCGGCCCCAGGCCGCCGAGCCGCTTCGCGCGCTGGGTCTCGCCGACCGGCGCCTGCAGGCGGCGGAGGCCGCGCGATGAGGCCGCTGCTGCCCGGACTGCTGGCCATGCTGCTCGCCGGCCCGGCCGCCGCGCACCAGGCCAGCGACGCCTATCTGCGCCTGACGCCGCAGGGCGATCAGGCACTGCACCTGCGCCTGGACATCGCGCTGCGCGACCTGGACCGCGAGCTGGCCCTGGATGCCGATGGCGACGGCGCGCTGCGCTGGGGCGAACTGCACCCGCGCCAGGCCGAGATCCAGGCCCTGGCCGATGCCGGCCTCACGCTGCGGCCGCGCGACCGCCAGGGTGCACCCTGCCGGCCCGGCGCAGCACAGCCCTTGCTGATCGACAGCCACGGCGATGGCCGCTACGCGGTGCTGCAGCGCGTCTGGCATTGCGAGGCCGCGCCGCTGCAAGACCTGAGCCTGGCCTACCGCCTGTTTGCCGCCAGCGACGCCGGCCATCGCGGCATCCTGCGCCTGGAACGCGCCGGCCAGGCCCCGCAGACCCTGGTGCTGGCGCCGGACGGCGCCGCACGCAGCCTGGCCCTGAGCGACCCGCCGGGGCTGGCCAGCTTCTTCGTCGAGGGCCTGCACCATATCTGGACCGGCCTGGATCATGTGCTGTTCCTGCTGACCCTGTTGCTGCCCGCGGTGCTGCTGCGCCGGTCGGTGAGCTGGCATCCGGCGCCGCGGCTGCGCCCGGTGCTGGTCGAGGTGGCGGGCGTCGTCACCGCCTTCACCGCCGCGCATTCGCTCACCCTGGCGCTGGCGGCCTTCGGGCTGCTGAGCCCGCCGTCGCGCTGGGTCGAATCGCTGATCGCGGCCAGCGTGCTGCTGGCCGCGCTGAACAACCTCTTTCCGGTCATCAAGAAGGAGCGCTGGAAGCTGACCTTCGTGTTCGGCCTGATCCACGGCTTCGGCTTCGCGGGTGCGCTGCAAAGCCTGGGACTGGCAAGGGGGGCGCTGGCCGGGCCGCTGCTGATGTTCAACCTCGGCGTCGAGGCCGGCCAACTGGCCATCGTGGCGCTGTTCGTGCCCCTGGCCTGGCTGCTGCGGACCCGCTCCTTCTATCCGCGCAGGCTACTGGGCGGCGGTTCGGCGCTGGTGGCGGCGCTGGCCCTGCTGTGGCTGCTGGAACGCGCGCTCGATCTGCAGCTGCTGGAGATCTAGGCCCGCCGGATCACTCGGCGCCGCCGCTGTACAAGGTCGCCCGCCCCTCGCGCACGAAGCCGGCCAGCGCCAGTCCGGCGGCCTCGGCGGTGCGGATCGCCAGGTACGTGGGCGCGGAGACGGCGGCCAGCAGGCCGATGCCGGCCTGGGCGGTCTTCTGCACCATCTCGAAGCTGGCGCGGCTGGTGACGGCGACGAAGCCGTCGCGCGGGTCATGGCCGTCGAGGCGCGCCAGCGCGCCGACCAGCTTGTCCAGCGCGTTGTGCCGGCCCACGTCCTCGCGCAGCAGGCGCAAGCGCCCGTCCGGCGCGCACCAGGCGGCCGCATGCACGCCGCCGCTGCGGCGCTGCAGCGGCTGGGCCGCGGCCAGCTCGCGCATCGCGCGCGCCAGCGCGGCGGGCCCGACCCGCGGCGCCAGCACCGGGCGGCTCAGCGGGCGGAACACCTGTTCCAGGCTGTCGGTGCCGCACAGGCCGCAGCCGGTGCGGCCGGCCAAGCTGCGGCGGCGCTCCTTCAGGCGCATCTCGCAGCGCGCGCTGACGCTCAGCTGCAGCGCCAGGCCCTGGCATTGCGGCGCCACGGCCAGATCCAGCAGATCGGCCGGCGTGTCGAGCAGGCCCTCGCTGAGCGAGAAGCCCAGCGCAAAGTCCTCCAGGTCCAGCGGCGTGGCCAGCATCACCGCATGCGAGAGGCCGTTGAACTCCAGCGCGATCGGCACCTCCTCGGCCACCCATTCGCTCGCGGAGGGAGCGTCGCTGCCGAGGCGGCGCGGATGCACCTCGACCAGCGCGGCCGGCAGCGGCAGATCGGTGTCCAGCTCGATGCGCTTCGTCATTCCGGTTCGCCCCTTCCCGCCGCGGTGATCCAGGCCCGCCAGCGACCCTGATCGTCGCACAGGAGGCGCACCCAGCCGGGGCCGGCCTCGGCGCCGAGGCGCGCGTCGCTCATCAGCGTGTAGAGGCGCAGCAGCACGCTGACGCGCAGGCCCAGGCGCTTGGCAAGGCGCGGCAGCGAGACGCCCTGCCCCAAGTCCAGCTCGGCCAGGGCGCGCAGCGCCGCCTCGGCCAGGGCCTCAGGCGTGGGCGGTGGCGTCATCATTGACGCTGCGCGCCTCGGCCAGCGGAGAATCCTGCGGCCGCAAGGTCAGCACCACCGGGATCGACTTGGAGGTCGGCGTGCCGGCGCCGATCGCGACGCTGGCCAGCGGCACCAGCGCATTGGTCTCGGGGAAATAGCTGGCCAGGCAGCCGCGCGGGATGTCGTACTCGACCAGCACGAACTTCTCGGCGCGGCGCTGCTCGCCGTCGGCCCAGACGCTGGTGATGTCGACCCAGTCGCCGGCCTTCATGCCGATCGCCTGCAGGTCCTTGGCATTGATGAAGACCACGCGGCGATGGCCCCAGACGCCGCGGTAGCGGTCGTCCATGCCGTAGATCGTCGTGTTGTACTGGTCGTGCGAGCGCACGGTTGCCAAGGTGAACACCACGGCATCGCGCACCTGGCGGCGCGCCTGGTGCAGCGAGGTGTCGGTCGGCACCTTGAAGGGGATGAAGTTGGCCTTGCCGGTGGGCGTGGTCCAGACCCGCTCCGAGGGCGTGTTGCGCAGGCGGAAGCCGCCGGGTTTCTTGAGCTTTTCGTTGAAGCCCTCGAAGTCGGGCAGCACGGCCTCGATCTTGTCGCGGATGCGCGCATAGTCCTCGACCAGCCACAGCCACGGCGTGCGGCTGCGGCCCTTCAAGGTGGCGGCGGCCAGGCGCGCGACGATCATCGGCTCGGACAGCAGGTGCGCGGAGGCCGGCGCGTTCATGCCGCTGGACAGGTGCACCATGCTCATCGAGTCCTCCACCGTGACGCCCTGCGGGCCGGCGGCCTGCAGGTCGATCTCGGTGCGGCCGAGACAGGGCAGCACCAGCGCCTGCTTGCCATGGATCGTGTGGCTGCGGTTGAACTTGGTGGCGACATGGACGGTCAGCTCGCACCTGCGCAGCGCCCGCCAGGTGGCGACGGTGTCGGGCGTGGCCGAGGCGAAATTGCCGCCCAGCGCGAAGAACACCTTGCCCGCGCCGTCCAGCATCGCCCGGATCGCCTCCACCGTGTCGTAGCCGTCCCGACGCGGCGGCTCGAAGCCGAACACCTCGCCAAGCTTGTCGAGGAAGGCCTGGGGCGGCTTCTCGTAGATGCCCATCGTGCGGTCGCCCTGCACATTGCTGTGGCCGCGCACCGGACAGGCGCCGGCGCCGGGCCGGCCCAGATTGCCGCGCAGCATCAGCAGGGCTGCGATCTGCTGGATCGTCGCGACCGAATGCTGGTGCTGGGTGATGCCCATGCCCCAGCAGATGATGGTGCTTTCGGCCTGGGCATAGATATCGGCGGCGGCGCACAGCTGCTCCTGGCTCAGGCCCGATTCCTCGACCAGGGTGGCCCAGCTCTCGGCGCGCAGATCGGCCTCGAAGGCCTCGAAGCCCTGGGTGTGCTGGGCGATGAAGTCGACATCCAGCAGGCGCTCGCGGCCCTCGGCGCGCGCCATGTCGTCGAGTTCGAGAAGGCGTTTGGCCAGGCCCTTGATCGCGGCCAGGTCGCCGCCTATGCGCAGCTGGAAATAATGGGTCGAGATCGGCGTCGAGCCCAAGGTCGCCATCTCGAACTTGTCCTGCGGGTCGGCGAAACGCTCCAGCCCGCGCTCGCGCAGCGGGTTGAAGCTGACGATCTTCGCGCCGCGTTTGGAGGCCGCGCGCAGCTCGCCGAGCATGCGCGGATGGTTGGTACCGGGGTTCTGGCCGAACACGAAGATCGCATCGGCCCGCTCGAAGTCCTCCAAGGTCACCGTGCCCTTGCCGATGCCGATGGTCGGCTTCAGGCCCTGGCCGCTGGGCTCGTGGCACATGTTCGAGCAGTCGGGGAAGTTGTTGGTGCCGAACTCGCGCACGAACAGCTGGTAGAGGAAGGCGGCCTCGTTGCTGGCGCGGCCCGAGGTGTAGAAGATCGCCTCGTCCGGCGTGGCCAGCGCATTGAGCCGCGCGGCGATCAGCTCGAAGGCCTCGTCCCACTCGATCGGCACATAGCGGTCGCTGGCCGCGTCGTAGACCAGCGGCTCGGTGATGCGGCCCAGGTTCTCCAGGTAGAAATCGCTCTGCTCGGCCAGCCAGGAGACGCGGTGCTCGCCCAGCACCGCGGGCGTGGCGCGGTGCGCGGTGGCCTCGGCGGCGACGGCCTTGGCGCCGTTCTCGCAGAACTCGAAGGTCGAGCGGTGGTCGCGGTCGGGCCAGGCACAGCCGGGGCAGTCGAAGCCCTCGGCTTGGTTGGCCGACAGCAGGGTCTTCGCCCCCTTGAGCGCGATGCCCTGCGCCTGCAGATGCTTGGCCACGCTCTTCAGCGCGCCCCAGCCGCCGGCCGGGCCCTTGTAGAAATGGATCTTCTGCTGTTCGCTCATGGAGATGTCCCCAAAGGGGCAAGAAGGCCCTGCAATGCTAGCCGGCCCGCGGGCCGGGCGCTGTCGGTGGAAGAACCTGGCGGCGCCGAACAGGGTCTTGGGACGATCAGGCTCGCGTCGGCGCCGCGTCGCCGAACAGGGGGCGGAAGAAGCTGCGCTCGTAGCTGAGGATGCAGCGCGTTTCTTCCGCGTACCGGAAGGCCGCCAGGCAGTCGGCATCCTGCATCGAGCGGTGGCGGTAGTCCTCGTAGCTGGCCAGCGAGGGAAAGCTGAACATCGCCAGCGCGATATTGTTGGCGCCCTCCGAGGGCAGGAAATAGCCATGGTGGCGGCCGCCGAACTTCTCGACCAGCGGGATCCAGAGCTTGCCGTAATGCTCGAACTCGGCCAGCTTGTAGGGGTCGAGGACGTAGCGCAGATGGCAGGTGATCATCAGGCGGTCTTTTGTTCCAGCACGAAATTGGCCCCGTCGTACTGCCCCAGGCGCTCGACCAGATAGGGCATGCATTGCTGCAGCTCGTCGTGCAGGGTGAACGGCGGGTTGGCGACGAACATGCCGCTGCCCAGCATGCCGAAGCCGCGCTCGTCGGGCTGGGTCACGGTCAGGCGCACATGCAGCCAGCCCTTCTTGGCGCCGGCGTCGGCGGCGGCCTTCAGGCGCTGGGCCAGCTGGGTGGATTCCAGCAGCGCGAGTTGCGGATACCAGATCAGGAACACGCCCTCGGCGAACTTCTGCAGGCCCTCGCGCAGCGCGGCCAGCACCTTGGCGTAGTCGGTCTTGATCTCGTAGGGCGGGTCCATCAGCACCACGGCGCGGCGCGAGGGCGGCGGCAGCTCGCCCTTCAGGCTGGCGAAGCCGTCCTTGTCGCTGACCTGGGTGTTGGGCCGGGTCTCCAGATAGCTCTGCAGGATGCGGTGGTCGGTCGGGTGCAGCTCGTAGCAGCGCAGGCGGTCCTGCTCGCGCATCAGCAGGTTGGCGATGGCCGGCGAGCCCGGGTACTGGCGCAGCTGGCCGTCGGTGTTGAACTGCCGCACCAGGTCCATGTAGGCGGCCAGCGGCGCCGGCAGGTCCTTGCGGTCGTACAGGCGCGCCACGCCGGCGCTGTATTCGGCGGTCTTCTGCGCGTAGCGGCCCTCGATCGAGTAGCCGCCGGCGCCGGCATGGGTGTCCACCAGGGTGTAGGCCTTGTCCTTCTCGCCCATATAGCGCAGCACCTGGGACAGCACCAGGTGTTTGAGGACATCGGCATGATTGCCGGCATGGAAGGCGTGACGATAGGCGAGCATAGGTATGCACTGTAGCGCTTCGCCCGCGGCGCCCGGCCTCAGGCGCCCTGCAGCGCACCGGGAAACTGGGCCGGCCCCGAGAGCGCGACGCTGCCGCGCGGATGGCGGTACTGGCGCTCGAGTCGCAGCGACAGGCCGTCCGGCCCCGGCCCCGGATCCACCACCTTGCCGCGCAGCGGCGAGCCGGGGCGCGGCGTGTAGTTCTCGCGCGCGGCCAGCACGAAGGCGTCCCAGTCCACCACCAGGTTGTTGCGCAGCTCCCAGGAGGACTCGGTGGCGAAGCGGCGGTTGCCCACCAGCAGGTTGTTGAAGGCCCGCACGCGCACCGGCCCGGGCGCCACGCGCAGATAGGCGCCGTCGCGCGGCAGGTTGTCCACCAGGGTGTTGTGGGCCAGGCAGAGTTCGTGGCGCCCCTTGGGGGCCAGGCCTTCGGCGCCATAGACGATCAGATAGGGGTTCTCGGTCTGCGCGCTCTGCTGCACCAGGTTGCCGAGCAGCACGGCCACGCCGCCGTTGGGAAATTCCAGCTCGTAGCTGGCGCGCCCGCCGAGTTCGTCGGTCAGGCGGTTGTAGCTGATCAGGTTGAGGGCGGCGCGGCTCTTCAGCAGGTGGCCGATGCGGCCCTGGTGGAAGTAGCAGCCGCTGACCGACAGCCGCGCGATGCCGCCGACATAGAGCAGATGGGCCGGCGCGTCGCCCGGACGCGTCGCGGCGCGGCTGAACTCGCAATCGAGCAGCTCCAGCCGGGCCGCCGGGTCATCGCCGCTGAGCAGGCCCATCTGGCAATCGCTGAAGCTGCAGTCGACCAGCCGCAGCGAGCCGCGTTCCAGCCGGATGCCGGCACCATTGCCATCGGGCGCTCGCGCGCCGCTGAAGTCGAAGCCCTCGATGGCGATGCGCTCGCCCGTGGTGACGAAGATGCCCTTGCCCTCGGCCGCCGCGCTGCCCGCCGGCAACCGCACCCGGCCACCCACGGCCTTCAGGCCCAGGTCGTTCTGGCGCCAGACCGCCACATCGCCCGGATATTCGCCCGCGTCCACCTCGATCAGCGTGCCGTCGCGGGCCTGGCGCGCCGCTTCGCCAAGGCTGCGCAGCGCCTGGCCCCGGCCCACCCGCAGCACCGGGCGCTGCGGCGGCTGCGCCCGGGCCTCGGCGGCAGCCAGCAGGGGCGCCAGGCAGGCGCCCAGCAGCAGGCGACGTCGGTCCGGCGCGGCCGCCCGCTGCTGGGCGGCATGGGAGTACAGATGACGCATCGGAGTCCCTCCGGCGCGCGAGTCTAGCCAATCCTGCGCGCTGCTGCTGCCCTTGTCCCGCAAACCGGGGCCTTGGCCGCGGTTGTCGCACAGCGGACGGCGGCGCGCGGCCGGGCCCGTTAACCTTCGCGCCATTCCACCTCCAACGCCCGAGCGCGCAATGCCCAATCTCTTCGACCCCCTCAAGATCGGCGACCTGGACCTCGCCAACCGTATCGTCATGGCCCCGCTGACACGCAGCCGCTCCAAGGGCCTGCTGCCCGGCGCCATGGCCGTCGAGTACTACCGCCAGCGCGCCAGCGCCGGCCTGATCGTCAGCGAGGGCACCCAGGTGACCGCCGAAGGCCAGGGCTACCTGGACACGCCCGGGATCCACACGCCCGAGCAGGTCGCGGCCTGGAAGAAGGTGAACGACGCGGTGCATGCCGAGGGCGGCAAGATCGCGGTGCAGCTCTGGCATGTGGGCCGCATCTCGCACGCGCTGTTCCAGCCGCAGGGCGGCGCGCCGGTCTCGTCGACCGACCGCGCGGCCAATGGCAAGACCTTCACGACCGAAGGCTTCGTGCCGGTCTCGGCGCCGCGCGCGCTGAAGACCGCCGAGATCCCCGGCGTGGTGCAGCGCTTCGTGCACGCCGCACGCTGCGCGATGGACGCGGGCTTCGACGCGGTCGAGGTGCATGGCGCCAACGGCTATCTGCTGGACCAGTTCATGCGCGACAGCATCAACGACCGCAGCGACGACTATGGCGGTTCGATCGAGAACCGCGCGCGCCTGACCGTCGATGTGATGGCGGCGATCGCCCGGGCCATCGGGCCGGGCCGCACCGGGCTGCGCCTGTCGCCGGTGACTCCGGTCAACGACGCCGGCCAGGACAGCGACGCCCAGGCCCTGTTCAACCATGTGGCCGCGCAGCTGGCGCCGCTGAACCTGGCCTTCCTGCACATCATCGAGGGCCAGACCGGCGGCGCGCGCGACATCGCGCCCTTCGACTACCAGGCCATGCGCGAGCGCTTCAAGGGCCCCTGGATGGTCAACAACGGCTACACCCGCGAAATGGCCCTGCAGGCCGTGGCCGGCGGCCAGGCCGACCTGGTGGCCTTTGGCCGCGACTTCATCAGCAACCCCGATCTGGTGCGTCGCCTGAAGCTCAACGCCCCGCTGCAGCCGCTCGACAAGGCCACGCTGTACGGCGGCGAGGCCCAGGGCTACATCGACTACCCGGCGCTGGCGGCCTGAAGCCGGGGGCCTAGAGCTTGTTCCTGGTCTTGGCCTTGAACAGCTCGACGATGCCCACCTCGCGCGGGCCGGGGATCAGCTCGAAGCCTTCGCCGGCCCTCAGCGTGCCGGGCTTGCCCACCGCCAGATAGAAGCCGCACCAGCCGTTCTGCATCATCAGCTTGGCGGCTTGGTTGAAGCCCATCACCGCATTGAACTTGAAGCAGGGATAGCGCGGTTCGCTGACCACCAGTTCGCAATCGGCGAAGCGCAGCGTGTCGCCGATGCAGACCTGGCTTTCCAGCAGGCCCACCAGGGTCAGGTTCTCGCCCAGGCTACCGGGCGGCAGCGGCGCGTTCCAGGGCGCGGCCTTGGCCTGGGCACGCACCGTCTGCCAGAAGGCATAGTGCTCGCTCGGGTAGGCATAGACGGCCTTGGACGGGCCGCCGTGCACGCTCCGATCGGCCTGCTCGTCACCCTCAAGGCCCAGCGGCGCCACCGCCACCGCACCGGCGCGCGCGCGCTTGCGGATGCCGCTGGGCACGCTGCGGCCGTCGTCGACCGGCAGGGGCTGGATGAGCGAGGTGTTGAGGCTGAGCAGCTTCATGATCAGGGTGCGGGCACGGTCGGGCAGCGAGGCGCGCATTTTCGCCAGAAAACCTGGTTGCCGACCGTTGCAGCGGCGACGGTCAAATCCGCGCCCCAGACCATGCCGAGGTCCGGCATGAACTCATACGGGAATTGCATGACCCCCTGGGACTCGGAGGTTACGGCGTGATTACATTGGGACGACAATGCCTGTCCCGGCGCAAATCCGGGGTGGCAAAGCCTCCATGCAGCCCGTGGCGAGCGGCATTGGGCCAGGTCCGAAACCCTCGAACCTGACCCAATTCTGCTTTTCAACATTGATGGATTCGCCATGAACCAACCCCTGATGGAAGGGCTGCGCTTGAACGTGCCCGCCTACGTGAAGCACCCGCGCCTGATCGCCTGGGTCGCCGAGATCGCCGCGCTGACCGAGGCCCGCGATGTCTACTGGTGCGACGGCAGCCAGGCCGAGTACGAGCGGCTGTGCCAACAGCTGGTCGAGGCCGGTACCTTCGTGAAACTCAACCCGGCGCTGCGTCCCAACAGCTACCTGGCCTGCTCGGATCCAAGCGACGTCGCCCGCGTCGAGGACCGCACCTTCATCTGCACCCCGGACAAGGCCGATGCCGGCCCGACCAACAACTGGATGCCCCCGGCCGAGATGCGCACGCTGCTGCAGACCGGCGAGCAGGCCCTGTTCAAGGGCGCCATGCGCGGCCGCACCCTCTATGTCGTGCCCTTCAGCATGGGCCCGCTGGGCTCGCCGATCGCCCATATCGGCGTCGAGTTGTCGGACAGCCCCTATGTGGCCGTCAATATGCGCATCATGACCCGCATGGGCCGCGCGGTGCTGGACGTGCTGGGTGCCGACGGCGAATTCGTGCCCTGCGTGCATACGGTGGGTGCGCCGCTGCAGGCCGGGCAGGCCGACGTCACGTGGCCCTGCAACAAGACCAAGTACATCGTCCACTACCCCGAGACCCGCGAGATCTGGTCCTACGGCTCGGGCTACGGCGGCAACGCCCTGCTGGGCAAGAAATGCTTCGCGCTGCGCATCGCCTCGACGATGGGCCGTGACCAGGGCTGGCTGGCCGAGCACATGCTGATCCTGGGCGTCGAGAACCCCGAGGGTCAGAAGCGCCATATCGCCGCCGCCTTCCCCAGCGCCTGCGGCAAGACCAATTTCGCGATGCTGATCCCGCCCAAGGCCTTCGCCGGCTGGAAGGTGACCACCATCGGCGACGACATCGCCTGGATCAAGCCCGGCAAGGATGGCCGCCTGTACGCAATCAACCCCGAGGCCGGCTATTTCGGCGTCGCCCCGGGCACCAATGCGCTGACCAACCCGAACTGCATGGACAGCCTGAAGCGCGACGTGATCTTCACGAACGTGGCGCTGACCGATGACGGCGACGTCTGGTGGGAGGGCATGACCGACACGCCGCCGGCCCACCTGATCGACTGGCAGGGCAAAGACTGGACGCCGCAGATCGCCAAGGAAACCGGTGCCAAGGCCGCCCATCCGAACGCCCGCTTCACCGTGGCCGCCACCAACAACCCGGCGCTGGATCCCGAGTGGGACAACCCGGCCGGCGTGGCGATCGACGCCTTCATCTTCGGCGGCCGCCGCTCTACCACCGTGCCCCTGGTCAGCGAGGCGCGCGACTGGGTCGAAGGCGTCTACATGGCCGCTACCATGGGTTCCGAGACCACCGCCGCGGCCGCCGGCCAGCAGGGCGTGGTGCGTCGCGACCCCTTCGCCATGCTGCCCTTCATGGGCTACAACATGAGCGACTACTTCCAGCACTGGCTGGATCTGGGCGCCAAGCTGCAGGCCGCGGGCGCCACTCTGCCCAGGATCTACTGCGTCAACTGGTTCCGCAAGGGCCCGGACGGCAAGTTCGTCTGGCCCGGCTACGGCGAGAACATGCGCGTGCTGAAGTGGATGCTGGACCGCATCGAAGGCAAGGGCCTGGGGCAGGAGAACGTGTTCGGCATCACCCCCGGCTACGCCGACCTCAACTGGGACGGCCTGGACTTCAGCGCCGCCCAGTTCGAGCAGGTCACCAGCATCGACCGTGCCGCCTGGGCCGAGGAGCTGACGCTGCACGAGCAGCTGTTCCAGCAGCTGGCCCATCACCTGCCGACCGCCCTGCCCGAAACCAAGACCAAGATCGAACAGCGCCTAGCCGCCAAGTAAGCAATCACTGACTCGCCAAGAGTCCGCAAGCAAAAAGCCCGCTCGATGAGCGGGCTTTTTTGATGGCCTTGGCTTGACCGCCAGGCTCGGTGCGGGCCGAGGCCGGTCGATCGATCAGCGACGGCGGGCGTTGGCGGCGCGCAGTTCGGCCGCGAACGAGGGCATGCTGGATTCGTACTGGGCGGCCAGCGCCAGCAGTTCGCGTTCGGCGCGGCGCTCGGCGGCCAGCGCATAGTGGGTCTTGACGCTGTCGATCGCGCGCATCCACAGACGGGCTCCGATGGCGGCAAAGGAGCCGCCATGGCTGATCGAACGGGACAGGGGCAGACCGAAGGTTTGGGAGGCGACGCTCATGGCTATGTATTCCTGGTTGAGTGGCTCTTATGGAACCGATGGAGCGAATTCTGGGGTAAACCCTAGGTGTGAGGCAAATGAATCCTTTGCATTAGTCATATAAACATTGTGCATAACTTGGGCGCTTCGCGATGAATCTCCGCAACCTGGACCTGAACCTGCTGAAGGTCTTCGACGCCGTGATGGCCGAGCGCAGCCTGACCCGCGCCGCCGAGCGCCTGGCGATGACACAGCCGGCCGTCAGCCATGCGCTGAAGCGCCTGCGCGAGGCCCTGGGCGAGGAGCTGTTCGTGCGCCAGGCCTTCGGCATGAAGCCGACCTCGCGCGCCGAGGGCCTGTGGCCCGAGGTACGCGCGGCGCTGGACCGTCTGCGCCTGGTGCTGGACCCCAGCGACTTCCGCCCGGCGCAGGACGAATACACCTTCCGCATTGCCATGGCCGACTCCACCGCGGCGCTGCTGCTGCCGCATCTGGTGGTGCAGATGGAGGCCGTCCAGGCCCTGGCCAACGTCCATGTGCTGCCGCTCACCACGCGCGACCCGCGCGCGTTGCTGGAGCAGGGCGAGGCCGATCTCGCGCTGGGCTACTTCCCGCAGGCGGTGGCGGCACTGCAGTCGCTGGGCACGATGGCGGCGATCCGCCAGCACCGGCTCTACGAGAGCGAGTATGTCTGCGTGATGCGCCTGGGCCATCCGCTGGCCGAGGTCGAGCTGGACCTGGACCGCTATTGCGCCGCCCACCACCTGCTGGTGAGCTTCTCGGGCCGGCCGCATGGTTTCACCGACGAGGCGCTGGCGGCTCTGGGCCGCTCGCGCCGCATCATGCTGACGGTCAACCAGTTCTTCACCGCCGGCCGCATCGTCACCCGCTCCGACCTGCTGACCGTGCTGCCCGCCTCCTTCGTCGAGGCCACCGGCTACAAGGGCCAGTTGGTCGAGCGGCCGCTGCCGATGCCGCTGGCGCGGGTGCATGTGGACATGCTCTGGCACCTGCGCAACGACGGTCGCAGCGCCCAGCGCTGGATGCGCGAGCGCCTGATCGAGGCCGCGCAATCCGCAACAACGGCGACAATCCGGCCATGAGCACCCCGAACACCGACCTGACCGACGCCGAGTTTGCCGAACTCGACGAACTCCTCGCCACCACGCCCGCGCCGCTGCAGGCGCTGGACGCCTCGATGCTGGACGGCTACCTGTGCGGCGTGCTGGTGCAGCCGCGCCTGATCGAGACCGAGGAGTGGCTGCCGAACATCTACGACTACGACGGAGGCACCCTGCCCGAGGATGCCGATCCGGCCTGGCAGGCCCGCATCCGCGAGCTGGTCGAGCGCCGCTACAAGGCGCTGAACCGCGCCATGGTCGAGAACGGCTGGTTCGATCCGGTCGTGCTGGACATGGACGACCCGGCCAACACCGAGACGCCGGCCGACGCGGCGGAGGACCCTGCCTATGCCGCGATGACGCCGATCTCGCGCGCCCTGCTGCCCTGGGTGGCCGGCTTCCAGCATGCCTGCCTGTGCTTCCCGGAGTTGTCCGAGACGCCCGACGACGCGGTGATGGCCGCGCTGGCGCGCCTGTACCGCCACCTGCCGGCCGAAACCGCCGAGGAGAAGGAGATCGTCGCCACCCTGGACCGCGAGCATCCGCTGAAGGATCTGGACGACGCGATCGAGGAGCTGGTGGTCACCGTGGCCGATCTGCGCGACCTGACCGAGGAGCACCGCTACAAGGTCGAGACCCTGCGCCGCGAAGGCCCCAAGGTCGGCCGCAACGACCCCTGCCCCTGCGGCTCGGGCCGCAAGTACAAGCAGTGCCACGGCAGCAATTGAGTCCACCCCCTACGGCCTGCGGCCGCCCCCTCAAGGGGGCGATGCCGGCCGACCGGCAAAGCCGGATCGGCGGCATCCGCTGGGTCGACAGCGCCGAGCATTGACGTGCGACTGCAACTGATCTCCGATCTGCATCTCGAGACCGAGAGCTTCACGCCCGAGCCGGCGCCGGGCGCCGACGCGCTGGTGCTGGCCGGCGACGTGGACAGCGGCTGGCGCGGGCTGGAACTGTTCCGCGGCTGGCCGGTGCCGGTGCTTTTCGTGCCGGGCAATCACGAGTACGACGAGCGCGATTTCGATGCGGCGCGCGCCGGCCTGCATCAGCTGGCGCGCGAACTGGGCTTCGTGATGCTGGATGACGCGGTGCACTTGATGACGGACGCTCAGGGCCGCCGGGTGCGCTTTGTCGGTAGCACGCGCTGGAGCGATTTCGACCTGTTCGGTCCGACCCAGCGCGAACGCGCGCTGCGTGCCGCCGGGTATTTCCAGCGCGTGATGAACGCCACCCGCCATGGTCAGCCCTTCGACGCCGCCGCCGTGCGCGACGAGGGCCTGCGCTGCCGCGCCTGGCTGGCCGACACCCTGGCCGCACCGGAGCGAGGCCCCGACTGGGACGCCACCGTCGCCATCACCCATTTCGCGCCCAGCATCCGCAGCGCCGACCCCCGCTACGGCCGCCAGCCCGGCACCGCCAGTTTCTGCAACGACGACGAGGCCCTGCTCCCGGGCGCGCGGCTCTGGATCCACGGCCATCTGCATTGCCGCCACGACTACCGGCTGCAGGGCTGCCGCGTGGTCTGCAATGCGCGCGGCCACAGCAAGCGCGGCGAGGCGGATGGCTACGACGGGCAGCGCTGCGTCGAGGTCTTCGACGCCGCCGGCGCTTGATCGCCGTCAATTCGCAGGCCGGGTCTTGTGTCAGACTGCCGCCGTAGCCTCAACAACACACAAGGAGCGGAGCATGAAAATCCTGGTCGCGGTCGATGGCAGCGTCTACACCAAGCATATGCTGGCCTATCTGGCGGCCCATGACGAGTGGCTGGGCGATGCCCACCAGTACACCGTGCTGAACGTCGTTCCCGCCGTGCCGCCACGCGCCGCCGCCGCGCTGGACAAGGATGTGCTGAAAAGCTACTACACCGACGAGGCCGAGAAGGTCTTCAAGCCGCTGCGCACCTTCTTCACGCGCCAGCGCCTCAACGCCGAGTTCGTCTCCAAGGTGGGCCACGCCGCCGAAGTGATCGCCACCCTGGCGACCAAGGGCAAGTTCGATCTGCTGGTAATGGGCTCGCACGGCCACAACGCCCTGGGCAAGCTGGTGCTGGGCTCGGTCACGACGCGGGTGATGGCCAACTGCGAGACACCGGTACTGCTGGTCCGCTGAATGACGGCCTCGCCGCCGGCCGGCGGCGGTCCACCCGCTTCAGCTGCGGCGGCTGAGCCAGGCCAGCGGTGATTCCAGCGCGGCGCGCGCCACCTGCTCGGACTCCAGCTCGTAGCTGGAGGTCCGGAAGTTGGTGGAATCCTCGCCCTCCAGGCTGGCCTCCATACCGAAGGCGGTGCCCAGGTCGGCAGGGTCCTGCGGAACGGCCGGCACGGAGTTCTTGCGCAGGAAGCGAAGTGCTGGAGCGAATCGCATATCGGACCTCACAAGTGTTCGTTACGGCGTGGCCCCAGTGTGCGCCTGCCCATCCGAAGAAGAATCCCCAAATTGGGTGGGGAACGCACCGCAGTTGGGAAAAGCTCACGCCGGGACATCTGGATACAGCTTTTGGCGTGGCTTCCGCTTCTACTTCCAAATTGTCCATCCCACCGGGGGAGGATGGCGTTCGCTTTGCCGCCCCCTAAGCTGCATGGCCATTGCCGTTGTTCCGCAAGCGCGCCCTTCCATCAAGATGAATTTTGCAATCCTCAGCTGGCTGACCCGTTCGATCATTGCCGCCGTGGTCGTCAGCGCCCTTTGGCTGGCCCACGCCACCCACGGCGCCCAGGAACATGCCACGCGTGTCCCTCGAGATCGGCTGACCGGCCTGAAGCCGATGCTGCATACCGGCAGCACCCCATCGGCCCTGCCGGTCGCACCTCAGCCGCGCTGATCCGGCGCCAGCGCCCGGCGCGCGCCCACGGCCAACGCCTGGCCGATCTGATCCAGCAGGGCCACCCGCGCCGGTGCGGCCTGGAGCTCGGTCACCAGCTTCCATTGATGCCAGTACAGCGCCACGTCGACGCTGATCTCGGGCCGCAGTGCCACCAGTTCGCCGCTCGCCAGGAGCGGGCGCAGCTGTAGTTCCGGCGCCACGCCGACGCCCCAGCCCATGCAGACCGCCCGCATATAGGCCTCGCTGGAGGGCACGAAGCGTTCGCGCAGACGCGGTGCGCGCACGCCGAAGGCCTTGGACACCCATTGCGACTGGCTGTCATCCTTGTGGTTGAACACCAGGAAGGGCGTCTGGGCGAAATTGGCCGCCGTCAGCCCGCCCGGCAACTGCGCCCGCAGAAAGGCCGGACTGGCCACCGCGATATAGCGCATCACGCCCAAGGGCTGCACCAGGCAGCCGCGCAGCGCCTGGCGCACCGTGCTGACGCAACCCAGCACCTCGCCCTGGCGCAGCCAGTCGTGGGTGAAGTCCTGATCGTCCACCACCAGCTCCAGCCCGAAACCCTCGCGCAGCCCCTGCTGCACCATGCCGTCCAGCGCCGGTAGCACCCAGGTGGCCAGGCTGTCGGCATTCACCGCGATCGCGATGCGCTCATGCGGCGCGACCCGTGCGCCCAGCTCGCGCACCACGTCGCTGCGCAGCGCCTGCAGCTGGCGGGCATAGCGCAGCAGCACCTTGCCGGCCTCGGTCAAGCGCAGCGGCCGCGAGCGCACCACCAGCAGCTGGCCCACCTGCGCCTCCAGGCTGCGCAGGCGCTGCGAGACGGCACTCTGCGTGATCGCCAGCCGCTGCGCGGCACGCTCGAAGCCGCGCTCGTCGGCCAGCGCAGCCAGGCAATCCAGGCCGGCGGAGTCCAGGTCTTTCATAAGTTCCTCTAATGTACTCCGAGAAATATGAATGCCGCTTCATACAGCGGGCGCCCTTGCCGACAATCCGGGATCGCTTGGCCGGGGCTCGATCTCGGTCTACCAAGCTGCCGAGCCCGCCGCCGGGCCCTCACCAAGGAAGTCCTCATCATGAAAGTCGTTGTTCTGGGCGCGGGCATCATCGGCGTCAGTACCGCCTGGTATCTGCTGGAGCAGGGCCACGAGGTCACCGTCGTGGACCGCCAGGAGGACGCCGCCATGGAGACCAGCTTCGCCAACGGCGCACAGATCTCGGTCAGCTTCTGCGAGCCCTGGGCCAATGCCGGCGCCCCCTTCAAGGTGGCCAAATGGCTGCTGAAGGACGATTCGCCGCTGCTGTTCCGCCCGCGCCTGGACCCGGCGCAGTGGCGCTGGGGCCTGAGCTTCCTGACCCAGTGCACCACCGCCGCCTTCGAACGCAATGTCGAGGAGCTGGTGCAGCTGGGCCGCTACAGCCATGACTCGCTGAAGACCCTGGTGGCCCAGACCGGCATCGAGTACGAGCGCCTGGAACGCGGCATCCTGCATTTCTTCTCCAGCCAGGCCGATTTCGACAACGGCGCCTCCGGTGCCGAGATCATGCGCCGCCACGGCGTGGACCGCCGCGTGCTGAACCGCGAGGAGGTGCTGAAGGTCGAGCCCGCGCTGAAGAGCTTCGGCGACCGCGTGTTCGGTGGTACCTTCACGCCCAGCGACGAATCGGGCGATGCGCGCGTCTTCACGCAGAAGCTGGCCCGGCTCTGCGCCCAGCGCGGTGCCACCTTCCTGTGGGGCCATGATGTGCTGGCGCTGGAAGCGGCCGGCGGCGAGATCGGCGGCGTGACCGTGGCCTCACGCGAATCCGGCCGGAAGTTCTCGCTGAAGGCCGACGCCTATGTGGCCGCGCTGGCCTCCTACACGCCGGCCTTGCTGAAGCCGCTGGGCGAGCATCTGAACATCTACCCGGCCAAGGGCTACTCGGCCACCCTGCGCCTGAAGAAGCCCGAGCAGGCCAGCGTCGTCAGCCTGCTGGATGACACCCGCAAGATCGCGATCTCGCGGCTGGGCGACTTCATCCGCATCGCCGGCACCGCCGAACTGGCCGGCTACGACGTGAGCCTGGACAATCCCACCTCGCGCGCCCGCTGCGCCTCGTTGGTGAAGCGCTACGAGGAGCTGTTCCCCGGCGTGGCCGACACCAGCGAGCCGAATTTCTGGACCGGTCTGCGCCCCAGCACGCCGACCAACATCCCCTACATCGGCCGCAGCCGCAAGGCCGCCAACCTCTGGCTCAACGCCGGCCATGGCACCCTGGGCTGGACCCACGGCGCCGGCTCCGGCCATGCGCTGGCCGAGCTGATGGCGGGCCGCCGGCCGGAGATGGAATTCGGCTTCTACGGCGACGCGCTGCCGGCAAAACCGCTGCGCTCGATGGCCACCGCCTGAGGCCGCCGCACATGGCGGCGGCGCTCGCGCCTACAATCCGCGCCCCATTCCAGGTGCGACCGCCATGAGCTCTGCTTCCTTCTGCGCCATCGATTTCGGCACCTCGAACTCCGCCATCGCCATCCCCGCCGCCAGCACCACCGGTAGCACGATGCGCCTGGTGGAGCTGGAGCCCGGGCATCTGACCATGCCCACCGCGGTGTTCTATTTCGTCGAGGGCCGCCATGACGCCGACGGCCCGCCGCGCGCTTTCGGCCGCGCCGCGGTGGCGGCCTATGTGGATGGCGTCGACGGGCGCCTGATGCGCTCGATGAAGAGCATCCTGGGCTCCGGCCTGATCGACCAGACCACCGATGTCGGTGGCGGCCGCGGCGTCAAGTACGCCGACATCCTGGCCGGCTACCTGAAGCGCCTGCGCAGGAAGGCGCTGGAGGCCGGAGCGCCGGAACCGCTGAACAAGCTGGTGCTGGGCCGCCCGGTGTTCTTCGTCGACGAGGATCCCGTGCGCGATGCCGCGGCGCAGAAATCGCTGGAGCTGGCCGCCCACGCGGTCGGCTTCGACGAGGTGCATTTCCAGTTCGAGCCGATCGCCGCGGCCTTCGACTATGAAAGCAAGATCGATGCGGAACGCCTCGTGCTGGTGGCCGACATCGGCGGCGGCACCTCGGACTTCTCGGTGGTGCGCGTCGGCCCCCAGCGGATGCAGCGCCTGGACCGCCGCGACGACATCCTGGCCAACCACGGCGTGCATATCGCCGGCACCGACTTCGACCGCCACATCGAGCTGGCCTCGATCCTGCGCGAGCTGGGCTACCGCAGCCTCGGCCCCGAGCGGCCCGGCCAGCCGGCGCGCGAGGTGCCCAGCGGCGTCTACTTCGACCTGGCCACCTGGCATCTGATCAACACGGTCTACAGCCCCGGCCGCATCGCCGAGCTGCGCGGCATGCGCGGCTTCTACGGCAACCCGCGCCACCACGACCGGCTGATGACCGTGATCGAGGACCATCTGGGCCACGAGCTGGCGGCGCGCGCCGAGGGCGCCAAGATCGCCGTCTCCGGCGGCGGCGACACCGTGATCGATCTGGGCCTGGTGGAGTCGGGCCTGGAAGTGCCGCTTGGCGAGTCCACCGCCATCGCCGCGCTGGAGGCCGACATCGGCCGCATCGTCCAGGCCGGCCGCGACACCGTGGTCCAGGCGGGCCTGAAGCCGGCGCAGATCGACGCGCTCTACTTCACCGGCGGCTCCACCGGCCTGCGTCTGCTGGCCGAGCGCATCGCGGCGGACTACCCGGGCGCCGAGGCGGTGCGCGGCGACCGCTTCGCCTCGGTGGCCACCGGCCTGGGCCTGCACGCGGCCCGGCTGTTCACGCAGTAGCCGGCGGCTTCAATGGCGCCGCCCGCGTGGCGGCGGCGGACCGCGGCGCTTGGTCGCCGGCCCGGCGGGCTTGCCGGCCGGCGCCGCCGCCTGCGGCCGCGATACGTCGGCCAGCATCAGGCAGGCGCTGACCAGGCTCTCCACCGCCTCCTCCAGGTCGGCCGGCGGCTCCAGGCTCTCGATCTCCTCCAGCAGCTCGTCCGCATCCTCCAGATCGTCCGGATCCAGGTGCATATAGAGCGCGGCCAGCGGTTCCAAGAGGCTCGCCGCATCCCGCTTCATCAGCTCGGGAAAGAGCTCGGCGGCCAGCGCGAAGCCGGCCACCCAGGGCAGCAGGGCCTCGGAGGGATTGGTCTCGTCGTCCTCATCCTCGTCGTGCAGCTCGAACACCCAGGGGTCGAACCATTGCCGCTCGGCGATCGCGCGGTTGAGCTGCTGATGGCGGCGCTTGCACAGGGCCAGGATCGGGTCGGTCTCCAGCCCCGCCGGCAGCTCGCGACCCTCGCTGTCCAGGATCGGCCGCAGCCACTGGTGCGCCGGCACGGCCTTGGGCTGCAGCAGCACGCCGACCAGATAACCATCCAGCATGCTGATGTCCAGCGGCTCCAGCGGCGCCGGCAGGGCGTCCAGCAGGTCTTGCAGACGGCCCATCTCGAGCTCGCTGAGCGGTTGGACCGGGGATTTGGCATGCGGGGCTGAACTCATGCCCCTATTGTCTCGCTGTCTGGCCCGGCTTCGTATCATGAGCCGATGAGCATGATCAGCAACGCCCTTTTCCTGGTCGCCAGCACCCGTCAGCCCGGCGTGCTGGGCAATACGGAGGCCCTGGCCCGCGAGGCCGCCGCGGCCCTGCCGGCGAGCGCCGAGCAGCATTGGGAGCACCTGGCCCGCCTGGCCCTGCCCCCCCTACGCCGACCATCGCCACGATGTCGGCAGCTATCCGATGCCCGAGGGCGATGCCAGGCGCCTGCTCGACGCCACCCTGGCCGCCAGCGACCTGGTGCTGGTCGCGCCGGTCTACTGGTACAGCTTCCCGGCCACCCTGAAGCTCTACCTCGACCATTGGAGCGCCTGGATGCGCGTGCCGGGTCTTGACTTCAAGCCCCGCATGGCCGGCAAGCGCCTGTGGTTCGTCACCACCAGCGGCGACCGCGCCAAGGCCCAGCCGGCCATCGACAGCGCCCGGCTCTGCGCCGAGTTCATGGCGATGGACTGGCGCGGCCCGCTGTGGGGCAAGGGCGGGCCGCCGGACACGGTGCAGCAGGACACCGAAGCCTGGGGGCAGGCCAGGGGCTACTTCGCGGCGCTCACGGCCATCCCCTAAGGGTGGGATGGATGGGCCGCCCGCCCTTCCCTACATTGCCTTCATGCCCGGCGCGCGCCGGGCCTCGGTCCCAACGACGTCCTTGACTTCAAGGACTTGTACCGCCCGCCCGGTTCCGCCGGGCGGGCGTTTTTTTCGGCGTCCCGCTCAGGGGCTGCCGAAGCCGCCCGCCAGCGCCGCCTTCAGATGCTCGGTGAACAGCCGCGCCGGTCGCGGCGTCGCATTGCTCCAGGGATGGATGGCGTAGATGCCGTCGCCAAAGAAGCCCACCGGGCGCCAGCCGGGCAGGATCTCCTTCAGGCGCCCGGCACGCAGCGCCGGCGCCGCGCTGAAATCGGGCAGCAGCGCCAGCCCCAGGCCGGACAGCACCGCCTCGCGCAGCACCTCGCTGTTGCCTGCGCGCAGCGGGCCCTGCACCGGCACCTTGACCCGCTCGCCGTCCTTCTCGAACAGCCAGACCGCCGGCCCCGGCCGCAGATAGGGCAGGCAGGGGTGGCGGGCCAGTTCGGCCGGATGCTCGGGCGCGCCATGCTTTCTCAGATAGGCGCTGCTGGCCAGCAGCAACGCGCGCGAGGCGCAGAGCCTGACGGCCACATGGGTGTCGGGCGGGCTGCTGGTGTGGCGGATCGCCAGATCGAAGCCCTCCTGCGCCAGCGGCACCAGCCGGTCCGACAGGTCCAGCTCGATGCGGATCTCCGGATAGCGGCGGAAAAAGCTCTCCAGCTGCGGCGCCACATGCTGGCGGCCCAAGGCGACCGGCGCGGTGATGCGCAAAAGCCCGCGCGGCTGGCCGGCCGCGTCGCGCGCCTCGGCCAGGCTGCGGGTGATGTGGGCAAAGCTGGCCTCGGTGTCTTCCACCAGGCGCGCGCCGGCTTCGGTCAGGCGCACCGAGCGCGTGGTGCGCGCCACCAGCTGCGCCCCCATCGCGCGCTCCAGCTCGGCGATGCGCTGGCTGACCGCGGCCTTGGACAGCGCCAGCCGCTGCGCCGCCTTGGTGAAGCTGCCCAGCTGGGCCACCATCAGCAGCGCATGCAGCTGGCCCCAGAGCAGTTCGTTGCGCAGTTCGGGCAGGGCAGTCATTGTTCAGATTATCGAACAATCAAATCGCCGAAAGCCGATTGGCAGGCGGCAGACCGAAGCCTAGACTGAAGCGATCCATTCCCAAGACCTCAGGAGACCGCCATGGCCCTCGCCGCCACGCCCGCCTACGCCGACCGGCGCGACATCACCCATTTCATCGGCGGCGTGCCCACCGAGGCCACCTCCGGTCGCGGCCAGCCGGTCTACAACCCCAGCACCGGCGCGGTGGCGCGCCAGCTGCAGCTGGGCAGCGTGGCGGATGTCGACAAGGCCGTGGCCGCCGCCCGGGCCGCCTTCCCCGCCTGGGCCGATGCGCCGCCGCTGCGGCGCGCCCGCGTGATGTTCAAGTTCCTGGAGCTGCTGAACAAGCACCGCGACGAGATCGCCGCGATGATCACCGCCGAGCATGGCAAGGTCTTCACCGACGCGCAGGGCGAGGTGACGCGCGGCATCGACATCGTCGAGTTCGCCTGCGGCGTGCCGCAGCTCTTGAAGGGCGACTACACCGAGCAGGTCTCCACCGGCATCGACAACTGGACGATGCGCCAGCCGCTGGGCGTGGTGGCCGGCATCACGCCCTTCAACTTCCCCTTCATGGTGCCGATGTGGATGGCGCCGGTCGCGATCGCCACCGGCAATGCCTTCATCCTCAAGCCCAGCGAGCGCGATCCCTCGCCCAGCCTGCTGATCGCCGAACTGTTCAAGCAGGCCGGCCTGCCGGACGGCATCTTCAGCGTCGTGCAGGGCGACAAGGTGGTGGTCGACGCGCTCTTGCACCATCCCGACGTGAAGGCGCTCTCCTTCGTCGGTTCCACGCCGATCGCGCAGTACATCTACGAGACCGGCGCCAGGAACGGCAAGCGCGTCCAGGCCCTGGGCGGCGCCAAGAACCATATGGTGGTGATGCCCGATGCCGACATCGAGCAGGCCGTCGACGCGCTGATCGGCGCGGCCTACGGCTCGGCCGGCGAACGCTGCATGGCGATCTCGGTGGCGGTGCTGGTCGGCGACGTGGCCGACAAGATCATCCCCAAGCTGGCCGAGCGCGCCCGCAGCCTGAAGATCAAGAACGGCATGGAGCTGGACGCCGAGATGGGCCCGATCGTCACGCGCGAGGCGCGCGAGCGCATCGAGAACTACATCGGCATCGGCGTGCAGGAAGGGGCGGAGCTGGTGGTGGACGGCCGCGGCCACAAGGTCGAGGGGCATGAGAACGGCTTCTTCACCGGCGGCACCCTGTTCGACCATGTGACGCCCGCGATGCGCATCTACCAGGAAGAGATCTTCGGCCCGGTGCTGGCCTGCGTGCGCGCGCAGGACTTCGCCGAGGCGGTCGAGCTGGTCAACGCCCATGAGTTCGGCAACGGCGTGGCCTGCTTCACCAGCGACGGCAATGTGGCGCGCGAGTTCGCCCGCCGCATCCAGGTCGGCATGGTGGGCATCAATGTGCCGATCCCGGTGCCGATGGCCTGGCATGGCTTCGGCGGCTGGAAGAAGAGCCTGTTCGGCGACATGCATGCCTATGGCGAGGAAGGCGTGCGCTTCTACACCAAGCAGAAGAGCGTGATGCAGCGCTGGCCCGCCAGCATCGGCAAGGGAGCCGAATTCGTGATGCCGACCAGCCGCTGAGCTGTTGCTTCTTGTACGCAATGCGGCCCCCAGCCGCCGCGTATCGGCTAACCTCGCATCTTTGTTGTCGTGTAAGCAGATGCAGCAGGCAGCCTCCATGCATGAAGCAGTCCGCGGCGAGGTCCGTACCGATGATGAGGCCTTGAGCCGGAGCCTGGCGGCCGCCCGCCTGGCCAAGACCCAGTCGCAGCTCGATGAAGGCCTGGCCCAGGCCCAGCGCGCCTGGGAGCTGGCGCGCGCCCAGGGTTTCACGGCCGAGCAGATCGAGGCCGGGCGGCTGCGTGCCTTCTTCCTGTACCGCCGCGGCGCGCTGACCCCGCTGATCCGCGCCGGCGAGGCGGTGCTGCCGCTGCTGCGCGGCCAGGGCGCCAGCGCCGAGCTGTGCGAGCTGCTGCGCTGGATGACGCTGGCGGGTTTCGAGACCGGCGACTTCGACACCGCGATGCGCAGCGCCAGCGAGGGCTGCGCCGTGGCCCAGGAGCTGGCCGACGTGAGCCAGATCGCCCTGTCGCTGAACGCGCTGGGCGCCACCTTCGAGCGCATGGGCGACCCCTGGCAGGCCGAGCGCCTGATGGGCGAGGCCGCGGTGCTGATCCGCGGCCAGGCCTCGCCCTACGAGCATGTGGTCACGCTGAACAATCTCTGCGGCGTGGCGCTGGGCGCCTTCTACCTGCTGCGCGACAGCGGCAACGACGCGGCCTGCGCCGACGCGCTGAGCCGCGCGCTGCACTATGCGCGCGAGGTGCGGCCCCATGCCCAGGCCTTCGGCGACCCCTTCCCGCTGGTGATGACCGAGGGCAATCTCGGCGAGGCCCTGCTGCACGCCGGCCAGCTGGAGGAGGCCGAGGCCCTGCTGGAGCAGAACCTGGACCAGGCCCGCGTGCGCGGCTACGAGGCCCAGGCCTGGCGGTTGCGCTGCTCGCTGGCCGAGCTGCGCCTGCTGCGCCGCCAGCCGGAAATCGCCTATCGGGATCTGCGCCTGCTGCAGCAGGAAATGGGCGACCGCGCCCCGGCCGCCACCGCGCTGCGCGCCCACCACGCGCTCTACCGCGCCGCCCAGGCGCTGGGCCGGTTCGAGGAGGCGCTGCGGCAGTTCGAGATCTATCAAGGCATCGAGCGGCGCCGCGCGATCGCCCAGCTGATGGCGCAGTCGCGCTTCTTCGTCACGCGGCTGGAGGCCGAGCAGGCGCGTGCCCGCGCCGACCGCCACGAGGCGCGCGCCGCCGAGCTGGAGGTCCATGTCGAGCAGGACCCATTGACCGGCCTGGGCAACCGCCGCTGCATGGAGTCGCGCATGCCGGATTTGCTGCGCGAGGCCGAGCGCAGCGGCCAGACCCTGACCCTGGCCCTGATCGACGCCGACCGCTTCAAGAACATCAACGACCAGCATGGCCATGCGGTCGGCGACCGCGTGCTGCAGCAGCTGGCCCAGATGCTGCGCGAGAACACGCGCGGCACCGACCTGCTGCTGCGCTACGGCGGCGAGGAATTCCTGGTGCTGTTCCCCGACACCGTGGCCGACCGCGCCTTCGAGGTCTGCGAGCGCCTGCGCGACCGCGTCGAGGCCTATGCCTGGCAAGACCTGGCGCCGGGCCTGGAGGTGACGCTTTCGATCGGCCTGGCCAGCACCCCGCCCTTCGCCACCGACATGCTGATCGCGCGCGCCGACAGCGCGATGTACCGTGCCAAGCATCTCGGGCGCAACCGGGTGGCGCTGGCATGAGGTGAAGACCTCCCCCTACCGGCTTCGCCGGCCCCCTCAAGGGGGCGGCATCGGCGGCCCGGCCAAGCCGGATCCGCGATGCCCCGCCTTGGAAAACAGGCCTCGTCCTGGCGTCACCACCTTTGAGATCGTATGCCCGTCACCCTGATCACCGGCGCGGGCCGCGGCATCGGCGCGGCGACCGCGAGGCTGCTGGCCGCGCAGGGGCATGACCTGGCCCTGGGCTATGCGCGCGACGCCGCCGCGGCCGAGGCGCTGGCTGCCGAGCTGCTGGCCGCCCATGGCCGGCGCGTGATCTGCGTGCAGGCCGATGTGGCCGACGAGGCCCGGGTGCTGGCGCTGTTCGAGCGCGTCGACGCCGGGCTGGGGCGCCTGACCGGGCTGGTCAACAACGCCGGTATCGTCGCGCCGGCGCAGCGCCTGGACGAAATGAGCCTGGAGCGCTGGCAGCGCGTCTTCGGCGTCAATGTGATCGGCACCCTGCTGTGCTGCCGCGAGGCGGTCAGGCGCATGAGTACCCGCCATGGCGGGGCCGGCGGCGCCATCGTCAACCTCGGCTCGCGCGCCGCGGTGCTGGGCTCGCCCGGCGTCTATGTGGACTATGCCGCCAGCAAGGGCGCGATCGACAGCCTGACCGTCGGCCTGGCGCGCGAGGTGATCGGCGAGGGCGTGCGCGTCAACGGCGTGCGCCCCGGCATCATCGACACCGAGATCCATGCCGACAGCCGCCCGGCCGAACAGCTGCCGGCACTGCTGGCCGAGGCCACAAAAGGCATCCCGATCCAGCGCCTGGGCCGCGCCGAGGAGGTCGCCGAGGCCATCGCCTGGCTGCTGTCCGATGCGGCCAGTTACACGGTGGGCGCCATGCTGGATGTCGCGGGAGGGCGCTAAGCTCGGGGTGCGCATCTTCCGCGCAAGACATGACCCCGAGCCGATGATCAGCAAACAGGCCCTCGCCCGCAGCGTCCCCTTCGCCGTCTTCATGGCCCTGCTGGCGCTGCGCGGCGCCCTGCCCGGGGGTCCCGGCCTCGCCTTCGACGCGCGCTGGATCTACGGCCTGTCGGTGCTGCTGGTGGGCGGCCTGCTGGCCTGGTACTGGCGCGAGTACGGCGAGCTGGCGCGCCAGAACCTGCCGGACGCGCGCGAGCTGGCCTGGAGCATCGCGGTCGGCCTGATCGTGTTCGCGCTGTGGATCCGGCTCGACGCACCCTGGATGCGGCTGGCCGAGCCCACCGCCGACTTCGTGCCGCTGGATGCCGGCGGCGCGCTGATCTGGCCCCTGGTCGCGCTGCGCTGGATCGGCGCGGCCCTGCTGGTGCCGGTGATGGAGGAGCTGTTCTGGCGCAGCTTCCTGATGCGCTGGATCGCCAACCCGCAGTTCGAGCGCGTCGAGCCGCGCCAGGCCGGGCTGAAGGCCATCGTGCTGTCCACCTTCGTCTTCATGCTGGCCCACACGCTGTGGCTGGCCGCCATCATCGCCGGCCTGGCCTATGCCTGGCTCTATGTGCGCACCGGCAAGCTCTGGACCGCGGTGATCGCGCATGCGGTGACCAACGGCACGCTGGGCGTCTGGGTGGTCATCAGCGGGCGCTGGGAATTCTGGTGACCGGTTTTGCAGATACCGGAAGGCCTCGAACACCCAGGAGCGCACGCCCATCACCAGCGTGTAGGGCCGCTTCTGGTCCAGCAGATGCTGGCGCGCGAGCTCCGGTCACACGCTGCGGGCGCTCGACCAGCTCGCGCACCATGCCATGGTGCCCTACCCCCTGGGCCTCAGCAGCATCCAGCGGGTCTGCCTGCTGGGCCTGCTGATCTGCCTGCCCTTCGTCACCCATGCCCTCTCCAACTTGCCAAGGCAAGAACATGACGCGCAAGCGCCCCGGCTGAGCATCAGGAATGGCGCGGGCGCTGGCGCCAGCGCCGCAGGCGCAGCTTCAGCGCCCGCGCCAGGCGCCAGACCCCGCTGGCGCGCACCCAGGCCAGCAGCGCCTCCTTCCAGGCCGTCCAGCGCGCATACAGCCGCACGAACCATGGCAGGCTCAGCAGCGCCGGCTGGATCAGCTGGAAGAGCCGCGCCAGCACCGCGGTGCCGACCAGCTTGGCCGCCACGATCACCGCCAGCCCCAGCAGGGCCTTGCCCTTGGCGATCAGCCACAGCGCCAGCAGCTTGACGGGCAGGATCAGCAGGCTGGGCAGCAGCAGCAGCGCCAGCGCCGCATGGGGCGGCAGGCGCCGGATGCCGGCCTCCAGCCGGCGCAGCAGGGGCAGCCGGGCCAGCGCCGCCATCGCCCGCTGCAGCGGCTCCCAGCCCCATTCCTCGAACAGGATGACGAGGGCCAGCAGCAGACGCAGCAGCCAACGCAGCGGGGCGAGCAGGGCCTTCAGCATGATGATGATGCTCGGGCCGGGCGACGGCGAGCGCTAGCTAGCTAGACCCCGCGCGCCCGGTCCGCGGCGAACTTCTGCGCGAAGGCCGCGAAGGCGCCGGCATCCAGCGCCTCGCGCACTTCCTGCATCAGGTTCAGGTAGTAGTGCAGGTTGTGCACGCTGGTCAGCATCGGGCCCAGCATCTCGCCGCAGCGGTCCAGATGGTGCAGATAGGCGCGGCTGAAGTTGGCGCAGCAGTAGCAGCCGCAGGTCGCGTCGACCGGCGCGGCGTCGGTCTTGTAGCGCGCGTTGCGCAGGCGCAGGTCGCCGAAGCGGGTGAACAGATGGCCGTTGCGGGCATTGCGGGTCGGCATCACGCAGTCGAACATGTCGATGCCCTGGCTCACGCCCTCGACCAGATCCTCCGGCGTGCCCACGCCCATCAGGTAGCGCGGCTTGTGGGCCGGCAGTTGGTGGCCGATATGGGCCAGCACGCGCTGCATATCGGCCTTCGGTTCGCCCACCGAGAGGCCGCCGATCGCATAGCCCGGCAGGTCCAGGTCGGCCAGCCCGGCCAATGACTCGTCGCGCAGGCCCTCGAACATGCCGCCCTGCACGATGCCGAACAGCGCGTTCGGGTTCGCGAGCCGCGCGAATTCGTCCTGGCAACGCTTGGCCCAGCGCAGGCTCATCTCCATCGACAGCCGCGCTTCCTTCTCGGTCGTGATGTGGCCCTTGGTCTCGTAGGGCGTGCACTCGTCGAACTGCATGACGATGTCGCTGTTCAGGATGGTCTGGATCTGCATCGAGATCTCGGGCGTCAGGAACAGCTTGTCGCCGTTCACCGGCGAGGCGAACTTGACGCCCTCCTCGCTGATCTTGCGCATCTCGCCCAGGCTCCAGACCTGGAAGCCGCCGCTGTCGGTCAGGATCGGCTTGTCCCAGGACTCGAACTTATGCAGGCCGCCGAACTGCTGCATGATGTCCAGGCCCGGGCGCATCCAGAGGTGGAAGGTGTTGCCCAGGATGATCTGCGCGCCCATCTCCTCCAGCGAGCGCGGCATCACGCCCTTCACCGTGCCATAGGTGCCCACCGGCATGAAGATGGGGGTCTGCACCAGGCCATGGTTGAGGGTGAGCGTGCCGCGGCGCGCGCGGCCTTCGGTCTTGAGCAGGTCGAACTTCAGCATGATGGGGCGATTGTCGCAGCACGGCCGCGGTCGTAGACTTCCCGCACAGGGTGGTCGAACCCGCGGCCCAGCGGGGATCCAAGCGAGGAGGTGCCGGTGATGCGCGCCCTGCTGCTGGCCATGACGCTGCTGCTCTCCGCGCCGCCGGCCCTGGCCTGCGGCCCCTACCGGGTGGGCTTCTACAGCTTCGGTCCCTTCTACTACCGCGATGCCGCGGGCAAGCCCGCCGGCGTGGACGCCGACCTGATCGCGGCGCTGGCCGAGCGCAGCGGCTGCACCTTGCAGGGCAGCCTGGAATCGCGCGTGCGCACCTGGGCGTTGATGAACAGCGGCAAGCTGGACATCACGGTCTCGGGCATCGCCACGCCGGAGCGGGAGCGCCTGGCCGAGTTCTGGCCCTATGCGCGCACCCGCAACCACGCCCTGCTGCCGCTCAGCCTGGCGCAGCGCGTGAACTCGGCCGAGGCCTTCGTGGCCGACCGCTCGCTGCGCGTCGGGGTGGTGCGGGGCTTCCGCCATGGGGAGCGCCTGGACGCCTGGCTGGAGCGCCTGCGCGGCCGCGGCCGGGTCTACGAGGTGGCCGACTTCGATGCGCTGCTGCGCGTGCTGCGCGCCGGGCGGGTGGAGCTGGTGCTGGTGCATCCGATGAATCTGCGCCCCGCCGACGCCGGCTGGCTGGAGGAGTTCAGCCTGCAGGACTGGGCGCCGCAGGACGAGGTGCAGGCCGCGCTGGTGGTCTCGCACCAGCAGGTCAGGGCCGCCGACCGCGCGCGGCTGCACCGCGCGCTGCAGGCCCTGCTGCAGGAGGGCGAGGTCGACCGCATCCTGCGCCGTCACCTCGGCGAGGAGATGGCGCGCCAGGTGCGGCTGCCACGCTGAGCGGGTCCACCGCCGCCGGCGGCGACAATCGCGGCGATGCCCCAGAGCCTTGCCGCCCCCGTCCACAGCGAGCTGACGATCAAGAAGAGCCGCTTCCTCGGCCGCGTCGAGCCCTGCGCCGACCGGGCCGCGGCGCTGGCGCGGGTGGCGGAACTGCGTGAACGGCACCCGGGTGCGGCCCATGTCTGCTGGGCTCTGCTGGCCGGCGGGCAGAGCGCCGCCAACGATGACGGCGAGCCCGGCGGCACCGCCGGCCGGCCGATGCTGGAGGTGCTGCGGCATCAGGACCTGGAGGGCGTGCTGGCCACCGTGGTGCGCTATTTCGGCGGCGTCAAGCTGGGCGCCGGCGGCCTGCTGCGGGCCTATACCGACGCGGTGGCCCAGGCCCTGCTGACGGCCGAGAAGGTGCCCATGGTCAAGCGCATCACGCTGCGCTGCACCCTGCCCTATGCGCTGGAGGGCCTGGCGCGGCGCGAGCTGGAACTGAGTGGTGCGACCCTGCAGGAGGCGCGGCATGGTGCGCTCGTGGAGATGCGCCTTGCCCTGCCCGAGGACCGGGCCGGTGCGCTGGTCGAGCGCCTCAACGAGGCCGGACAGGGGAAGATCGGCTGGCTCAAGGCGGACTGAAGCGGTCCGTAGCGAGAAAAGATCCCGCTCGTGGCGCCGGCGCGGGCTGTCCCTTCGGCCACCTTCGCTTTCATAATCGGCCACACCCACAACATCTCAGGGACGGGATACACGGTGGCCATACTCATGCCGGCGCTGGGCAGCTGTGTCTCGCGCATGACCAGCGGCGAGCGCCGACTCGCCGAACGCCTCGAAGCCAAGCTCGACGAGGACTACCTGCTCTGGTACGACGTGCCGATGGGGCCGCGCAACACGCACCCCGATTTCTGCATCCTGCATCCGCGCCGCGGCATCCTGGTGCTGGAGGTCAAGGACTGGCGCCTCCCCACGCTGCTGAAGGCGGACAAGCAGGTCTGGGAGATCCTGGCCGAGGGCCAGCCCAAGCGCGTGCTCAATCCCTTGGAGCAGGCCCGCCAGTACGCCCATCAGGTCGTGCAGTCACTGCAGCGTGACCCGCAGCTCGTCCATGGCGAGGGGCGGTACCAGGGCCAACTGGCGTTCCCCTGGAGCTATGGCGTGGTGTTCCCGAACATCACGCGCAAGCAGTTCGAGGACGCCGAGCTGCAGCACGCGATCGAGCCGCACCGGGCGATCTGCCAGGACGAGCTGCTGGAGTCCGTCGATCCGGAGGCGCTGCAAAGCCGCCTGTGGGACATGTTTCCCTACATGATGCGCGGCGTGATGAGCCTGCCGCAGCGCGATCGCGTGCGCTGGATCATGTTTCCACAGGTGCGCGTGCAAACCCAGGGCACCCTGTTCGACGATGCAGCACAGGGCGACGACGCGGAACTGCCCAGCATCATGCGCGTGATGGATCTGCAGCAGGAGCAGCTGGCCCGCTCACTGGGTGACGGGCATCGCGTGATCCATGGCGTGGCCGGCTCCGGCAAGACCATGATACTGGGCTACCGCGCCGAGGTGCTGGCCCGCGCCGGCGGCCCGGGCAGCAAGCCGATCCTGGTGCTGTGCTTCAACGAGCCGCTGGCCGTCAAGCTGGCCAGCGTGATGGCGGCAAAGGGGCTGGCCGGGCGCGTGCAGGCCGTGCATTTCCACAAATGGTGCCGCGACCAGCTGCTCGCCTTCGGCCAGCCCCTGCCGGGGCAGATGGGCAGCCAGCAATATGTCGAAGCCCTGGTGCAAGGCGTGATCCGCGGTGTGGAACGCCGCCAGATTCCCGGCGGTCAGTACCAGGCCGTGCTGATCGACGAGGGCCACGACTTTGCGCCGGAATGGCTCAAGCTGGTCACGCAGATGGTCGATCCGGCCACCAACAGCCTGCTGCTGCTCTACGACGACGCCCAGAGCATCTACGAACGCCGGCGCAGCAAGCAGTTCAGCTTCAAGAGCGTGGGCATCCAGGCCCAGGGCCGCACCACCATCCTGAAGATCAACTACCGCAACACCCGGCAGATCCTGCAGCTCGCCGCCACCGTGGCCGCCGACCTGCTGACGCCGGATGACAGCGACGAGGACGGCATCCCCGTCATCAAGCCCGTCGGCTGCGGGCGTGACGGCGAGCCGCCGCTGCTGATCCGCCTGCCCGACCCGCGCGATGAGGCCCATGCGATCGCCGAAGCGCTCAAGCAGGCCCATCACGAGGGCCATGCCTGGGGCGACATGGCCGTGCTGTGCACCGACTGGAAGAGCATGGAGCGCTGCGCCGCGGCGCTGGCTCAGCGCCGGCTGCCGATCAATATGCGCAAGCGCCCGGGCGACTACCGACCCGGCGCCGACACGATCCAGATCATGACCATGAAGGTCAGCAAGGGCCTGGAGTTCCCCGTGGTGGCCCTGCCGGGCGTCGGGCATCTGCCGGCGCCGGGGCAGGACGAGCAGGAGGCAGCCCGCG
Source organism: Roseateles sp. GW821-FHT09B06 (assembly GCF_059418245.1). Lineage (NCBI taxonomy): Bacteria > Pseudomonadati > Pseudomonadota > Betaproteobacteria > Burkholderiales > Sphaerotilaceae > Roseateles > Roseateles sp. GW821-FHT09B06. Next base: position 55,324 of record NZ_JBWKPM010000021.1, on the reverse strand, counting down.
TGTTCTATGTTGCGGCCACAAGGGCAACGCACAAGCTGGTGCTCGGCCTGGGCGGCAATGGGGCGTTTGCCGCACGCCTGGGCACCTAGCCCAAGATAGGGGCGCGGGAGCAAGGCCGCCTAGAATGGGTGTTTCCCCTGCCCTTTCCCCTTCAGCGCAAGCAAGAGAGAAGTCCCGTGTCCGCAACCATTCTCCAAAAGATTCCCGCCGGCGAGCGCGTCGGCATCGCTTTCTCCGGCGGTCTGGACACCAGCGCCGCCGTGCACTGGATGCGCGGCAAGGGTGCCGTGCCCTGCGCCTACACGGCCAATCTGGGCCAGCCCGACGAGAGCGACTACGAGGAGATCCCGCGCAAGGCCCTGGCCTACGGCGCCGAGATCGCCCGCCTGATCGACTGCCGCGCGCAGCTGGTGGCCGAAGGCATCGCCGCGATCCAGTGCGGCGCCTTCCACATCAAGAGCGGCGGCGCCACCTACTTCAACACCACGCCTCTCGGCCGCGCCGTGACCGGCACGGCGCTGGTGGTGGCGATGCGCGACGACGGCGTCAACATCTGGGGCGACGGCTCGACCTACAAGGGCAACGACATCGAGCGCTTCTACCGCTACGGCCTGCTGGCCAACCCGGCGCTGAAGATCTACAAGCCCTGGCTGGACCAGCGGTTCATCGACGAGCTGGGCGGCCGCAAGGAGATGAGCGAGTATCTGATCGCCCACGGCTTCGACTACAAGATGAGCGTGGAGAAGGCCTACTCGACCGACTCCAACATGCTGGGCGCCACCCACGAGGCCAAGGACCTGGAGTTCCTGAACTCGGGCATGCACATCGTCAAGCCCATCATGGGCGTGGCCTTCTGGAAGGACGAGGTGGCGATCAAGGCCGAGACCGTCAGCGTGCGCTTCGAGGAAGGCGTGCCGGTGGCGCTGAACGGCCAGACGTTCGCCAACCCGGTCGAGCTGTTCATGGAAGCCAACCGCATCGGCGGCCGCCACGGCCTGGGCATGTGCGACCAGATCGAGAACCGCATCATCGAGGCCAAGAGCCGCGGCATCTACGAGGCCCCTGGCATGGCCCTGCTGCACATCGCCTACGAGCGCCTGGTGACCGGCATCCACAACGAGGACACGATCGAGCAGTACCGCATGAACGGCATGAAGCTCGGCCGCCTGCTCTACCAGGGCCGCTGGTTCGACCCGCAATGCCTGATGCTGCGCGAGACCGCCCAGCGCTGGGTCGCCCGCGCGATCACCGGCGAGGTGACCTTGGAGTTGCGCCGCGGCAATGACTACTCGATCATGGACACGGTCAGCGCTAACCTGACCTATGCGCCGGAGCGCCTGTCGATGGAGAAGGTCGAGGACGCCGCCTTCACGCCGGCCGACCGGATCGGGCAGCTGACGATGCGGAATCTGGACATCACGGACACCCGCGCCAAGCTGGGCATCTACACGAGCACCGGGCTGCTGGGGAGCCAGAGTGAGGGGAGCGTGCAGTTGCTGACTGGGGGCGGGAAGGACTGAATTTCAGGTTCTGCTCTGCGATGAAAGACGGCCGCCTTTGGGTGGCCGTTTGCTTAGAGCTGTCGGTGGGGCCCAGCTGATGCGCTGGATGCCATCCTTTCCTCTTGAGAAATCCGAACATCAGGAAAGCTCAAGGGGTGGCACCTTTGACACCGTCACTTGAAGCCGGTACTCAAAGAGCTCCACATCCGCGATGCCAGCACAGGCCAAAATCAGATCCTCAGACATGGTTCTGCAAACAATGATGCCTCGCACGCGCTGCCCTGGCTCTGCAAGCTCTCTGCGCACCCAGTTGACATAGCGCAGCAATTGACCGACCACCCGGTCATAGCCTTTTTCAACCTTTAGCTCCAGCACGACAAATCCACCTGATCGATCCTTGGCCAGGATGTCGATACGACGACCACCGCCAGCGGGGTACTCAAACCCAGTGATTTCCTCGTCCTGGAAAAGCGTCAGTCCCGACTCAATGAGCTGCAGGTTGTCCGCCAAGTACCGTTGAAGGTCTTTCTCCAGGGCGAACTGCGAGGAGCCGGCAAGCGCCGCATCAATGGCCGCACCCGCATCGTCGTCTTCGTCGGTCAAGGACACCATCCTGCCGCTAGTGCCTGCAATCTCGACCTTGCCAGCTTGGTGCAGCGGTGCTGGATCAGTAACCGGGTCGTAACGCCGGTACTCACGTGCTCCGACCTTGAACAACAGATCGTCCGTGGCGTTGGTTGCCGGATGATGCAATCTGCTCCGGTCGTTGGTTGAAGCCTGAACCAAATGCGCATGAATGCTGCCGGGCTTGAGCTTCGGATAGTGTTGCGCGAACCAGTCAATGGCTCGTTGCGCGGCGAATGTCTCACCGGGCTTCAAATTCCAATCAGAGAGCATGTCCTTCAGTAACGCCCTCGTCGGCTTCTCATAGATCGTTCGCGCCACGCTGTCTCCCCGCTGGTTTGGTTGAAATGCCGATTTGATCAGATGGATAGACGAACGAAAGAACGGCACACACTCGCTTTCCCCGGTCCGGCGCGGGGGTCAGGTCTCCCGCTTCCCACAACCCAGCGGAGCGCCGAGGCCAGCGGCAAGTGACTTCGCTCCTGTCCCCCGGCCTGCGGCCTCCTCCTTTACCTCGCTGCGCCACTCACCCACTGCCCTCGGCAACAGGCGCTCTGCCCTTCCCTGAGAACACGACGACCGTTGGCAGATCAGGCCGGCTGGGTGTTCTGCATGGCGAGGTAAAGGAGGAGGCCGCAGGCCGGGGGACACGAGCAGTGCAGAGCACCCAGTCGGCCTGATCCCGAGGCCTCAGGGTCAGGTCTTCCATTTCCCAACCGACGTTCGGCTCCGGAATCTGGGAGAGCTGCCCTCAGTCGCTGCCGGGAAGCAACGCCCTACCGTGACACCAGCACCAGCCCCAGCTTGAATCCCAGCGCCCGCGCCAGCCTGGCCACCGTGGCAAAGCTCGGGTTGCCGTCGTCCGACAGCGCCTTGTAGACACCCTCGCGGCTCATGCCGGCATCGCGGGCCAGCTGGCTCATATTGCGGGCGCGCGCCACGACGCCCAGCGCATGGGTAATGAACGCAGGTCATCGCCGCCCTCTTCCATCACCGCCTCGATATAGGCATGGATGTCGTCTCCGGTCTTCAGGGTTTCGGCGCGCCGTACCGGCTTGACCCGCCACCCCATCTGATGCAGTATCGCATCAATCTTGATGACGAAGGCCCGCTATGAGAACCACGGTCACGATCGAGGACGAGTTGTATGCGAAGGCATTGGAGCTAGCCGATCCGGCGATGGACAAGGCCGATCTGTTCCGCGAGGCGGTGAAGACCTTTGTGCGCGTGCGGGCCGCCGCCCGACTGGCTGCGCTGGGCTCGGCGGCCCCGGAAATGCCGGACATTCCGCGCGAACGCGCGCAGGAAGAAACAACCAGCCCGTCGTGAGCCGGCCGCATGAGCCGCACCGTCCTAATCGACACCTCCGTCTGGGTCGCCCATTTCCGCCAGCGCAGCGAGCATCTGGTCGGCTTGCTGCTGGCCGATGCGGCCCTGACCCATCCGCTGATCTGGGGCGAACTGGCCTGCGGCACGCCGCCCGAACGCGCCCGCACCCTCGGCGACATCCGGCTGCTGGAACCGGCGCAGCAGGCCAGCATCGACGAGGTGCTGGCCTGGGTGGAAAAGGAACGGCTCTATGGCCGGGGCTGCGGGCTGATCGACCTGACGCTGCTGGCCTCGGTGAGGCTGACCCCGGGGGCCGAACTGTGGACGCTGGACCGGCGGCTGGCTACCCTGGCCGAACGCTATGGCGCGGTGCACCAGGCTGCCTCTCACTGAACTCAACCCACCCCATGCCCACCACCCTCCTCGTCATCGACATCCAACGCGGCGCCTTCGACGGCGTCCGCTGCCCGCCGATCGATTCGCCCGAACCCTTCGTCGCCAACGCCCGGGCGCTGGTGGACGCGGCCCGCGCCGGCAGCCACCCGATCGTGTTCGTCCAGCATTGCGAGACCACGCCCGGCGAGGTGTTCGAGGAAGGCAGCGAGCATTGGCAACTGCACGAAGCCCTGCGGCCCGAACCCGGCAACGGCCCGCGCGAGAGCGTGCAGAAGAAATACGCCTCCAGCGCCTTTGAAAACACCGACCTGGATGCCCGGCTGAAAGCCCTGGGCGTCGACACGCTGGTCGTCTGCGGCCTGCAGAGCGAGTTCTGCGTCACAAACACCACGCGCTCGGCGCTGGCCCTGGGCTACCGGGTGCTGCTGGCCGAAGACGCGCACAACACCTGGCCGTCCGGGGATCGCAGCGCGGCCGCGATCCGCGCCGAGGTTCAGGCGCGGCTGGCCGAGGCCGGCGCGCCGGCGGTGCCGACGCAGGACCTGGTCAGGATGCTGGCGCCGCCGGCCGCTGCCGCCCCCGCCTGACCCATCCCTTGCGTACCAGGCTTGCGCGCTATCGCGGCGCTGAGGCCGCGGCGGCCGGCGGCGCCGTCAGCGGCGCCATCTGCAGCAGTTCCGGCGCCGGCCGGGCGTCGAACCGGCGCCGGTGCAGGCGCTCGAAGCCGCCGTCGCGCTTGAGCTCGGCCAGCGCGCGCTGCCATTCGAGCACGCGCGAGCGCGAGGTGCCGGCCGAGAACGCCAGGTAGCCGTCGACCACCAGCGCCAGGTAGGCCGGCCGCACGCTGTCCGGCGGCAGCCCGGCCTCGCGCAGCAGCGCCGCGAGCCGGCGATCCTCCAGCACCAGGACCGGCGCGCGCCCGGCCAGCAGCATCTTCAGCGGGTTCAGCCCGGTGCCGGAGATCGGCTGCAGATTGCCGAAGCCCTTGGCGCTCAGCTGTCCGAAGGAATAGGAGGCGAGGCGCGCGGCAGCAGCACGCCGGACAGGGTCCGGGCCTCGTCCAGCGAGGCGATGCGCAGCGGGTTGTCGCGCCGGACGTAGAAATAGCTGCGCGAGGTGTAGAGCGGCCCGACCCACTGGAACCTCGCCTCGCGCTCCTCGATGCACTTGGGGCAGACCACCAGGGTCTCGGCCTGCTGCGCCTGCGCCATCGCCCGCTGCCAGGGCAGCAGTTGGATCGGCGTGGCGTCCCGGATGCGCCGCTGGAGCTCGCGCACCAGTTCGACGCAGAAACCCTCGGTCGGCCGCCCCTTCTTCTGGTAGATCAGCGGCGGCACGTCGGTGCCGATGATCTGCAGCGGCGGCGGCGGCGTTGGCTGCGACACGGCGGCCCGCGCCGGCCCGGGGCCGAGCAGGCCCGGCAGCAGCAGCAACAACAGCATCCTCAGCATCGGGACGAGGCGCGCGCGGGCGGTGCCGGGCCTGGGGCCGGGGCTGCTGAGGCGGAAACAAATGGCTGGGGCGGGCCATATTACCCCCGGCCCGCCCGGCCGCCGGGGCCCGCTCAGGCCAGGCCGGCCTTGTCCAAGCCGTAGGCCTTGTCCTGCGTGCCCGGCGCGGAGCGGAAGGCCACGTTGACGCGGTTCCAGGCGTTGATGGTCATCACCTGGTAGGTCAGGTAGGCCAGTTCCTTCTCGCTGAACTGCTCGCGCACCTCGGTGTAGAGCTCGTCGGACACGCCCTCGGGCTTCATCTGGGTCAGCGCCTCGGTCCAGGCCAGCGCGGCGCGCTCCTTGGGCGAGAACAGCTGCGACTCGCGCCACACCGCCACATGGTAGAGGCGCAGCTCGCGCTCACCGTGCAGCTTGGCCTGCTTGGTATGCATGTCCAGACAGAAGGCGCAGCCGTTCAGCTGCGAGGCGCGGATGTCCACCAGGTGGGACACGGTCTGGTCGAGGTGGCCGCCGCTGCCGATGGCCATGCTGACGTCGACGAGCTTCTTGAACAGCTCGGGCGCTTGCTGCATGTAGTTCAGGCGGGTTTGGGTGCTGTGGCTCATGGTCGTGGGTCCAATCAAGGTTGAGGGGTGATCGACTCGTTGCGGATCACACCCACAAGACGGCCCAGTCCGGCGCCTTGTGACGTCGCGCGGAAAAAAACCTCACACCACCGCGCTTGGCATGCGCCGGCCGGCGCTCGGGCCTCAGCCCGGCGGCCGGCGCTCCAGCAGCATCGCGTCCCCGTAGCTGAAGAAGCGGTAGCGCTGGGCGATCGCGTGGCGGTACAGGGCCATCACCGGCTCGTAGCCAGCAAAGGCGCTCACCAGCATCATCAGCGTGCTCTTGGGCAGGTGAAAATTGGTGACCAGGCGGTCGACCACGCGGAACTCGAAACCCGGCGTGATGAAGATCTCGGTCTCGCGCGCGCCGGCCTGCAGCGCGCCGCCCTGGGCGGCCGACTCCAGCGCCCGCAGGGTGGTCGTGCCGACGGCCACCACCCGGCCGCCGGCCGCCTTGCAGGCGGCGATCGCGTCCACCGTGGCCTGCGCGACCTCGAACCATTCGCTGTGCATCTTGTGCTCGGCCAGCGATTCGACCCGCACCGGCTGGAAGGTGCCGGCGCCCACATGCAGGGTCACATGGGCCGTGCCTATGCCGCGCTCGACCAGGCGCGCCAGCAGGGCCTCGTCGAAATGCAGGGCCGCGGTGGGGGCGGCCACGGCGCCGGGCTCCTTGGCGAACACGGTCTGGTAGCGGCGCACATCGTCGGCCGAGTCGCCATGCTCGATATAGGGCGGCAGCGGCACATGGCCATGCTGCTCCAGCAGCGCGAAGGGCTCGCCCGAGAGGCGCAGATGGAACAGGCCCTGGTCCGGGCCGCAGCGGCCCAGCACCTCGGCCTCGAAGGCGCCGTCGGCGAAGCGCACCAGGGCGCCGGGCTTCGGGCTCTTGCTGGCGCGCATATGGGCCCAGACCTCGCGCGTGCCGGGCAACACCCGCTCCACCAGCGCCTCCACCGCGCCGCCGCTGGCCTTGGCCCCGTAGAGCCGCGCCTTGATCACCTTGGTGTTGTTGAACACCAGCAGGTCGCCCGGGTTCAGCAGCTCGGGCAGCTCGCGGAACACGCGGTCCACCGGGGTTGCGCCGCGGCCATCGAGCAGGCGCGAGGCGCTGCGTTCGGACGCCGGGTGCTGGGCGATCAGTTCGGGGGGCAGCGCGAAATCGAAATCGGCGACGGTATAGGAGCGGTGGGCGGACATGGGGTGTTGAGGGCCGGACGGACCCGTGCCAAACAGGAAGGAAGCAAGGAGGAAGCGCGGGATTGTCCCATGCGCCTTCTGCCTCTTCCTTCTCCTGCCCTCAGGCCGCCGCGGCCTGCTGCGCGCCGAGGATGCGGTCCAGCGCCGCGCCCAGGCTGGCCGCCGTGCGCTCCGGCGCATGCAGCTTGTCCAGACCGAACAGGCCGATGCGGAAGGTCTTGAAGTCGGGGCCCTCGTCGCATTGCAGCGGCACGCCGGCCGCGCTCTGCACGCCCTCGGCGAGGAAGGCCTTGCCGCTGTGCAGGCCGTCGTGGTCGGTGTAGCTGACCACCACGCCCGGCGCCTGGTAGCCCTCGGCCGCCACGCTGCGCAGGCCCCGGGTCTCGAGCAACGCGCGCACGCGCCGGCCCAGTTCCAGCTGCTCCTGGCGCAGGCGCTCGAAGCCGTAGGCGCGCGTCTCCAGCATCGCGTCGCGCGTGCGGGCCAGCGCGTCGGTGGGCAGGGTGGCATGGTAGGCATGGCCGCCGGCCTCGTAGGCTTCCATGATCTGCAGCCATTTCTTCAGGTCGGCGGCGAAGCTGCTGCTGTTGCTGTCGACCAGCGCCGCGCGGGCGCGCTCGCCGAGCATCACGAAGGCGCAGCAGGGCGAGCCGCTCCAGCCCTTCTGCGGCGCGCTGATCAGCACGTCGATGCCGCAGGCCTGCATGTCCAGCCACAGCGCGCCCGAGGCGATGCAGTCCAGCACGAACAGCGCGCCCACCTCATGGGCGGCCTCGGCGACGGCGCGCAGATAGGCCTCCGGCAGCAGCAGGCCGGCGGCCGTCTCCACATGCGGCGCGAACACCAGCGCGGGACGCTCGGCGCGGATCGTGGCCACCACCTCCTCGATCGGCGCCGGCGCGAACGGGACCTGGCGGCCGCCGCCGCCGACCCGCCGCGCCTTCAGCACCAGCTGCTCGGAGGGGATGGCGCCCATCTCGAAGATCTGGGTCCAGCGGTAGCTGAACCAGCCATTGCGGATCACCAGGGTCTTGCGGCCGGTGGCGAACTGGCGCGCCACCGCCTCCATGCCGAAGCTGCCGCCGCCCGGCACGACGATGGCCGAATGCGCGTTGTAGACCTCCTTGAGCACGCCGGAGATGTCGCGCATCACGCGCTGGAACTTCTGCGACATGTGGTTCAGCGCGCGGTCGGTGAAGACCACCGAGTATTCGAGCAGGCCGTCGGGATCGACGTCGGGCAGCAGTCCGGGCATGAGCGACTCCTCGTTGTCTGGGCGGCCGGCCAGCTTACACCGGCGCGTGGCGCTCAGGGCGCGATCGACGGCGCGTCGATCGGCTCCACCGTCACCGCCACCTGCGGGTGCGCCTGGCCGCCGCCGCGGATCACGCCGCGCAGCGGCGCCACGTCGGCATAGTCGCGGCCCCAGGCCAGGGTCACGTGGTCCAGGCCCGCCACCACGTCGTTGGTCGGGTCCAGCGCCAGCCAGCCCTGCCGCGGGCACCAGACCGCCACCCAGGCATGCGAGGCATCGGCCCCCACCAGGCGCTGCTGCCCGGGCGGCACGCGCGTCAGCAGATAGCCCGACACATAGCGCGCCGCCAGGCCCAGCGAGCGGCAGGCGCCGATCATCACATGGGCGTAGTCCTGGCAGACGCCCTGCTTCAGCGCCAGCGCCTCGGGCGCGCGCGTGCCCACGTCGGTGGCCAGGGGCTTGTAGCGGAACTGCGCGTGGATCTGGCTCATCAGCGCCAGCGCGGCCTCGGCCAGCGGCCGGCCGGGCCGGAAGGCCTGGCGGCCGAACTCGGCCAGCGCCGGATGATGCGGCGCCATCGGCGAGGCCAGCACGAACTCCTCGGCATCGCTGCGCGGCGCACCGGCCTGGTAGCGCAGCTGCTCGGCCACCGCCTCCCAGGGCGGGCTGGCCCGTGGATCGATCGGCGGCGCGGCGCTCAGCCCCACCTCGAAGCGGCTCTTCACGACCAGGCACTCGTGCACCCGCGAATGGCTGAACACCAGGCGCGCATTGCCCCAGGCATCGTGGCTGAACAGCGCCTCGGGCACCTCGGTGCAGCCCCAGCCGTCGGGCACCGGATCGACGTTCAGATGCCAGCCCCGCACGCATTGCCAGGGCGTGGCGCGCGGGCTCAGGCAGGCCTGGTGATGCGCCAGCTCGACCGGCGCGTCGTAGTCGTACATCGTGTCGTGCTGCACCCGCAGCCAGCGCAGCGGCGGGATCTCGCAGGGCGGGTCGTCGGTCCTGATCGTCATTGCCACACCAGCCGGTCGGCGCTGCCGACATGCGAGAACAGGCGCCGGTCCAGCGTCACCGACAGGGCCTGGACCTGCTCGCTGCATTGGCGCAGCAGGCCCAGCAGCTCGGCGTGGCTGCCGTCGGCGGCCGGCCGGCACAGGCGCTCCAGCGCCCAGCTTTCGGGCAGGGGCAGCGGCGCCGCCGCCTCGGCCGCCCAGTCCGGGTCGTGGCGCGACAGCTTCTGGAAGCGCCCCAGCAGGGTGCGCGCCACCCAGGCTAGCGAGCGCGGGTTGTCGGTGTCCAGCACCAGCAGGTGCAGCAGCGGCGCCACCTCGCGATGGGCCTGGAACTTGGCACGGTAGGTCATCGTCGAGTCGAACAGGCCCAGCAGCAGGGCGAAGCCCTCGTCGCTGCGCGGCAGCTCATGCTCGAAGCCCAGTGCCAGCGCCCCGGCCAGGAAGTCCAGGCGCTCGATCTGGCGGCCCACGCTGAGCAGGCGCCAGCCGTCGTCGCGGGTCATGCGGTCGGTCTGCGCACCGGTGACGGCGGCCAGATGCATGCCGGCACGCGCCAGCAGCTCCTGCACGTCGGCGCGCGGCTCGGGCAGGCCGCTGTCCAGCACGGCCTGCAGGCCCTCGCGGAACTCGTCGCCCATCTGGTGGATCAGCTTCCAATGCTCGACCGCCAGGCGCTCGCGCAGGCCGCTGGCGCAGCCCTGCAGGGCCTGCAGGTTCCAGGCCACGCTGTGCGCGCCGCGCGTGTCGGCCAGGGCCTGCAGCAGCGCGCGCTCGAACACCCGCGGCGCGGCCTCCGCGCCCGGCACGCCCTCGCCCACCAGGCCATGGCGGCGGGTCAGCTTGTCCAGCATCGCCAGCACCGGGCTGCCACGGGCACCGCCGTTGCGCGCGAAGGCGCCCAGCGCCTCCAGACTGAGCTGCGCCAGGCGCACGCAGTTCTCGGCGCGCTCGGTGTAGCGGCCCAGCCAGAACAGGTTCTCGGCGGCGCGGCTGGTGACGGTCCAATGCGCGCCGGTCAGGTCGGCAGCGGTCAGCGGCTTGGGCAGCAGGCTGGTGGGGTCGACCCGGTCCTCGGTGCGCACCCAGGTGTCGGCGCTGGCGCTGCCATGGCGCATCGACACCCAGGGATGCTCGCTGCCCTCGCGGCCGCTGAGCACGCGGGCCAGGCCGCCGGGCATCACCTTGTAGCCGCCCTGACCGTCGGACAGCGCGAATACGCGCAGCACCGCGGCGCGCGGCTCCAGCTGGCCGGCGCGCCAGACCGGGGTTTCCGAGGCGGCCAGGCGCGCCTCCAGCGTGTGCGCGGCCGGGTCGGCGGCGATGCGGCTCAGCAGCGCGATGCGGCTGGCGCTGCCCAGCGAGCCGGCGGCGATCGGTGCGAAACCCTGGGTGGTCTCGCTGGCGGGGAAGGTCGCGGAGACGACGAACTGGTCCAGCTCGGCCTCATGGGTCCGCCAGGCCGCCGCCTCGCCGCACCACCAGGAGGTGGTGGCCGGCAGCAGCAGCTCCTCGCCCAGCAGGCGCTGGGCCACGCCCGGCCAGAAGGCCGCCAGGCCGGGACTCTCCAGCCAGCCGGCGCCGGGCGCATTGGCCAGCACCAGCTCGCCGGCGCGCAGCGCCTGCAGCAGGCCCGGCACGCCCAGCGCGGAGTCGGGACGCAGCTCCAGCGGGTCGAGGTAGTCGTCGTCGACGCGGCGCAGCAGCACATGCACGCGCTCCAGGCCGCGCAGGGTCTTCAGGTAGACGCGGTTCTCGCGCACCGTCAGGTCGGCGCCCTCCACCAGGCTGATGCCCAGGTAGCGGGCCAGGAAGGCATGCTCGAAATAGGTCTCGCTGTGCGGCCCGGGGGTCAGCAGCGCGACATTGGCGCGCTCGCCCTCGGGCGAGAGGCGCTGCAGGCCGCGCAGCAGGGTCTGGAAGCTGGCGCCCAGGCGCTGCACCGAGAGCGCGCGGAAGGCCTCGGGGAACTGCTGGGCGATGATCAGCCGGTTCTCCAGCATATAGCCCAGGCCCGAGGGCGCCTGGGTGCGCTGGCCGGCCACCCACCAATGGCCGGCCGGGCCGCGCGCCAGGTCGATCGCCACCACATGCAGATGCACGCCGCCGGGCGGCACGCAGCCGTGCATGGGCCGCAGGTACTGCGGGTGCGCCAGCACCAGCGAGGGCGGCAGCAGGCCCTCGTCGAGCAGGCTGCGCGCGCCGTAGACATCGGCCAGCGCGGCATTCAGCAGGCGGGCGCGCTGCTGCACGCCGCGCTCGATGTGCTGCCATTCGTCGGCATCGACCAGCATCGGCAGCAGCTCCAGCGGCCAGACGCGCTCGCCCTCGCCGCCGGCGTCGTGCATGTTGTAGCTGGCGCCGTCGTCGCGCACGCGGCGCTGCACATGGGCCGCCCGCGCGCCCAGGTCCTGCCAGCCGGCCATGCCGGTGGCGGCGAAGAACTGCTGCCACAGCGGCGCCAGGCCGCCGGACCCGCAGGGGCTCGGGCGGCCGCGCAGCTCGTCGTAATGCCCGTCGCGGCCGCGCAGGGCCGCCGCCATGGCCAGCGCCACCGCGTCGGGAAGGTCGTCGTCGGGCAGCAGGCTGGACTGCCGCGGACTGGAAGAACTGGACATGTCGGCATCATGCCTCGGGCGCAGGCCGCCCGGCATCGGTACTCGCCCATTCATGGGGCCGCGCCGCAACGCCCCGAAACCGTGCATGCGCGGGCCCGCGCCGGCCCGGCTAGCGGCCGGCCTTGCGCAGGTCCAGCGTGAAGGGGAACTCCAGGCTGCGCTCGGGCGCCGCCACCTCCATGCGGCCCGGCGTGTGGCCCAGGGCGAAGAAGCGCGCCAGGCGGCGGCTCTCGGCCTCGTAGGCATTGACCGGGAAGGTGGCGTAGCTGCGCCCGCCCGGGTGGGCGACATGGTAGCGGCCGCCGCCCAGCGAACGCTGCATCCAGGTGTCCACCAGGTCGAGGGTCAGCGGCACATGCACGCCGATCGTCGGGTGCAGGGCCGAGGCCGGATGCCAGGCCCGGTAGCGCACGCCGGCCACGTATTCGCCGGCCCGGCCGGTGGGCTGCAGCGGCAGCGCGATGCCGTTGACCGTGACGCGGTGGCGCGGGTCGACCAGGCCCGTCACCCGGACCTCCATGCGCTCCAGCGAGGAGTCGACATAGCGCACCGTGCCGCCGGCGGCGCCCTCCTCGCCCATCACATGCCAGGGCTCCAGCGCGTTGCGCAGGGTCAGGTGCACGCCGGCCACGGCCAGCTCGCCGGCCTTGGGGAAGCGGAACTCGAAATGCGGCGCGAACCAGGCCGGGTCGAAGGCATGGCCGGCGCGGCCCATCTCCTCCAGCACGTCGTCGAAATCCATCTGCACGAAGCTGGGCAGCAGGAAGCGGTCGTGCAGCTCGGTGCCCCAGCGCACCAGCGGGGCGCGGTAGGGCTCGGCCCAGAAGCGCGCCACCAAGGCGCGCAGCAGCAGCTGCTGGACGATGCTCATGCGCGCATGCGGCGGCATCTCGAAGGCGCGCAGCTCCAGCAGGCCCAGACGCCCGGTGGCCGAGTCGGGCGAGTAGAGCTTGTCGATGCAGAACTCGCTGCGGTGGGTGTTGCCGGTGACGTCGACCAGCACATTGCGCAGCGAGCGGTCCACCAGCCAGGGCGGCATCTGCGCGCCGTGGACCGCCCGGCTGCGCTCGATCTCCGCGAGCGCGATCTCCAGCTCGCGCAGCTGGTCGTTGCGCGCCTCGTCGACGCGCGGGGCCTGGCTGGTCGGACCGATGAAGAGGCCCGAGAACAGATAGCTCAGCGAGGGGTGGTTGTGCCAGTAGGCCAGCAGCGAGGCCAGCAGGTCGGGCCGGCGCAGGAAGGGCGAATCGGCCGGCGTGGCGCCGCCCAGCACGAAATGGTTGCCGCCGCCGGTGCCGGTGTGGCGGCCGTCCAGCATGAACTTCTCGCTCGACAGGCGCGACTGCCGGGCCGCCTCGTAGAGGAACTCGGTGTGGGCGACCAGTTCCTTCCAGTTGTGCGCCGGGTGGATGTTGACCTCGATCACGCCGGGGTCGGGCGTGACCTGCAGCAGCTTCAGGCGCGGGTCGCGCGGCGGGCCGTAGCCCTCCAGCACGATCTTGACGCCCAGCTCGACGCAGCTGGCCTCCACCGCGGCCAGCAGCTCCAGGTAGTCCTCCAGCCTTTCCAGCGGCGGCATGAAGACATAGAGCACGCCGCGGGCCCGGCCGGTGCCTGCGGCCTTGGCGCCGAATTCGGCCGACGGGCCGTTGGCCCGTCGGGGATCGCGCGCCTCCACGCACAGCGCGCTGCGGGTGATCCAGTGCGCGCTCTGGAAGCGCTCGGGGCGCTGGTCGAGCGGATCGGTGAACAGCAGGGCCGGGCCGAGGCCGCCCCCCTCGCCCTCGCCCTCGCCCTCGCCACCGCGAATGCCATTGCCGACGCCGCGCCGGTCCGCCAGCGGCTGCGTGCGCAGCCGCGCTGCCGCCGGCAGCGCGCCACGCGGGGCGAACGGGTCCTGCTCGATCAGATAGGGGTAGTCGCTCTTGCCGACCCAGGGCAGCGAGTCCAGCGGCAGGCGGTAGCCCATCGGCGAGTCGCCCGGGAACAGGTACATGCGCTCGTCGCGGAAGAACCAGGGGCCGCTGACCCAGGGCGCGCCGGCCAGGCCGGGAGCGCCCGCTTCGCCCTTCTTGATCGGCAGCACATAGCCGACCACCTGAGACAGGCCTTGCTCGAAGATGCGGCGCAGGCGGCTGCGCTCCATCTCGTCGTCCAGCTTCGATTCGAAGGGGTCGACATTGACCGGCAGGCGGCGTTCGCGCCACAGGTAGTACCAGGTGTCTTCAAAGCCGGGCTGGACGAAGCCCGGATTCAGCCCCAGGCGGGCGGTGAGCGCGTGGATGAAGGCGCGGGCATCCTCGCTGGTGTAGGCATGGGCCTCGCGCTCGTCGGCGAACAGGCTCGGATCCTGCCAGCAGGGCTGGCCGTCGGCACGCCAGCAGATCGACAGGGCCCAGCGCGGCAGCTGCTCGCCCGGGTACCACTTGCCCTGGCCGTAGTGCAGGAAGCCGCCCCGGCCGTACTCGGCGCGCAGGCGCTGCACCAGCTCCTGGGCGTAGAGGCGCTTGGTGGGGCCCAGCGCGTCGGTGTTCCATTCGGCGCCGTCGCGGTCGTCCACCGCGACGAAGGTGGGCTCGCCGCCCATGGTCAGGCGCGCGTCGCGGTCCAGCAGCTCGGCATCGACCTGCTCGCCCAGGCGCAGCACGGCGGACCATTGCGCTTCGGTGTAGGGCTTGGTGACGCGCGGCGACTCCCAGATGCGGGTGACGGCCATCTCGTGGCCGAACTCGACCTCGCTCTCGTCCACCGCGCCGCTGATCGGCGCGGCGCTGGAGGGCTGGGGCGTGCAGGCCAGCGGGATATGGCCCTCGCCGGCAAACAGGCCGGAGGTGGGGTCCAGGCCGATCCAGCCGGCGCCGGGCAGATAGACCTCGCACCAGGCATGCAGGTCGGTGAAGTCCACCTCGGTGCCGCTGGGGCCGTCCAGCGCCTTCTGGTCGGGGGTCAGCTGGATCAGGTAGCCGGAGACGAAGCGCGCCGCCAGGCCCAGATGACGCAGCAGCTGCACCAGCAGCCAGCCGGAGTCGCGGCAGGAGCCGGAAGCCTTGGCCAGGGTCTCCTCCGGCGTCTGCACGCCCGGCTCCATGCGGATCAGGTAGGACACGTCCTGCTGCACGCGCTGGTTCAGCGCCACCAGGAAGTCGATGGTCGGCACCGGCTCGCGCGGGATGCCAGCCAGGTAGGCCGCCAGCCGCTGGGTGGCCGGCCCGGTCACCAGATAGGGCGCCAGCTCGGCGCGCTGGCCGGCCTCGTAGTCGAACGGCACCTGCTGGGCATGCGGCTCGAGGAAGAAGTCGAAGGGGTTGTAGACCGACATCTCGGCCACCAGGTCGACGGTGACCTTGAACTCCGTGGCCTTGTCGGGAAACACCAGGCGCGCCAGGTAGTTGGCGAAGGGATCCTGCTGCCAGTTGATGAAATGCCCGGCCGGCTCCACCGTCAGCGAGTAGGACAGGATGGGGGTGCGGCAATGCGGCGCGGGCCGCAGGCGCACCACCTGGGGCGACAGCCCGACCCGGCGGTCGTAGCGATAGCGCGTGACATGCTTGAGCGCGACATGGATGGACAAGGCGTTCTCCCAAAGCAAGGAACCGGCAGCGCGAAGCATCGCAGATCGGGATGACATGCGGCATAGGGCATACGGGCCGTGCCCGGCCCGGACGCCGCGCTCGCACCTTGCTCAGCAATAAGCAGGCCAGCCCAAGGCAGAATCCCGCCCATGCCCGAGGCCAGCCCCGCCCCCGCCACCGCGTCGCCCCCCAAACCCAAGTCCGCGCCGCAGAAGGCCATGGAGAAGCTGGGGCTGACGCGCGACATCGACCTGGCCCTGCACCTGCCGCTGCGCTACGAGGACGAGACGCGGCTGACGCCGATCGCGCAGGCGCGCGAGGGCGACACGGTGCAGTGCGAGGGCGTCGTGACCGAGTGCCGCGTCGAGCTGCGCGGTCGGCGCCAGCTGATCGTGAAGATCGAGGACGAGGCCGGCGCCCAGCTGCTGCTGCGCTTCATCCATTTCTACCCCGCACACCAGAAGACCATGGCGGAGGGCCAACGCCTGCGCGTGCGCGGCGAACTGCGCGGCGGCTTCTTCGGGCGCGAGATGGTGCACCCGCATTTCAGGGCGGTGGACGAGGACACGCCGCTGGCGCAAAGTCTGACCCCCGTCTACCCGACCAGCGCCAGCCTGCCCCAGGCCTATCTGCGCAAGGCGGTGGCGGCCGGCCTGCGGCGCGCGGATCTCGCCGAGCTGCTGCCGCCGGACACGGTGCCGCGCCAGCTGCCCACGCTGCGCGAGGCGCTGGACTTCCTGCACCACCCGCCGCCGCGCCTGGGTCTGGCCCAGCTGGAGGACCACAGCCACCCGGCCTGGCAGCGCCTGAAGTTCGAGGAGCTGCTGGCCCAGCAGCTGAGCCAGCTGCAGGCCCAGCGCGAGCGCGCGCGGCTCAAGGCGCCCGCCCTCAGGGCAGCGCGCGGTGGCCTGCACGAGCAGCTGCTGGCCGCCCTGCCCTTCGGCCTGACCGGGGCGCAGCAGCGCGTCGGCGAGGAGATCGCGCAAGACCTGGCCCGCCCCGCACCGATGCACCGCCTGCTGCAGGGCGATGTCGGCGCGGGCAAGACCGTGGTCGCGGCACTGGCCGCGGCGGTGGCGATCGACGCCGGCTGGCAATGTGCGCTGATGGCGCCCACCGAGATCCTGGCCGAGCAGCATTTCCGCAAGCTCGTGGGCTGGCTGGAGCCCTTGGGCCTGAAGGTGGCCTGGCTGACCGGCAGCGTCAAGGGCCGCGCGCGCCAGAAGATGGTCGATGCGGTGGCCGACGGCTCGGCCCAGCTGGTGATCGGCACGCACGCGGTGATCGAGGACAAGGTCAGCTTCAAAAAGCTGGGCCTGGCCATCATCGACGAGCAGCACCGCTTCGGTGTCGCGCAGCGGCTGGCGCTGCGCAAGAAGCTCGCCGGCCAGGCGCTGGAGCCGCATCTGCTGATGATGAGCGCGACGCCGATCCCGCGCACCTTGGCGATGACCTATTTCGCCGACCTGGACGTCTCGACCATCGACGAGCTGCCGCCGGGTCGCACGCCCATCGTCACCAAGGTGTTCGCCGACGAGAAGCGCCACAACGTGATCGAGCGCATCCGCGACGAAGTGGGCGACAAGGGCGCGCAGGTCTACTGGGTCTGCCCCTTGATCGAGGAGTCGGAAACGCTGGACCTGAAGAACGCCACCGAGACCCATGCCGAGCTCAGCGCCGCCCTGCCCGGCCGCCTGGTGGGCCTGCTGCACGGCCGCATGCCGAGCGCCGAGAAGGCCGCGGTGATGGCGCGGTTCAGCGCCGGCGAGATGAGCGTGCTGGTGGCCACCACGGTGATCGAGGTGGGCGTGGACGTGCCCAATGCCAGCCTGATGGTGATCGAGCATGCCGAGCGCTTCGGCCTCTCGCAGCTGCACCAGCTGCGCGGCCGCGTCGGCCGCGGCGCCAAGGCCAGCGTCTGCGTGCTGCTCTATGCCGGGCCGCTCTCGCCCACCGGCAAGGACCGGCTGCGCGCAATGGCCGAGACCAACGACGGCTTCGAGATCGCGCGCCGCGACCTGGACATCCGCGGCCCCGGCGAGTTCATGGGCGCGCGCCAGAGCGGCGCAGAGCTGCTGCGCTTTGCCGACCTGCAGGAGGATGCGCCGCTCTTGAAGGCCGCGCGCGAGCTGGCGCCCCGGCTGCTGGACCGGCATCCCGACGCGGCACGGCGCCAGGTGGAGCGCTGGCTGGGCGGCAAGGCCGAGTTCCTGAAGGCCTGAGCAAGGCGCGCCGCGCGGCCGGCTATTTCAGCCGCTGCACCCAGTACACCAGTACCTCGGTGCGCGGCCGCCGGTCGTTGTCGCTGTAGACATAGACCGGCACGTCGTTGATCGCGTCCAGCGTGGCCAGGCCCGAGATCAGGCGGCCGAACACCGCGTAGCCCGGCTGGGTGGCGCTCTGGTAGTCGAGCGCGCGGTTGTCCACCACATTGACGAAGAACTGGCTGGTCGCGCTGTCCGGCTCGCTGCGCCGCGCCATCGCGAGGGTGCCGCGCAGATTGGACAGGCCGTTGTTGCTCTCCAGCGGGATCGGCGCATAGGGCGTCGGCTTGGGCACATGGCCGCTGGTGTAGCCGCCGCCCTGGATCACGAAATCGCGATCGACGCGGTGGATCAGGGTGCCGGCGTAGTAGCCGTCGGCCACATAGCGCAGGAAGTTGGCCACGCTGAGCGGCGCATAGGGCCGGTCATAGAGCTCGAACACCATCTCGCCGCTGCTGGTGAGCATGCAGACGGTGGGCCAGGCGCTCTGCGCCGAGGCCGCCAGGCCCGCCGCGCTGCAGCTCAGCGTCGGCGGGTCGGGCCGGGGATTGGGGCTGGGGCGCGGCGGATCGTCGCCCCCGTCGCCGATGCCGACATAGATAGAGCCGCCGCCGCAGGCGCTTAGCAGCAGGACCAGAAGCAGGGCGGAAAGCGAAGGAAGAGAGGACGCGCGCATCGAACCAGCTCCGCAAGGCGAACCAGCCTTCAACGCACGAGCGGCCCGCGCGCTGACGCGCGCGGCCGCCTGTTACTTCTTACTTGACTTCCTTGACCTCGGTGATCGTCACGTCCTGAACCGGCACGCTGTTGGCATCGGTCGCCACCGCCTTGATCGCATCCACCACGTCCAGGCCGGCCGTCACCTTGCCGAACACCGCGTAGCCGCCACCGTTGTCCGCGCCCGGGTAGTTGAGCGTCGTGTTGTCGACCACGTTGATGTAGAACTGGCTGGTGGCGCTGTTGGGCACGCTCGTGCGGGCCATCGCGATGGTGCCGCGAACATTGCTCAATCCGTTGTTGCTTTCCAGCGCGATCGGCGCATAGGTGGCCGCCTTCTCGGTCAGCACGCTGTTGCTGCGCACATAGCCGCCGCCCTGGATCACGAAGTTCGAGATCACGCGGTGAAAGACGGTGTTCTTGTAGAAGCCGTCATTGGTGTACTTCAGAAAGTTGGCCACCGTGGCGGGTGCATGGTTGGCGTCCAGGCCCAGCTCGATGACACCCTTGCTCGTCGTCATCGTCACCTTGTGGGTGATGGTCATCGCCACCGGCGGCACGGCGGGCGGCATTCCGACGCTGCCGCCATCACTGCCGCCACCGCCGCCGCAGGCGGCCAGCAGGACCAGGGCGCTCGTGGCGCACATATATTTGATCGATTTCATGAAACGGATACTTTCGGCAATCAAGGCGCATCGAGGATGCGATGCGCTCGGGGAGCCGCAGTATCTGCATTCGCCGACGGCTAACTATGTCCGGATGTGAATTTGCGCGCACAGCGCACGGATCTTGCACAAATTCGTACAGATCAGAATTCCAGGTTGTCGATCAACCGCGTGTTGCCGAGCTTGGCCGCGCCCAGGGCCACCAGGGCCTCGCCGGCCGTCGGCGCCCCCAGATCCAGGCGGCGGCGCAGCACCAGGTAGTCGGGCTGCCAGCCGCGCGCGCGCAAGCTGTCCAGCGCCGCGCCTTCGATCGCGGCCAGATCGCGCGCGCCGGCCTGCTGCCAGCGCGCGATCATCGCCTTCAGCGCGGCGCTGAGCTGCAGGGCCTCGACCAGCTCGGCCTCGCTCAGGTAGCCGTTGCGCGAGGACAGGGCCAGGCCCAGCTCGCTGCGCGTGGTCTCGCCGGCCAGGATCTCCACCGGCAGCGCCAGCTGCGCCACCATGCGGCGGATCACCATCAGCTGCTGGTAGTCCTTCTTGCCGAACAAGGCCCAGCGCGGCTGCACGATATTGAGCAGCTTGGCCACCACCGTGCAGACGCCGGTGAAGAAGCCGGGGCGGAAATGGCCCTCCAGGATGTCGGCCAGCTCGGGCGGCGGCTGCACCTTGTAGCCCTGCGGCTCGGGGTAGAGCTCGGCCTCGTCGGGCGCGAACACATAGTCGCAGCCGGCGCCCTGCAGCAGCTCGGCATCGCGCGCCAGCGTGCGGGGGTAGCGGTCGAAATCCTCGTGCGGCGCGAACTGCAGGCGGTTCACGAAGATGCTGGCCACCACCGGCCCGGTGCCGGCCGCGGCGCGGGCCTGGCGCACCAGGCTCAGGTGCCCCTCGTGCAGATTGCCCATCGTGGGCACGAAGGCGCTGGCCTGGCCGGCCAGCGCGCTGCGCAGCTCGGCGATGTGGTGGATGACCTTCATCTTGTCTTTCCGTGTTGGCTTGCATGACCCAGCGGGTGCCGCCGATCCGGCTCTGCCGGGCGGCCGGCTCCGCCCCCTCGAGGGGGCGCGCGCAGCGCGTAGGGGGTGGTCTCCGTCAGTAGCTGTGCAGGGCGTTGTCCGGGAAGGTCTGGGCCTTCACCTCGGCCACATAGCGGCGCACCGCATCCTGCACCGAGGACGCGCCCTGCATGAAGTTCTTGACGAAGCGCGGCCGGCGGCCCGGGGTCACGTCCAGCATGTCGTGCAGCACCAGCACCTGGCCCGAGCAGCCGACGCCGGCGCCGATGCCGATCACCGGGATGCCCAGCGCCCCGGTCAGCTCCTGGGCCAGCGGGGCCGGCACCATCTCCAGCACCAGCATCTGCGCGCCCGCCGCCACCAGCTCGCGGGCCTCGCGCCTGAGCTTGTCGGCCGAGGCCTCCTCGCGGCCCTGCACCTTGTAGCCGCCCAGCATCGTGACGGTCTGCGGCGTCAGGCCCAGATGGGCGCAGACCGGGATGCCGCGCTCCACCAGGAAGCGCACCGTCTCGGCGGTCCAGCCGCCGCCCTCCAGCTTGACCATATGGGCGCCGGCCTTCACCAGCGCGGCGGCGCTCTTCCAGGCCTCCTCGCGCGAGGCCTGGTAGCTGTCGAAGGGCAGGTCGCCGACGATCCAGGCGGTCTTGCGGCCGCGCGCCACGCAGCGCGTGTGATAGACCATCGCGTCCAGGCCGACCGGCACCGTCGTGGCCTCGCCCTGCAGCACCATGCCCAGCGAATCGCCGACCAGCATCACGTCCACGCCGGCCTCGTCCAGCAGGCTGGCGAAGGCGGCGTCGTAGCAGGTCAGCATCGCGATCTTTTCGCCGGCGCCATGCATGTCCAGCAGGCGCTGCAGCGACAGGGGTTTGCGTTCGGTGTTCATGGGTGCGATGTGCGATTAGCGGACAGCCGCAAGACGCGGCGGCCGCAGTGTAGCGGTGCAGGGCAAGGCCATATGTTGGTGCAGACAATGTAGGCTCCGGTCTTGATAGGAGACATCCATGACCCTGACCGAGTTGCGCTACATCGTTGCCGTCGCCCGCGAGCGCCATTTCGGCCGCGCGGCCGAGGCCTGCTTCGTGTCGCAGCCGACCCTCAGCGTGGCCATCAAGAAGCTGGAAGAGGAGCTGGACGTCAAGATCTTCGAGCGCGGCGCCGCCGAGGTGAGCGTGACGCCGCTGGGCGAGGACATCGTGCGCCAGGCCCAGTCGGTGATCGAGCAGGCCACGGCCATCAAGGAGATCGCCAAGCGCGGCAAGGACCCGCTGGCCGGCGCGCTGCGCCTGGGCATCATCTACACGATCGGCCCCTATCTGCTGCCCGAGCTGGTGCGCCACACCATCGAACGCTACCCGCAGATGCCGCTGATGCTGCAGGAGAACTTCACGGTCAAGCTGCTGGAGATGCTGCGCACCGGCGAGCTGGACTGCGCCATCATGGCCGAGCCCTTCCCCGACACCGGCCTGGCGATCGCGCCGCTGTACGACGAGCCCTTTGTCGTCGCGGTGCCGGCCGCGCATGCGCTGGCGCAGCGCGAGTCGATCAGCTCCGAGGAACTGAAGAGCGAGACCATGCTGCTGCTGGGCACCGGCCATTGCTTCCGCGACCATGTGCTGGAGGTCTGCCCCGAGTTCGCGCGCTTCTCCAGCGACGCCGAGGGCATCCGCAAGAGCTTCGAGGGCAGTTCGCTGGAGACCATCAAACATATGGTGGCCTCGGGCATGGGCATCACCGTGGTGCCGGCGCTGTCGGTGCCCAAGGAAACGCAGCCGCACCTGCGCTTCGTGCCCTTCGCCGCGCCGGTGCCCAGCCGCCGCGTGGTGCTGGCCTGGCGCCGGACCTACACGCGCTACGAGGCCATCGCGGCGCTGCGCAATGCGATCTACGACTGCCGGCTGGGCGGGGTCGAGCGCCTGTCCTGACGAGCCTCTTGCGGCAAGGGCCGCGACGCCCCAAAAGTGAGATGACAGCCGGGCCGCTCCGTCGGAAGATGGGGCGGCTCTTTGTTTTTAGCTATCGACGTGTTTTGATTTATCGATTTGATCAATATTGCGGCGAAAAATACGCTTTGAATTGCCGGTGCTCGCTGGCGCCAAGCAAGGAGAAGCCGATGCGATCCAGCCCTCAATCCCCAGCCCCTCCGAACCCCAGCGCCGGCCACTAGCGCGGCCCCCCAGAAAAAGCGCCGGCGCACTCTGGACGCCGCCAGCACAAACCATTCAACTAGCGGCACCCGGGCCGCGCACACGCACCAGGGTGTCGGGTCTCAACAAGCCAAGGAGAGAACAGATGACAAGCGAAGCCAAATGCCCCTTCCACCATGCCGCCGGCATCGGTACGACGGACAAGACCTGGTGGCCGAACCAGCTGCGCGTGGATCTGCTGAACCAGCATTCCAGCAAGTCCGACCCGCTGGGCGAACAGTTCAACTATGCCGAAGAGTTCAAGAAGCTCGACTACAAGGCGCTCAAGGCGGACCTGGTCAAGCTGATGACCGATTCGCAGGACTGGTGGCCGGCCGACTTCGGCCACTACGGCCCGCAGATGATCCGCATGGCCTGGCATGCGACCGGCACCTACCGCACCGTCGACGGCCGCGGCGGCGGCGGTCGTGGTCAGCAGCGTTTCGCGCCGCTGAACTCCTGGCCCGACAACGTCAACATCGACAAGTCGCGCCGCCTGCTCTGGCCAATCAAGCAGAAATACGGCCAGCAGATCTCCTGGGCCGACCTCTTCGTCCTGGCCGGCAATGTGGCGCTGGAATCGATGGGCTTCCGCACCTTCGGCTTCGCCGGCGGCCGTGCGGATGTGTGGGAACCGGACCTGGACGTGAACTGGGGCGCGGAAACCAAGTGGCTGGACACGGACAAGCGCTTCCATGGCGACCGTGAGCTGGACAACAACCTCGCCGCCACCCATATGGGCCTGATCTATGTGAACCCGGAGGGCCCGAACGCCAGCGGCGACTACATGGCCGCGGCCAAGGACATCCGCGCCACCTTCGGCCGCATGGCGATGGACGACGAGGAAACCGTGGCCCTGATCGCCGGTGGGCACACCTTCGGCAAGGCCCATGGCGCCGCGCCCGAATCGCACAAGGGCCCGGAACCCGAGGGTGCGCCGATCGAGGCGCAGGGCCTGGGCTGGACCAGTAACTTCGGCGGCGGCCATGGCAAGGACACCATCTCCAGTGGCATCGAGGTGACCTGGACCAAGACCCCGGCGCTGTGGAGCAACAACTTCTTCGAGAACCTGTTCAAGTTCGAATGGGAACTCACCAAGTCGCCGGCCGGTGCCAAGCAATGGGTGGCCAAGGACGCACCGGAGATCATTCCGGACGCGCATGTGCCGGGCAAGTTCCACAAGCCCACCATGCTGACCACCGATCTGACCCTGCGCTTCGACCCGGAGTTCGGCAAGATCTCCAAGCGCTTCGCCGAAGACCCGCAGGCCTTCGCCGATGCCTTCGCCCGCGCCTGGTTCAAGCTGACCCACCGCGACATGGGCCCGAAGGCGCGCTACCTCGGCCCCGAAGTGCCGAAGGAAGACCTGCTCTGGCAGGACCCGCTGCCGGCCGCCACCCACAAGCCGAGCGCGGCGGACATCGCCGACCTGAAGGCCAAGATCGCCGCCTCGGGCCTGTCGGTGGGCGAACTGGTGTCGGTGGCCTGGGCTTCGGCCGCCACCTTCCGTGGCGGTGACAAGCGCGGCGGCGCCAACGGCGCACGCCTGGCCCTGGCCCCGCAGAAGGACTGGGAGATCAACCGCAACGCCGTCAAGGCCCTGCCCAGGCTGGCGGAGATCCAGAAGGCTTCGGGCAAGGCCTCGCTGGCCGACGTGATCGTGCTGGCCGGCGGCGTCGGCATCGAGCAGGCGGCCAAGGCGGGCGGCGTCGCGGTGGAGGTGCCGTTCGCGCCGGGCCGCGTCGATGCCGCCCAGGCCCAGACCGATGTCGAATCCTTCGCCGTGCTCGAGCCCCTGGCCGACGGCTTCCGCAACTACAAGAAGGGCAAGCTCGGCGCACCGACCGAGGCCCTGCTGGTCGACAAGGCCCAGCTGCTGACCCTGAGCGCGCCGGAAATGACCGCCCTGGTCGGCGGCCTGCGGGTGCTCGGCACCAATGTGGATGGCAGCCAGCATGGCGTGTTTACCGACAGGGTCGGGACATTGAGCAACGACTTCTTCGTCAAGCTGCTGGACATGGGCATCGAATGGAAGCCGGTGGACGGCGAGGCCGAGCTGTTCGAGGGCCGCGAGCGCAAGACCGGCAGGGTGCTGTACACCGGCACGCGCAACGACCTGATCTTCGGCTCCAACTCGGTGCTGCGCGCGCTGGCCGAGGTCTACGCCAGCAGCGACGCGCAGGCCAAGTTCGTCAAGGACTTCGTCGCGGCCTGGACCAAGGTGATGAACCTGGACCGTTTCGACCTGGCGTGATCCCGGAGCCGGCCATGACGATGCGCAGGACCAGCCGCCTTTTGGGGCTGGTCCTGGCGCTGGTCGTGGCCGGCGCCGCGTTGAACGCCGAATACCCGGTCGAGTGGATGCGGCATGGCAACATCTGACCCCACCCGTCCTATAGTTGGCGTCATCCACGCCCACCTCAGAGGATATTCATGAGCAAGAAGAAAGCCGCCGCGGCCTCCGGCCCCAGCATCAATATCGGCATCAGCGAGAAGGACCGCGCGGCGATTGCCGGCGGCCTGTCCAAGCTGCTGGCCGATACCTACACGCTCTACCTGACCACCCACAACTTCCACTGGAACGTGACGGGCCCGATGTTCAACTCGCTGCACGCGATGTTCATGGCCCAGTACACCGAGTTGTGGAACGCGGTGGATCCGATCGCCGAGCGCATCCGCTCGCTGGGCCATGCGGCGCCGGGCTCCTATGCCCAGTTCGCCGCCCTCAGCTCCCTGCCCGACGCGCCGGCCACGCCGCCCAAGGCCATGGACATGGTGCGCATCCTGATGGAGGGCCATGAGGGCGCCGCGCGCACCGCGCGCAGCCTGTTCCCCCTGGTCGACAAGGCCAGCGACGAGCCCAGCGCCGACCTGCTGACCCAGCGCCTGACCGTGCACGAGCAGACCGCCTGGATGCTGCGCAGCCTGCTGGAGGACTAAGCAGCACGGGGCGCGCGGCGCGGCCGCGTCGCCCAATTTCCTTCTTCCCGCACCATGCCCGCAAAACCCAACGAGTCCGACGCCGCCGGGCTGCCGGCCCGCTACCGGCTGAGCGAGGCCGATCCGGACTTCAGCCTGTCCGCCTACGACCCCACCGACAAGCCCTGCTCCGGCGGCGACAAGGCCGCCGACAAGCTGGCCGTGGAGTCGCTGGCCGTCGAACTGGACGCCTTGCAGAACCTGTTCTATGCCGACCGGCGCTACAAGCTGCTGGTGCTGCTGCAGGGCCTGGACACCAGCGGCAAGGACGGCACGCTGCGCGGCGTGTTCGGCCGCATGAGCCCGCTGGGCGTGCACACGGTGGGCTGGAAGGCCCCGAGTTCCGAGGAGCGCGACCACGACTATCTCTGGCGCATCCACCGCCAGGCGCCGGCGGCCGGCGAGATCATGGTGTTCAACCGCAGCCACTACGAGGACGTATTGGTGCCGGTCGTCAACGGCGCGCTCGATGCCAAGCAGACCAGGCAGCGCTACGCGCAGATCCGCGACTTCGAGCGCCTGCTCGCCGAGACCGGCACCATCGTGCTGAAGTTCATGCTGCACATCTCCAAGCAGGAGCAGCGCGAGCGCCTGCAGGCACGCATCGACGACCCCGCCAAGCGCTGGAAGTTCCAGGCCTCGGACCTGGAGACGCGCAAGCAATGGGCCGCCTACCAGCAGGCCTACGAGCGCGCCATCGGCGCCACCGCCAGCGCCTGGGCGCCCTGGTTCATCGTGCCGGCCGACTCCAAGACCCACCGCAACCTGATGATCGCGCGCGTGCTGAAGGCCACGCTGGAAGGGCTGGCGCTGCGCTATCCGACCGGCGACCCCGCGCTGAGCGGCATCAAGGTGGAATGAACGAACAACCGATGAGCGGCCGCGCCGATCGGGCCACAATCCGCACCATGCAGCCCACCCGCATCGCCATCCTGACCTTCGACGGCTTCAACGAACTGGACAGCTTCGTCGCGCTGGGCCTGCTGAACCGACTGAAACCGCAGGGCTTCGCCGCCGAGCTGTGCGGCCCCGGCAGCCATGTCACATCGATGAACGGCGTCACCGTGCAGCTGCAGCGGCCGCTGGAATGGGCCAACGAGGCCGAGGTCGTGCTGTTCGGCTCGGGGCTGTACACCCGCGCGATCGCCGAGAACAGCGCCCTGCTGGACCGGCTGCAGCTCGACCCGGTCAAGCAACTGCTCGGCGCGCAATGCTCGGGCACCCTGCTGCTGGCGCGCCTGGGCCTGCTGGGCGATGCCCCGGCCTGCACCGACCTGACGACCAAGCCCTGGGTCGTCGAGGCCGGCGTGCGCGTGCTCGACGAGCCCTTCCATGCGCAGGGCCCGGTGGCCACGGCCGGCGGCTGCCTGGCCTCGCAGTACCTGGCGGCCTGGGTGATGCTGGTCAAGGCCGGCGAGACCGCGGCGCGCGAGGCGCTGCACTATGTCGCGCCGGTGGGCGAGAAGCAGGCCTATGTCGAGCGGCTGGTCGCGCGCGTGCGCCCCTTCGTGCTGCCGGCCTGATGTCGTCCCGGGGACACGCGGCGATAATCGCCGGTTAGCTCCCGTCAAGCCCGCACCATGTCCGCCGACCAGCCCACCCGCGCCCCGTCACGCATCGACGGCGAAGTTCGCCGCCGCCGCACCTTCGCCATCATCTCCCACCCCGACGCCGGCAAGACCACGCTGACCGAAAAGCTGCTGCTGTTCTCGGGCGCGATCCAGATCGCCGGCTCGGTGAAGGCGCGCAAGGCCAGCCGCCACGCCACCTCGGACTGGATGGAGATCGAGAAGCAGCGCGGCATCTCGGTGGCCAGCTCGGTGATGCAGATGGAGTACCGCGACTGCGTGATCAATCTGCTCGACACCCCGGGCCACCAGGACTTCTCGGAAGACACCTACCGCGTGCTGACCGCGGTGGACGCGGCGCTGATGGTGATCGACGCGGCCAACGGCGTGGAGCCGCAGACCCGGCGCCTCTTGCAGGTCTGCCGCGCCCGCAACACGCCGATCCTGACCTTCGTCAACAAGATGGACCGCGAGGTGCAGGATCCGCTGGCGCTGATGGACGAGATCGAGCGCGAGCTCGGGATGACCGTCGTGCCCTTCACCTGGCCGGTGGGCATGGGCAAAGCTTTCCACGGCGTGATGGACCTGCGCCAGGCACGGATGCGCGTGTTCGCGCCCGGCGAGGACCGCGTGGCCGGCACCGAGGAGGTGCTGGACGGCCTGGACAACCCGGTCTATGCCGAGCGCTTCGGCATGCAGTACGACAACGCGCAGGGCGAGATCGAGCTGGTCAAGGAGGCCGCGCCCGAATTCAGCCTGGACGATTTCCTCACCGGCCGGCAGACGCCGATGTTCTTCGGCTCCGCCGTCAACAACTTCGGCGTGCAGGAGGTGCTGGACGCGCTGGTCGAGCTGGCCCCGGCGCCGGCCGAGCGCGCCGCGATGCAGCGCGTGGTGCAGCCCGAGGAGCCCAAGTTCAGCGGCGTGGTGTTCAAGATCCAGGCCAATATGGACCCGGCGCACCGCGACCGCATCGCCTTCCTGCGCGTCACCTCCGGCCATTTCGAACGCGGCATGCGCCTGAAGGTGGTGCGCAGCGGCAAGGAGCTGCGGCCCAACACGGTGGTGAGCTTCCTCTCCCAGCGCCGCGAACTGCTGGACGAGGCCTTCGCCGGCGACATCATCGGCATCCCCAACCACGGCGTGCTGCAGCTCGGCGACACCATCACCGAGGGCGAGGCCCTGCAGTTCACCGGCCTGCCCTTCTTCGCGCCGGAGATGTTCCGCAGCGTCGAGGTCGCCGATCCGCTCAGGACCAAGCAGCTGCGCGAGGGCCTGCGCCAGCTCGGCGAGGAAGGCGCGATCCAGGTGTTCCGCCCCGAGGCCGGCAGCGTGCTGCTGCTGGGCGCGGTGGGCCAGCTGCAGTTCGAGGTGGTGGCGCACCGCCTGGAGCATGAGTACGGCGTCAAGGCCCGCATCATGGCGGCGCGCTACAACGTGGCGCGCTGGGTCACCTGCGAGGACCTCGATGGGGCTGCCGGAAGCGGCGAGAAGGAGCTGCGCCGCTTCATCGACCACAACGCCCACCGCGTCGCCTGGGACGCGGTGAACGCGCCCACCGTGCTGCTGGAATACGCCGGCGAACTGCGCGCGATGCAGGAGAACTGGCCCAAGATCAAGTTCCACGCGCTGCGCGAGCACGCGGGCCTGGTGTTCCAGCAGAAGCTGGACGGCTGAGCGGCGGCAGCCCGCCCAGGGCCTGCAGCAGCGCATCGCCGGCCCGTGAGGCCTGACCCCGCCGCGCTGCAGTTCGTCGCCGCGCCCTGGCCGGGACCGGCTCTGCGGCGCTACGCTGTGCGCAACATCACCGGTCCACAAGGGAGAACGTCATGTCCGACAGCGAGGAACTGGGCCGCCTGGCCGATCTGCACCAGCGCGGCGCCCTGACCGACGAAGAGTTCGCGCGCGCCAAGGCGCGCATCCTCGGCGCCGGCCCGGCCGCCGGCGCGGCCATCAACAATCTGCGGCGCAGCCGCAGCGAGCGCTGGCTGGGCGGCGTCTGCGGCGGCCTGGCCCAGTTCACCGGCCTGGAACCCTGGCTGCTGCGCCTGATGTTCGCGCTGCTGCTGCTGTGCGCCGGCACCGGCGCGCTGGTCTATCTGCTGCTGTGGATCTTCGTGCCGGAGGAATGATCCCCGGGCGCGCAGGATTACCGGCGCAGCGCTTGAAAAGGCATGCTTCGTCGCTAAGCTACGCTCAGAACCGAGGAGGCCCCATGCAGACCCTGGACGACATGCTCGCGCTGAACCTGCTGACCCGCGACCAGCACGCCGAGATCCATGCCTGGACCCTGCATGCCCGGACGCCGGAACGCATCATGCAGATGCCGCCCCATCTGTGGCGCGCGCTGGAGGCGGCCAGCCTGCTGATGGAGTTCGATCCGGGCGCGGCGGCGCCCATGCAGTAGCGCCGCCGGGCCGCAGGGTCAGGGCTTGCTGCTGTAGTTGGCCGGCAGCCACCGGTAGCCCTTGCCGTCGGCACGGAGCTTGCCGATGCCGGGGAAGGACACATGGGCCACGGCGACGTAGTAGCCCTCCCTGGCCGCGGCCGCATAGGCCTTCCGGCGCTGCGGCAGCGCGGCCTTGGAGTCGACGTCGAAGCTGATCGTCACCGCGGGCTCGGGAAACTGCACCGCGGCCACATGCATCAGGTCACCCCAGACGGCCAGCTTCTGGCCCTTGCTCTCGGCCAGGTAGACCGTGTGGCCGGGGGTATGGCCATAGGTGGGCAGAGCGCGCAGGCCCGGCAGCAGCTCGACGCCCCGGGCCTGGCCGTCGAAGGGCTGCACCTTGCCGGCATCCTGGTAGGGCTTGAGCGCGGCCATCGCGCCCTTGAAGAAGCCCTTGCCCTCCTCCGGGGCCTTGTCCATCTGCGCGCCGCTCAGCCAGTGGTCGCCGTCGCGCCGGTCGAAGCGCACCACCGCGTTCGGGAAGGCGGGCCTGCCCTCGGCATTCAGCAGGCCGCCGACATGGTCGGGATGCAGGTGGGTGATGTAGACCTCGTCGACCTGCTCGGGCTGGTAGCCGGCGGCCTTCAGATTGGCCTGCAGCTTGCCCAGGGTGGGGCCGAACAGGCCGGCCGCGCCGGTGTCGATCAGCACCAGCTTGGTGCCGGTGTTGATCAGATAGCCGTTGACCGAGGTCTCCAGCGGCACGCCCAGATAGGCCTTCTGCAGGGCGCGCAAGACCTGGCCCGGGCGGGCCTTGTCCATCAGCTTGTCGACGGGCAGGTCCACCGTGCCGTCGTTCAGCGCGGTGACCTCGAAGTCGCCCAGCATCATCCGGTAGTAGCCCGGGGCCTGGGTCTTGAGCTGCGGGGCGGCGGCCTGGGCGGCCTGAGCGGCCAGGGACAGGGTCAGGGCGATGGCGAAGCGCATGCGAAAGCTCCCGGATGAGAAAACGCCGGCGAGCATAGAGCAAGCCGGCGTTTCGCGCTGGGCAGGCCCCGGCCTACTGCGGCACGCTCAGCACCCCGGCGCTGAAGTCGATCGCGTCGGCCGCGGCCGGCGTGGCGGCCCAGGGCGG
Organism: Roseateles sp. GW821-FHT09B06; assembly: GCF_059418245.1. Taxonomy (NCBI): domain Bacteria; kingdom Pseudomonadati; phylum Pseudomonadota; class Betaproteobacteria; order Burkholderiales; family Sphaerotilaceae; genus Roseateles; species Roseateles sp. GW821-FHT09B06. The sequence goes on along the minus strand of NZ_JBWKPM010000021.1, from coordinate 24,840 downwards.
CACATTGCCGGCCGCCAGCGCCGCACCGGAGGCACGCGGCGTGGTGCGCACCACCTGGCTGGCCGGCAGGGCCGTGCCGCTCTTCAGGTGCGCCCACATCTGGTCCAGCGCCCGCACGAAGTAGACATGCAGCGGGATGTAGCGCGTGTCATAGCCCGCCAGCGCGCCCAGGCCGATGAAGGTGTCGAAATGCTGGGCGTTGGTGACCTCGTAGTAGCGGGTCTTGGCCGCGGCGCCGTCCTGCAGCTGGTTCTTGCCGTAATAGGCCCGTGCCGCATGGTTGACCGGGATCAGCGTGTCGTTGCGCCCGGCCACGATGATGGTGGGCAGGCCGCGCAGCTTGGCCGAGAGCTGCACCTCGGCGATGCCGGCGATCACGCGGTCGGACCAGGCCTTCATCGTGCCGAACAGGCCCGCCCCCGTGGCCGGGTCCTTGCCGGTGACCAGGGCGCGCAGGCACAGCGCGCCGTCCAGCGCGAAGTCGGGCAGGCCGCTGGTGGGCGAGACGGCCAGGAAGTCCAGCTTGGCGCCGCCCACCGAGTCGTTGTAGACGATATTGACGCCCGAGGTCGGCGGCACCCCGTTGCCGGTGGAGAACAGGCTCGCCTGCGTCGCCGCCGCCTGGGCGATCACGTCGCCGTTGGCGTTGGTGTTGGCGAAGCTGAAGCCGCAGACGTTGTCGGTGGCCTTGAACCGCCCATGGGCGTTCACATAGGTCAGCGCGATCGAGTTGGTGGCGAAGCGGAAATGCGACTGCTGCAGGAAGTTGGTCTCGGTCATCCAGCCATAGGTGTTCAGCTTGGCCAGCGCATCGTCGGCCTGCTCGGCCAGCGTGGCGCCGGCCACCAGGCCGCGCGCCTGCAGCGCGGCGCAGCGGTTCTGCGCGGCCGTGGTGTAGGCGGCCGGCCAGAAGGCGGCGAGCGACAGTCCCGCCTGGGCCGACAGGGCCGCGCAGGGCTGGTAGACATTGGCATAGGTGAAGTAGTCGGCCAGCGGCTTGCTGTGGGTGGCCACGGTGGCCGCGCCCTGCTTGATCGTGAGGCCGGCGTTGGCGCCGGGCTGGGCCTGGGGCTCGGTGACGGCCACGCCGTCGATCAGGCCCTCGCTGTCCTGCTCGGCCGCGGCCAGCGCGGCGCCGCCGCCGTTCGACACCGAGGAGGCGATCACCAGGGTGTTGCTCGGCTTGATCACGACCTCCTTCTTGCCGGGCTGGCCGGCGATGTCGGTGCCGTATTTCTCGTTGAGCACGTAGAAGGCCAGCTTGATCGCGCGCAGCGTGTCGCGGCCCCAGTCCTTCTCGGGGTTCTGCTGCGAATGCGCATGCTTGTAGGCGACGCGGTTCGGAAAGGCGGCGTTGAAGGACTGGCGCTCGGCATCGCTCAGGTCGGCCCTGAAATGCAGCTTCTTGGCGGCCACCGCGGCGGCGGCGCTGGCCAGCGTGCCGTCGATCTGGATCACCTGGTCGCTGGCCAGGTCGTGCAGGCCGTTGCCCGAACCCTTGTCGGCATAGGCGACCGCGCAGCCGCGCTTCAGGCCCCATTCGCCGGCCGTGCCGATCGCGCCGTAGACGCCGCGCGAGCCCGAGGAGGTGGCGCTGACAATGCAGGGGGCCTTGGGATCGAAGCCGGCGGGCACCTGCACCATCAGCACCACGTTCTGCTTGCCCGTGCCCTCGTCGGCCACCGCGATGTGCTCGGTGCCGGCGATCTTGCCCTCGCCCAGGCTGTCGTTGCCGGCGTTGTCGATATTGGGGCCGTAGAGCTTGGTGAAGCCGCCGGCCACCGTGGGGTCCACCAGGGCGCGGTAGTTGGTGTGGATGGCGTTGCGACGCAGTTCCGCGACGGTGGGCGCCAGCGGGTTGGCGGGTGCCGGCGCGGCGGCCAGCAGGCCGGTCTTGCCCAGGCCGGCGGTCAGCAGGTCGTCGCTGCTGCCGTCGTAGCTGGCGGCGGAGATCGTGCCGCCGGCGACGAAGCCCGGCATGGTGTTGACCACCGGCACCGGGGCCGGCGGTTCGGGCGCCGGGTCGTCGGAACCGTTGCAGGCGGCGCTCAGCAGCGCGGCGCTCAGGCAGGCGGCGGGGGCATACGGCTTGTGCTTCATCGGGGTCTCCTGGGTTGTCGGCGGGCCTCGTGCGGGTCCTTGGCGCCGGGCGCGGCCCATCGGGACAGTCCCGACCCGGCAGCGCTGACAGTCCGCTAGGCTAGACAGCCATGCAAGCCGATGCCAGCCCCGGGACTACGCCCGGGTTTTCCCCAGCCGAGGCCTTTGCCGCGCTCAGTCCCCTGGGCCTGGCGCTGGCGCGCGAGCGCCGCCTGGTGTGGGTCAACGAGGCCTTTGCCACGATGTTCGGCTACCCCCGCGAGGCCCTGCTCGAACAGAGTTTCTGCATGCTGTTCGCCACCCGGACCGAATTCGAGCGCATCGGCGAGCGCCTGCATGCCAGCCTGCGGCAGGACGGCAGCTACCGCGATGAACGTTTGATGAAAAGGCGTGACGGCCTGATGCAATGGTTCCGCGTGCATGGCCATACCAGCGACCGCGCCACGCCGCTGCGCGAGGTGGCCTGGGTGTTCGAGCCCCTGCCCAGCGGCGTCGAGCCCGAGGGCCTGAGCCCGCGCGAGCGCGAGGTGCTGGCCGGCATGGTGGCGGGCCAGACCGCCAAGGAATGCGCGCGCAGCCTGGGCCTGTCGCCGCGCACCATCGAAAAACTGCGCGGCCGCCTGCGCCAGCGCTACGGCGTGCACAAGGCCACCGCGCTGATGGGACGCACCCTGGGATTGCCGTGAACGTCATCCGGGTAAGCCCTTGCGCAATCGTACGTAAAGGTCTTTCCCGTGACCGTGCGGCACGGGATCACCCTACATTGGGCGTCCAACTCTAAGACACAACAGCCGATGAGCGAACTCATCCTGGAGACAAGCGGACTCACCAAGGAGTTCAAGGGCTTCACCGCCGTGGACGGGGTGAACCTGCAGGTGCAGCGCGGCCATATCCACGCATTGATCGGCCCCAATGGCGCCGGCAAGACCACCTGCTTCAATCTGCTGACCAAGTTCCTGACCCCGACGCGCGGCAAGATCGTCTTCAACGGCGTGGACATCACCGGCGAAAAGCCGGCCGAGATCGCGCGCCGCGGCGTGATCCGCAGCTTCCAGATCTCGGCGGTGTTCCCGCACCTGACGGTGCTGGAGAACGTGCGCATCGGCCTGCAGCGCTTCACCGGCACCAGCTTCCATTTCTGGAAGAGCCTGACCGGCCTGCAGACCCTGGACGCCAGGGTGCTGGCCCTGCTGGAACTGGTGGACCTGCGCGAGATGGCTCAACTCAAGGCCGGCGACCTGCCCTACGGCCGCAAGCGCGCGCTCGAGATCGCCACGACGATGGCGATGGAGCCGGCGCTGATGCTGCTGGACGAGCCGACCCAGGGCATGGGCCACGAGGACGTGGAGCGCGTCACCGCGCTGATCAAGCGCGTCGCCGAGGGCCGTACCGTGCTGATGGTCGAACACAATATGAAGGTGGTCTCGACCATCGCCGACCGCATCACCGTGCTGGCGCGCGGCGCCGTGCTGGCCGAGGGCGATTACGCCGAGGTGTCCAGGCATCCGGCGGTGCTGGAGGCCTATATGGGCAGCGAAGCGGCCGAGCTGCAGGGAGCGCATTGATGGCCCACCCCCTACGCGCTCCGCGCGCCCCCTCAAGGGGGCAAGCCCGCAGGACCGGCAAAGCCGGATCCTCGGGCTTCGCTGGGTCGGCATCGCCACATGCCAACGTCGGCTCGGTCCGGCAAGGTTTCAATCAATGACGAACGCGCTCGAAATCAAGGACCTGCACACCTGGTATGGCGAAAGCCACATCCTGCACGGCATCAACATCACGGTGCCCAAGGGTCAGGTCGTGACCCTGCTGGGCCGCAACGGCGCCGGCCGCACGACCACGCTGCGCGCCATCATGGGCCTGACCGGCGAGCGCAAGGGCTCGATCAAGGTGCACGGCGAGGAGACCATCGCCCTGGCGACGCACCGCATCGCCCATCTGGGCATCGGCTACTGCCCGGAGGAGCGCGGCATCTTCGCCTCGCTCTCCACCGAGGAGAACCTGCGCCTGCCGCCGCCGCTGAAGGGCGGTCGCGGCAAGCCGATGAGCGAGGCCGAGATCTACGCGATGTTCCCCAATCTGGCGGAGCGCCGCATGAGCCAGGGCACACGCCTGTCGGGCGGCGAGCAGCAGATGCTGGCGGTGGCGCGCATCCTGCGCACCGGCGCCGACATCCTGCTGCTGGACGAGATCTCCGAGGGCCTGGCCCCGGTGATCGTCCAGGCCCTGGCGCGCATGATCCGCACCCTGAAGACCCAGGGCTTCACGATCGTGATGGTGGAGCAGAACTTCCGTTTCGCCGCCCCGCTGGCCGACCACTTCATCGTGATCGAGCATGGCCAGGTGGTCGAGTCCTTCGCCGCCGCCGAACTGGAATCCAAGCGGGCCCTGCTCGACGAGCTGCTCAGCGTTTGAAATGAAACACCCCCTACGCGCTTCGCACGCCCCCTCAAGGGGGCACATCCGGCGAACCGGCAAAGCCGAATCCGCGGATGTCGCTAGGCCCGGCCCGATGTCATTCACCATGAAGGAGACAAGCATGACGACGAAACACGCTATCAAGCGCATCGCCCTGGCCAGCCTGGCCGCCTGCGGCATTGCCGCCACCGGTGCGGCCCAGGCCCAGATCTCCGGCGATGTGGTGAAGATCGGCATCATCACCGACATGTCCAGCCTGTACGCCGACATCGACGGCGCCGGCGGCGTCGAGGCGATCAAGCTGGCGATCGGCGACATGAAGGGCATGGTGGCGGGCAAGAAGATCGAGCTGATCTATGCCGACCATCAGAACAAGGCCGACGTGGCCGCCTCCAAGGCGCGCGAGTGGATCGACACCCAGGGCCTGGACCTGCTGATCGGCGGCACCAACTCCGGCGCCAATCTGGCCATGGCCAAGATCGCGGCCGAGAAGAAGAAACCCTTCATCTCGATCGGCGCCGCCTCCTCGCGCCTGACCAACGAGGACTGCACGCCCTACACCATCCACTACGCCTACGACACCGTGGCCCTGGCCAACGGCACCGGCAACGCGGTGGTCAAGAGCGGCGGCAAGAGCTGGTACTTCCTGACCGCCGACTACGCCTTCGGCGCCTCGCTGCAGAGCGACGCGACCGCCGTGGTGCAGAAGGCCGGCGGCACCGTGGTGGGCAGCGTCAAGCACCCGCTGTCGGCCAGCGACTTCAGCTCCTTCCTGCTGCAGGCCCAGGGCAGCAAGGCGCAGATCCTCGGCCTGGCGAATGCCGGCGGCGACACGATCAACTCGATCAAGGCGGCCAACGAGTTCGGCATCACCAAGAACATGAAGCTGGCCGGCCTGCTGATGTTCATCAACGACGTCCACTCGCTGGGCCTGAAGGCCACCCAAGGCATGTACCTGACCGACGGCTGGTACTGGAACCAGAGCGCCGAGTCGCGCGCCTGGAGCCGCCGCTTCTTCGAGAAGATGAAGCGCATGCCCTCGATGCTGCAGGCCGGCGACTACTCGGCCACCATGCATTACCTGAAGGCCGTCGAAGCGATCAAGACCGACGATGCCGACAAGGTGATCGCCAAGATGAAGGGCACCAAGGTCAACGACTTCTTCGCCAAGAACGGCGAGATCGGCCCCGACGGCCGGCATCGCTACGACATGTACCTGATGCAGGTCAAGACGCCGGCCGAGTCGACCGAGCCCTGGGACTACTACAAGGTGGCCCAGGTCATTCCGGCGAATGAGGCCTACACGAAGCTGTCGGACAGCAAGTGCCCGATGGTCAAGAAGTGACCTGAGCCCCTCGATCTGTTGAGCTGCTGAAGACATGACGGACTTTTTCGGGATACCGCTGCCGGCGCTGCTGGGGCAGCTGCTGCTGGGCCTGGTGAACGGCTCGTTCTACGCGATGCTGTCGCTGGGCCTGGCCGTGATCTTCGGCATGCTCAACATCATCAACTTCGCCCATGGCGCGCTGTACATGATGGGCGCCTTCCTGGCCTGGATGGGCCTGGAGTACCTGGGGCTGAACTACTGGGTCATGCTGCTCGTGGCGCCGCTGGTGGTCGGGGTGCTGGGCATCCTGATCGAGCGCCTGCTGCTGCAGTGGCTCTACAAGCTGGACCATCTCTACGGCCTCTTGCTGACCTTCGGCATCACGCTGGTCACCGAGGGCATCTTCCGCAGCTTCTACGGCGTCTCCGGTCAGCAGTACAGCGTGCCGGAGGCCCTGCAGGGCGCCACCAACCTCGGCTTCATGATCCTGCCGAACTACCGCGCCTGGGTGGTGGTGGCCTCGATCGTGGTCTGCCTGGCGGTCTGGGCCCTGATCGAGAAAACCTCGCTGGGCGCCACGCTGCGCGCCGGCACCGAGAACCCGAAGCTGGTACAGGCCTTCGGCATCAACGTGCCGCGCATGATCACGCTGACCTATGCCGGCGGCGTGGCGCTGGCAGCCTTTGCCGGCGTGCTGGCCGCGCCGATCCTGCAGGTCACGGCCCTGATGGGCAGCAACCTGATCATCGTGGTGTTCGCGGTGGTGGTGATCGGCGGCATGGGCTCGATCCTCGGCTCCATCGTCACGGGCCTGGGCCTGGGCATCATCGAGGGCCTGACCAAGGTGTTCTACCCCGAGGCCTCCAACACCGTGGTGTTCGTCGTGATGGCCATCGTGCTGCTGGTACGCCCGGCCGGCCTGTTCGGTAAAGAGAAATGAAGGGCAAAGCCCACCCCCTACCGGCTTCGCCGGCCCCCTCAAGGGGGCGCGCCCGCAGGACCGGCAAAGCCGGATCCTCGGGCGCCGCTAAGTTCGGCCGGTTTCCTGTGATCGCGGTGAAGTAGAACCATGCACAACAAAAAACCCCTGGTCGGCTACGGCCTGATGTTCGCTGGCATCGCGCTGCTGCCGCTGCTGGGCGCCTATCCGATCTTCGTGATGAAGGTGATGTGCTACGCGCTGTTCGCCTGCGCCTTCAACCTGCTGATCGGTTTCACCGGCCTCTTGAGCTTCGGCCATGCCGCCTTCCTGGGCGCGGCGGCCTATGGCGCCGGCCATGCGCTGAAGGTCTGGGGCCTGCCGGTGCCGCTGGGCCTGGCCTTCGGCACCGCGGCCGCGGCCGTCGCCGGCCTGGTGTTCGGCCTGCTGGCGATCCGCCGCTCGGGCATCTATTTCTCGATGATCACGCTGGCGCTGTCCCAGATGCTGTTCTTCTTCTTCCTGCAGGCCCAGTTCACCGGCGGCGAGGACGGGCTGCAGGCCGTGCCGCGCGGCACCCTGCTGGGCCTCGACCTCGGCAGCGACCTGGTGCTGTACTACGTGGTGCTGGCCATCTTCATCGGCGCCTTCTGGCTGATCTACCGCACCGTGCATTCGCCCTTCGGCCAGGTGCTGACCTCGATCCGCGAGAACGAGGCGCGCGCCACCTCGCTGGGCTACGACGTCGACCGCTTCAAGCTGGTGGCCTTCGTGCTGTCGGCCGCGCTGGCCGGCCTGGCCGGCGCCACCAAGACCCTGGTGCTGGGTTTCGCCACCCTGACCGACGCGGTCTGGACCACCTCGGGTCTGGTGATCCTGATGACCCTGGTCGGCGGCATGGGCACGATGGTGGGCCCGATCGTCGGCGCGCTGATCATCATCGCGCTGGAGAACAAGATCGGCGATCTGGGCAAGCTGCTGGCCGAGACCACCGGCGTGCAATGGTTCAACGGCCTGGGCGAATCGGTGTCGCTCGTGACCGGCCTGATCTTCATCCTCTGCGTGCTGGCCTTCCGCCGCGGCGTGGTCGGCGAGATCGGCGCGCTGCTTGAGCGGCGCCGCCGGGCCTGAGGGGCCGGCTCAGCCCGGGTACTGCTCCAGCGCCGCCGCCGAGATCAGCTCGGGGCGGTTCAGCCTGTCCATCCACCAGCGCAGCGCCGGCCCGTCGTCGGCGGTGCGCCAGGCCAGGTGGAAGCGCTGCGGCGGCCGCGCCTCCGCCAGCTGCTTCACGCGCAGCCGGCCGGCCTCGAGATGCGGCCGGGCCATGAACAGCGGCAGATGGCCGCAGCCCAGGCCCGCCAGCTGGGCCAGCAGCTTGGCCCACAGATCGGGCACGCTGATCGCCGGCTGGCCGGCGGCCACGTTGAGGCTGCGCGCCGGCAGACGGTGCGAACTGTCGGCCATGCTGACGACGCGATGCGGCTGGATCTGCTCCCAGGTCAGCGGCTCGCTCGCCTCGGCCAGCGGATGCTCGGGCGCCACGCAGAAGGCCACCTCCAGCTCGCCCAGCGGCCGCACCGACAGGCCCACGCCGGCCGGCGGCTCGCCCACCGCGCCGACGGCCAGGTCCGCGCGCCGCGTCACCAGCGCATCCCAGCAGCCGCCCAGCACCTCGCGGCCGAAGCGCAGCTCGGTGTCGGCATGCTCGGCCGCGAAGGCCTGGGCCTCGGGCAGCAGCAGCGCGAAGGGCACGGTCGCGTCCACCGCGATGCGCAGCACCGTCTCCCAGCCGCGCTCCATGCGCAGCGCGCGCGCCTCAAGCGCCTGGGCCGCGCGCAGCAGTTGGCGCCCCTCCTCCAGCAGCAGGCGCCCGGTGGCCGTCAGCACCGCGCGGTGGCCGCTGCGGTCGAACACCTTGACGCCCAGGTCCGACTCCAGCTTCAGCACCTGGTAGCTGAGCGCGGAACCGACGCGGTGCAGTTCCTCGGCGGCCGCCGCATAGCTGCCGCGGCGGTCGATGGCGTCGAGCACGGTGAGCACTTCGAGGCTGAGCTTCATTGGTCAGAAATTTTGATCAATTGATTGAAAAATGACCGCTGGCTTCATCGGGCCGGTCTCCTTAAAGTGCAATCACGCCAGAGGAAACGCCAACAAATACCCGCGAATCCGCCGGCCGCGAATCGTTCAAAACTTTGATTGATATTAGGAGAATTCCATGCCCAACGCCCATGCCCGTCCCGCCAAGTCCCTGCTGACCCCGACCGACCATGCCCTGGTGATGATCGATCACCAGTCGCAGATGGCCTTCGCGACCAAGTCCATCGACGCGGTCGTGCTGCGCAACAACGCCGGCCTCGTCGCCCAGGCCGCCGCCGGTTTCAAGGTGCCGACGATTCTGACGACGGTGGCCGAGAAGAGTTTCTCCGGCCCGATGTTCGACGAGATCAAGGCCGCCTTCCCCGGCCAGGCCGCGATCGACCGCACCTCGATGAACACCTGGGAGGACGAGAACGTCATCAAGGAGGTCAACCGCATCGGCAAGCCGCGCATCGTCTTCGCCGGCCTGTGGACCTCGGTCTGCATCGTCGGCCCGGTGCTGTCGGCGCTGGAGCAGGGCTTCGAGGCCTATGTGATCGCCGACGCCTCGGGCGACGTCTCCGAGGAGGCGCATCGGCATGCGATGGAGCGCATGGTCCAGGCCGGCGCGCGGCCGCTGACCGCGGTGCAATACCTGCTCGAGCTGCAGCGCGACTGGGCCCGCGGCGAGACCTATGAGTTGACCACCGGCATCGCCAAGAAGCTGGGCGGCGCCTACGGCCTGGGCATCACCTACGCCCAGACGATGTTCGGCGGCCACGAGGGCTGACCCCGACCCGCCAAATCCCGGAGCCGGCACCATGAAGGTCTATCTCTTGTCCCTCGGTGCCGGCCTGCTGGTCGGCGCCGGGCGGGTCCGGCCGAGCCGGGGCGTGCTGTCGAAGCCGCCGGCCGGCCCTGGCATCAGCCCGTCAGGCCGACGTAGACCTCCTGCACGTCGTCATGCGCGTCGATGGCGGCCAGGAAGGCCTCCACCTCGTCCAGCTCGGCCGCGCCCAGGCTGTCCACCGGGTTCTTGGGCCGGTAGCCCAGCTTGGCCGCGACGACGCTGAAGCCCTGCGCCGGCAGCGCCTTCACGACCACATCCAGATCGGCCGGATCCGTGATGAACAGGGTGCCGCCCTCTTCCTCCGAGGGCTCGAAGTCCTGCGCGCCGGCCTCGATCGCGGCCAGTTCGGGATCGGCGCCGGCCGCGGCATCGGCCATCGGCAGGCCCTCGATCAGGCCCACATGGTCGAAGTCCCAGGACACCGAGCCGGCCGCGCCGAGCTGGCCCTTGCGGAACAGCACGCGGATCTCGGAGACCGTGCGGTTGACGTTGTCGGTCAGGCATTCGACGATCACCGGCACCCGGTGCGGCGCGAAGCCCTCGTAGGTGACGCGCTCGAACTGCACCGCATCGCCCAGCAGGCCGGCGCCCTTCTTGATCGCGCGCTCCAGCGTCTCGCGCGGCATCGAGGCCTTCTTGGCCTGCTCCACCACCATGCGCAGGCGCGCGTTCATGTCCGGATCGGCGCCGTTGCGCGCGGCCTGCATGATCTCCTTGGACAGCTTGGTGAAGATGCGGCCCTTGGCATTGGCCGCCAGGTCCTTGTGTTTGGCTTTCCACTGTGCGCCCATGGCCGCTCCTTGGTAATGCGAGATCGCTCGGCGAGATCGCTCGTTGACCGGGCCGGGTTTATACACCGCGGCGGCGGGCCCAGCTGACACAATGCCGGAGTCATGAGCACCCACGCCCCGTCCCGCCTGTCCCTGTACCTCGACCTGATCCGCTGGAACCGCCCCGCCGGCTGGCTGCTGCTGCTGTGGCCGACGCTGTCGGCGCTGTGGATCGCCGCCGACGGCTGGCCGGGCTGGCATCTGCTGATCGTCTTCACGCTGGGCACCATCCTGATGCGCTCGGCCGGCTGCTGCGTCAACGACGTGGCCGACCGCGAGTTCGACCGCCATGTCAAGCGCACCGCGAACCGCCCGGTCACCAGCGGCGCGGTCTCGGTGCGGCAGGCCCTGCTGCTCGGCGCCATGCTGGCCCTGCTCGCCTTCGGCCTGGTGCTGACGACCAATGCGCCGACCATCGCGCTGTCCTTCGCGGCGCTGATCGTCGCGCTGCTCTATCCCTACGCCAAGCGCGTGCTGTCGATGCCGCAGGCGGTGCTGGGCGTGGCCTTTTCCTTCGGCATCCCGATGGCCTTCGGCGCGGCCCTGGGCGGCAACGACTGGAGCTGGCAGGCGCTGCGCGGCGCGGTGCCGCTGTCGGCCTGGGCGCTGCTGGTCTCCAACCTGTTCTGGGTGCTGGCCTACGACACCGAGTACGCGATGGTCGACCGCGACGACGACATCAAGATCGGCATCAAGACCTCGGCGCTGACGCTGGGCCGTTTCGACGTGATCGGCGTGATGGCCTTCTATGCCATCCATCTGCTGAGCTGGGCCGCGCTGGGCCTGCATCTGGGCCTGGGCAAGGTCTTCCTGCTGGGCATCGCGGCCGCCGCCGCCCAGGTCATCTGGCATTACACGCTCATCAAGGAGCGCGGCCGCGAGGGCTGCTTCAAGGCCTTCCGGCTGAACCACTGGGTGGGCTTCGCGGTCTTCGTCGGGACGGTGGCGGATCTGAGCTTGCGCGGCTAGGGCCGCGCCCGCGGCCTCTCAGGGCGCCCCGGCCAGCAGCGCCTTGCGCACCGCCCAGGCGATCGGCACGCCGAACAGCAGCATGTGCGACAGCAGGTCCAGCGCCGTGGCCAGCGGCTTGAAGCCGACCGGGAAGGGAAAGGCCGACAGCGGCAGCACCACCAGGCGCATCGCCAGGAAGACGAGGATGCCGAACAGGATGCCGCTGACATAAGGCGACGGCCGCAGCAGCACCGGCCGCCACCGGGCCGCCGTCAGAAAGAGGCCGGCCCATATCAGGGACAGCATGAAATGCAGCGCCAGGCCCCAGGCCGCCATCGGCGCGCCGCCGGCCAGGGCCGCCTTGCCGAACAGACCGCTGGCGACGATCTGCAGCAGCTGCAGGGGCCGCGTGCCGTTGTAGGCCGCGAAGGAGATCGCGAACAGGATGTCGAGCGCGCCGGCCACCAGGCCGCCCGCCAGCACCAGCAGGAGCGGACTCGGCATCGCGGCGCCCGTCATCGCCGCCTCAGCCCGCCAGCGCCCGGCTCAGCCGCGTCATCACCCCCGGCGCATGGGCCCCGTCCAGCCAGCGCAGCACGATCACCGCCTCCAGCGCCGGCTCGATCCACACATAGTGGCCGCCGGCGCCGACCATGAAGAAGCTCTGCGCCGAGGCGCCCGGGAAGCTCCTGCTATCGCGGTTCAGCCACACCAGCCGGCCATAGAAGGGCGCGATCGCGCAGGGCTCGTGCAGCTTCGCCACCCAGTCGCTCGGCAGGATCTGCCGGCCCGCGTGCGCCCCGCCGTCCAGCAGCAGCTGGCCGATGCGCGCTTGGTCGCGCGCGCCGATCGAGACGCCGGCGCCCCAATGCGTGCCGCCCGGCACCGACTGCACCCGGCCCGCACCCGGCAGCTCCAGCCAGGCGTCGTCATAGCCGCGCCAGGCGAAGTCCGCGCCGCCGCCCAGCGGTTTCAGGATTTCCGCCAGGAACACCTCGGGCAGCGGCCGGCCGAACAGGTGCAGCAGGGCCAGCGCGAGCTGGTTGATGCGCACGTCGTTGTATTCCCAGTAGCTGCCCGGTGCCTGCAGCGGCCGCGCGCCGCCCTTGGGTCCGCCGGCCGGACGCGGGTCGTTGGCCACCTTGCGCCAGCGGTCCACCTGGTCCGGCAGGCCGAAGCAGGAGCCCTCCCATTCGCTGGTCTGCTCCAGCAGCATGGCCCAGCTGATCGCCCGGTTGTGCTCGCTGTCGTCGAAACCGATGCCGGGCAGCTGCTCGGCCACCGGCCGCTGCTCGTCGGGCAGCAGGCCGTCGCGCTGCGCGATGCCGGCCAGCAGGGCCAGATAGGTCTTGGCCACGCTGAAGGTCAGGTCGGCCCGCGCCGGCTCGCCCCAGGCCGCGATCTCGCGGCCGCGCTGCCAGATCACGCCGCCCTGCGGGCCGCGGGCATGCACCGGACCGCGCAGGCGGTTGAAGGGCGGCGTGTCCTCGTGGTGCACGCCCCAGGCGGCCGGGTCGGCCGCCGGATCGCGCGGCCAGGGGCATTCATGGGCCCGGGCGAAGGCGATGGCCTCGGTCAGATCGGGAAGGGTCGGGCTGTTCATCGGGCCATTAGAGCGCCGCGGCCGCGGCGCCGCCATCCGGGCGTGCGCTCAGCGCATGCGGCAAACAGCCTAGGGAAAGGCCGATGGCGGGGCCGGGCGGCACTGCGCAGAATGCTGGCAGCACCCCTTGCCTGCCGCCGTCCGCCATGAAGTCCCTGCTCGCCACCCTCCCCCTTGCCGCCCTGCTGGCGCTGTGCGCCGGCTGCCAGAGCATGCAGCCCCCCTCGACGCAGGCCGGTCCCGTGGTGGCGCTCTATGCCAGCGCGGCGGAGGCCGGCGCCGCGGCGATGGGCCGCTTCGACACCGACCCGGTGCTGCTGGTCCAGGCCCGCAGCCTGAGCTTTTCGGAGCAATGCGCCGGCGCGGTACCGGCCGGCTCGCTGAGCAGCATCGGCCGCCGCGCCCGCTGCGTGCGCACGCCCGACGGCCAGCAGGCCTGGCTGCCGCTGGAGCCCGAGGCCCTGTCCAGCCTGCCCGGCCTGCCCGTCTCGCAGCTCGACAGCCGGGTATGAGCGCGGCCACGCCGTCGCAGCCCGAGGGCGGCTGCGACTGCCGCGCCATCCGCTACCGGCTGGAAAGCGCGCCGCTGTTCGTGCATTGCTGCCATTGCCGCTGGTGCCAGCGCGAGAGCGGCGCCTCCTTCGCGCTGAACGCGATGATCGAGAGCGATCGCCTCACCCTGCTGGCCGGCACGCCGGAGCTGGTGGACACGCCCTCCAACAGCGGCCGGGGCCAGCTGATCGCGCGCTGCCCGGTCTGCCGCATCGCGCTGTGGAGCCATTACGCCGGCGCCGGCCGCACCGTCAGCTTCGTGCGCGTCGGCACCCTGGACGACCCGGACCGGCTGCCGCCCGACATCCATATCTTCACCGCCTCCAAGCAGCCCTGGGTGCTGCTGCCGCCGGAGCAGCCGGCCGTGCCCGAGTACTACGACCGCAAGCGGTACTGGCCGGCCGAGAGCCTGGCGCGCCGTGCCGCGCTGCTGGCCCGGCAGCCGCGCTAACGGGGGCGGCGCCGCGCCCGGGCTATGGCCGGCTTCAGCGGCGCCGCGCCCGGCCGTGCCGCGGCGCATGCGCGGCCAGCGCCGGCGCGAACAGCTCCATCACGCGCAGCTGGGCGCCGTGGCGCGTGAACACCGAGTTGCGCGACCACAGCATCTGCGGCGATGGCGGCGCCCCCGTGGCTTCGGTCCATTGGCGCTGCATCTGGCGCCAGGTATGGCCGTGACGGGCCAGCCGGCGCGGCTGCAGCTCGCTGCGCGCCACGCGCCGGTCGGCATAGAGCAGATGCCCCAGCGGCTTGGCGCCCAGGCCCTTCAGCGCCTTCCAGGGGCCGGCCAGGCCCTGCCCATGCAGGGCCGAGCGGGCCCAGACCAGGGGCTGGCCGTCGACGCGCAGGATCACCTCGCGCACCACGGCGCAGCCGCGCCGCGGCAGGCCCAGCGCGCGGCGCTCCGCCGCCCGCAGCGGCGCCACCGCCTGGCGCAGGACCTGGACCTCGTAGCGCCGGCCCAGCGCCGCCAGCCGGCGGCTCAGCGAACCCGGCGCGCGCAGCCAGTCGCGCAGGCCGGCACGGCTTGCAATGCCCATCCGAGAGTCGGCGGCCCGTGAAGCGCGAACTCAGCGCCCGAACTCGGCGCCCAGCTCGCGCGCCCGCTGCTCGGCCGCATGGATGGCGCGCACGAAGGCCTCGCCCACGCCATCGGCCTGCAGGCTGCCGATCGCCGCATGGGTGGTGCCGCCCTTGGAGGTGACGCGCTCGCGCAGCAGCGTGGGCGACTCGCCGGACTGCAGGCCCAGGGCCGCGGCGCCGGCGCAGGTGGACAGGGCCAGCTGCCGGCCCTGCTCGGCCGTCAGGCCCAGTTCCTGGGCCGCCGCCATCATCGCCTCGACCACGAAGAAGAAATAGGCCGGCCCCGAGCCCGACAGCGCGGTCACCGCGTCGATCTGGCTTTCCCGTTCCACCCACAAGGTGGCGCCGGTGGGCCGCAGCACCTCGTCGACCAGCGCGCGGTCGGCCGCCGAGACGGCGGCGCGGGCGAACAGGCCCGCTATGCCCTGGCCGATCAGGGCCGGTGTGTTCGGCATCGCCCGCACCACCCGCTCGCTGCCGCTGGCCTGGGCCAGCGCGTCGGTCGGGATGCCGGCCATCACCGAGAGCTGCAGGGCCTGCCCGATCAGCCCGCGGCAGGGCGCGGCCGCCGCGGCAAAGAGCTGCGGCTTGACGGCCCAGACCACCAGCTGGACATCGGCCAGCGCGGCGGCATCGGGCGCGGCCTGCGCCGCCACGCCGAACTGCTGGGCCAGCTGCGCGCGCTGCGTCTCGTAGGGCTCGATCACGCGCAGCGAGGCGGGCGGCCGGCCGGCGCGCAGCAGGCCGCCGATGATGGCGCTGGCCATATTGCCGCCGCCGATGAATGCAATGGGGGAGCTCATGCCCCAAGTGTAGGGGCCGGGCGCGGCCATGCGCCCGGCGCCCGCCGCCAACGCGGCCGCTATGGTGCGCGCGGCGGCACTGTAATGCAGCACAGCGCGGTCCTTGTGTCTGGTCTCGCGCGCCGCCGCTGCCTAGGCTGGAGGCCTTGACAGGAGCAGCCCGCGATGACGCCATCTTTCCCCTCCTTTTCCCAGCGCCAGGACCAGCTCCACCAGGTCCTCGAGCTGCAGCCCGGCCAATGGCTGCGGCTGCGGCCCGGCATGGCGCTGCTGCAGCTGCGGACCGGACTGGTCGAGCTGAGCCTGCCGCGCCGCACATTGGGCGACACCGGCGCCCAGGCCGGCCTGCTGCTGCGGCCCGGCATGGTGTGGGTGGTCGAGCCGGCCGATGGCCCGGTGCACCTGCGGGCGCGGGGCCGCGCCGCATTGCTGCTGCGCGAGGCCGCGACGCCATTGCCGCGCTGGCCGCGTTGGCTGGGCCGGTTCGGCGGACTCGGACGGGCGCTCCATCCGAGGACGCGGGCCCGCTGAGCGGCCGTGGCGCTCCTGCGCGTCGTCGGCAAATTGTGTATGATGAACATCATGCGAAACGCAAAGACCAATGCCAGGGCCGCCGCCAAAGATGCCACGCACGAACGCATCGTGTCGGTGGCCGCCCGAGCTATCCGTCGAAGCGGCTACGACGGCACCGGCGTTGCGGACATCATGAAAGAGGCCGGCCTGACGCATGGCGCCTTCTATTCCCACTTCAGGTCGCGCGAAGCCATGCTGGCCGAAGCGGCGGGAAAGGCATGCGCGGAGTCCGCGGCCGCGGCCGCGGACGCCGTGGCCGGCGTGCCTCCCGGCATGGCGCTGACCGCCATGCTCGACGCCTATCTCTCCAGGGAGCATTTGGAGCATGCCGAAACAGGCTGTCCGCTGGCTGCCCTGGGTTCCGAAACCTCGCGCCAGGCGCCCGAAGTGCGGCGAGTGGCGACCCGGCACATCAAGGAAATGATCGACCTCGTCGCCCGCCAATCGCCGGACTGGGGACGGCCCAGCGCCCATGAACGGGCATTCGTGACCATCGCCACCATGGTCGGCGCCTTGCTGCTGGCTCGCGCGGTCGATGAGCCGGAACTGTCGGACGGCCTGCGCAAGGCCGCCCTCAAACACCTGACCCCAGCCGCTCACTGAACCCATCGGGGATGCGGCCCATTGGCTCGCCTTTACACATGACGATCATCATGCGAAATTCACTTTTCCAGGCCATGGCCCTGCTTGCCGCGCTCGCCGCCTCACCCGTGCGGGCCGACGAGGCCTCGCCCACGGGTCTGTGGAAGAACCTGGACGACGTCAGCGGCAAGCCGCGGGCTCTGATTCGCATCTCCGAATCGAACGGCACGCTGCAGGGCAGGATCGAGAAGGTCTTTCCTGCCCCCACCGAAGACCCGAACCCGAAGTGCGACAGGTGCGAAGGCGCGAACAAGAACGCGCCCGTCGTCGGCCTGGTGATCCTGAGCGGCCTGGTCAAGGAGGGTGACGAGTACGTGGGCGGCCAGATCCTCGACCCGGACAACGGCAAGGTCTACCGCAGCAGGCTGCGCCTGACCGACAGCGGCAAAAAGCTCAGCGTGCGCGGCTACATCGGCGTGCCGATGCTGGGCCGTTCGCAAACCTGGGTACGCCAGGAGTAAGGAGGCCCCATGAAAGCATTTGTTCTCGAGCGCTATGGGAAAAAGGTCGCGTTGCGGCCGACGGAAATGCCGATTCCGGAGCCGCGCGATGACGAGGTCCTGGTCGAGGTCCATGCCGCCGGCGTGAATCTGCTGGACGCCAAGATCAGGAACGGCGAGTTCAAGCTCATCCTGCCCTATCGCCTGCCCCTCGTCCTGGGTCACGACGTCGCGGGCGTCGTGACCCGGGTCGGGCCTCGTGCACGGCAGTTCAAGCCGGGTGACGAGGTCTATGCCCGGGTCGATGATTTCCGGATCGGCGCCTTCGCCGAATTCATCCCGGTCAGGGAGGCGTCGCTGGCTCTCAAGCCCCGGGGCCTCACGATGGAGGAAGCCGCTTCCATCCCCTTGGTCGGCTTGACGGCATGGCAGGCGCTCGTTGAGAGGGCCGCACTGAAGAAGGGGCAAAAGGTCTTTGTTCAGGCCGGCTCCGGCGGCGTGGGCACGTTCGCGATTCAGTTGGCCAAACAGTTGGGCGCCACGGTCGCCACGACGACGAGCACGACCAATGCCAGGCTCGTGAAGAGCCTGGGGGCGGACCTCGTCATCGACTACAGGACGCAGGACTTCGAGGATGTCTTGCGCGACTACGACGTCGTGCTGAACAGCCAGGATGGCAAGACGCTCGAGAAGTCGCTTCGGGTGCTCAAGACCGGCGGGAAGCTGATCTCCATCTCCGGGCCGCCCGATCCCGAATTCGGCCAGGCAATCGCGGCAGCCGGCTTCGTGAAACTGGTCATGCGGCTGCTGAGCTCGGGGATCAGGCGCAAGGCGCGAGGCCGAGGCATCGGCTACTCCTTCCTCTTCATGAAGGCGAACGGGCCCCAACTGCTGGAGATCACCCGCCTCATCGAAGGAGGAGCGATCCGCCCCGTCATCGACAAGGTCTTCCCGTTCGAATCCACCAACGAGGCCCTGGCCTATGTCGAAACCGGCCGCGCGAAGGGCAAGGTCGTCGTCAAGGTCAGGTGAGCCCGGTTCAGACTCATTCCTGGAGATGCCGATGCAACTTGAGAACGCTGTTGTCCTTGTCACCGGCGCCAATCGCGGCATCGGCTTGGCCTTCACCCGCGAATTGCTCGCCCGCGGCGCCCGCAAGGTCTATGCGGGCGCGCGCGACCCTGCAAGCATCAGCCTGCCCGGCGCCCGGCCGCTGCGACTCGACGTCACCAATCTCGACGAGGTGAGGGCCGCCGCAGCGCTGGCATCGGATGCGACGCTGGTGATCAACAACGTTTTCGAACCTCTCTCGGCTGCCTCGATTCAGCTCGCCAATCGCGCCGTCATGGTGCCCATGACAGGCAGCCGCGCCGTCGATGCCAATACGCCCAACGCGCTGATGGCCGAGTATTACGGCCAGCGCGCCTCGGCGGGCCTGATCGTCGTCGAGGGCACCTCGCCATCGCCCAACGGCCTGGGCTACCCGCGCATTCCCGGACTCTTCACCCCGGCAATGGCGGCCTGAATGCTGCGCGGGCGCCGGCGATCGGACCAGCGTGCTGCACCACGGCCGGACAGGCCTATCGCGAAGGTAGAAACACATGAATGCATCGCCGACATTGAAGCTCAGCTGGAAGGACGTTCCGACCCGGACAATCACCGCAGGCGGCGTGGAGTTCGCCTACCGGGAACTCGGGGCGGACCGGCCCGGCACGCCGGTCGTGTTTCTCATCCACCTGGCCGCC
Organism: Roseateles sp. GW821-FHT09B06; assembly: GCF_059418245.1. Taxonomy (NCBI): domain Bacteria; kingdom Pseudomonadati; phylum Pseudomonadota; class Betaproteobacteria; order Burkholderiales; family Sphaerotilaceae; genus Roseateles; species Roseateles sp. GW821-FHT09B06. Next base: position 5,934 of record NZ_JBWKPM010000021.1, on the reverse strand, counting down.
GTTCTGGACAACTGGGACCCTCGGGTCGTCGACGGCTTCGCGACGCAGCATCGCGTGGTCACCTTCGACAATCGGGGCGTCGGCGCCTCCAGCGGCGCCCCGGCGACGTCGATGGAGGACATGGCCAAGGATGCCATCGCCTTCATCGAGGCCATGGGACTTGGCCGGGTCGACCTGTTCGGGTTTTCGATGGGCGGGATGATTGCGCAGGAGATCGTGCTGATGCGGCCGCAGCTCGTGCGCAAGATGATCATCACGGGAACGGGTCCCGCGGGTGGCGAAGGCATCGGCAAGGTGGCCCGGGTCACCTACCTGGACATGCTCCGGGGCTTGCTCACCGGCCAGGATCCAAAGCAGTTCCTGTTCTTCACCAGGACGCCTGCCGGAATCCGCGCGGGGCAGGAGTTTCTGCTGCGCATCAAGGAACGCTCCGTAGGCCGCGACAGGAAGATCACCGTGGCCGCGCTGCAGGCCCAGTTGAAAGCGCTGCGCCGGTGGGGCGAGCAAAGCCCCGCGGACCTGTCGGGAGTTCAGCACCCCGTCCTTGTCGCCAACGGCGACAGCGATCGCATGGTCCCGAGCGCTAACACCTACGAACTGGCGCGGCGCCTGCCGAACAGCGAACTCATCATCTATCCCGATGCCGGACATGGCGCGGTGTTCCAGTTCCATGCCGACTTCGTGCCCAGGGCGCTTGCGTTCCTGTCGCGCGAAACGGATTGATCCCGTCGTCGAGGGCCATGCAATGGCGCAACGGGCCGGCGGCATCGCCCCCTGCAGGGCCCGCGAGGCCCGATCGGTGGCAAGCCTGCTGCGGCCATCGCTGCGGCCATGGGTTACGCTGCGCCCTCGCCTTTTCATCATCATCGTCATCATCTTTCGCGCCGCCCTCCGCCCATGAAGCCTGCCGCCCCGTCCCGCCGCCTGACCCTGCTCGCGCTGCTCGCCGGCGCCGCCCTGCTGCCCCAGGCGGCCCGCGCCCGCGAGGACTGGCCGACCAAGCCCATCCGCATCGTCGTGCCCTATGCGCCGGGCGGCACCAGCGATGCCGTGGCGCGCCTGCTGGGCGAGCGCCTGCACGCGGCCCTGGGCCAGCCGGTGGTGGTGGAAAACAAGCCCGGCGCCAGCGGCACCAGCGGCATGGACCTGATGGCCAAGGCCGCGCCGGACGGCCACACGCTGGCCTTCGCCGCGATCAGCCCGCTGACCCTGAACCCGCATCTGCAGCCGCGCATGCCCTACGACGCGCTGAAGGATGTGGCGCCGGTGGCCCAGGTGATGTATTCGCCGGTCTACCTGATCGCCACCCAGGCCTTCCGCGGCAAGAGCTTCGCCGACGCGATCGCCCAGGCGAAGGCCAGGCCCGGCCAGCTGAACATGGCCAGCTCGGGCATGGGCAGCATCGGCCACATCATGCTGGAGCAGATCGGCCGCAAGGCCGGCGTCCAGTTCAACCACATCCCCTACAAGGGCGGCGGCCAGGTCACCAACGATGCCCTGGGCGGCCAGTTCGAGCTCTTCACCGCCAATCCGGCGCCGGCGCTGAACGCGCAGATCGCGAGCGGCAAGCTGCGCGTGCTGGCCGTGGCGGCGCCGCAGCGCCTGGCCACCATGCCCGAGCTGCCCACCCTGGCCGAGCTGGGCCATCCGGACGCCAATCTCAGTTCGGTGTTCGGCCTGTTCGCGCCGGCACGCACGCCGCGCGAGCTGCAGCTGAAGATCAATGCCGAGCTGAACAAGCTGCTGGCCGCCAAGGACCTGCAGGAGCGCCTGGTGGCGCTCGACAATGTGCTGAGCACCGGCAGCGTCGACAGCTTCGCGGCGCGCGTGCGCCAGGAGCACGAGGCCAATGCGAAGGTGGTGCGCGAGGCGGGCATCAAGCCCGACTGAGCAGCGCCAGCCGGATCGCCAGCGCCGCGAGCACCAGGGCCAGCGCGCGCGACTGCCAGCGCGCGGCGCGCGTCCCGGCCGCCGTCAGCCGCTTGAATGCGCCGCCCAGCGCGCCCAGGCCCGCGTGAAAGAGCATGCTGATCAGGGTCAGCAGCACGCCCAGCGCGATCAGCTGGCGCGCCACCGGCCCGCGGCTGGCGTCGACGAACTGCGGCAGGAACACCATGAAGAACAGCAGGGCCTTGGGATTCAGCAGGCTGTTCAGCATCGAGCGCAGCGCCACCGCCCGCAGCGAACGCTGCGGGCCGCGCCCCAGGCCCGCCAGGACGCCGGGGTTGCGCCAGGCCTGCCACGCCATCCACAGCAGGTAGCACACGCCGGCCCAGCGGATCAGGTCGAAGGCCGGCGGCCATTGCGCCACCAGCGCCGTGATGCCCAGCGCCGTCAGGGCCGTCAGCAGCAGATCGGCCACCCCGATGCCCAGCGCGGCCGCGACGCCGCCGCGCCAGCCGTAGCTCAGGCCATGGGCGATCACGAAGGCCATGTTCGGCCCCGGGGACATCAGCAGCAGCAGCACGGCCAGGGCAAACAGCGCCAGGGTGGCGGGCTCGACGATCGGCATCATGCCCCGGCCTCCGGCATGTCGCCGCGGTGCACCAGGTGCAGCTTGTTGCCGTCCGGGTCGCGCAGATAGGCACCGTAATAGCCCTCGCCATAGCGCGGGCGCGGCCCCGGCGCCCCCTCGTCGCGGCCGCCCGCCGCCAGGCCGGCCGCATGAGCGGCATCCACCGCGGCGGGTGACGCGGCGGCGAAAGCCGTCATGCAGCCATTGCCGGCGCTGGCCGGACGGCCGTCGAAGGGCCGATAGACATAGAAGCGCGGCAGCCCCCGGCCCGGTGCGATCCAGCAGGCCGCCGGCGGCCCGCCGTCGGGCTGCACCGCGCGCCGCGCCAGCCCGAGCGGCGCGAGCAGGGCGTCGTAGAAGGCCGCGGCCCGGGCGAGATCGCGGCAGCCGACCGTGATGTGACTGAACATCGCTGACTGGACTCCTGTTCACCAAAGGCTTCAGCGTAGCCGGGGCGTCTGATACAAACAAATAATTGTTCTAGATACAGCCACCATGCCCAGCCCCCGCTACCAGCACCTCGTCGACGAGTTCAGCCGTCGCATCCGCAGCGGCGAGTTGCGCCCCGGCGCGCAGCTGCCCACGGTGCGCGCGCTGATGCGGCAGCAGGGCATGGCCCTGGCCACCGCGGCGCGGGTCTACCGCGCGCTGGAGGCGGTGGGGCTGGTGGTCGGCGAGGCGGGCCGCGGCACCTTTGTGCGCGACACCTCGCTGCCGCGCAGCCACGGCCCGCTGGCGCAGCAGCCCAGCGGCGGCGGACTGGTCGACCTCAGCTTCAACTATCCCGCCCTGCCCGGCCAGGCCGAGCTGCTGCGCGAGGGCCTGCGCGAGCTGGCCGCCTCCGGCGATCTGGACGCGCTGCTGCACTCGGCGCCGCAGGGCGGCCGGCCGCACGAGCGCCAGACGGCGGCGCAGCATCTGCGCAACCGCGGCATCCGGGTCGGCGCCGCGCAGGTGCTGATCGTCAACGGCGCCCAGCAGGGCCTGGCGCTGGCGACGCTGGCCCTGCTGAAGCCCGGCGATGCGCTGGCCGTCGACGCGCTGACCTATCCGGGCATCAAGGCGCTGGCCGAAGCGCACCGCATCGAGCTGTGCGCGCTGCCGCAGCGCGAGGGCCACACCGACCTGGACGCGCTGGCGGCCCTGTGCCGGCGCCGCCCGCTGCGCGCCATCTACAGCATGCCCACCCTGCACAACCCGCTGGGCAGCGTGATGAGCGCCGCGGACCGCGCCCGGCTGGTGGCGCTGGCCGAGCGGCACGATCTGCTCATCATCGAGGACGGCGCCTATGCCTTCCTGGCCGAACCCGCCGCACCCGGGCCGCTGTTCACGCTGGCACCGCAGCGCACGGTCTATGTCTCGGGCCTGTCCAAGAGCGTGGCCTCGGGGCTGCGGGTCGGCTTTGTCGCGGCGCCGCCGGCCCTGGTGCCGGCGCTGGAGCAGGCGCAGCGGGCCTCCACCTGGAACACGCCCTCGCTGGCCGTGGCGCTGGCCTGCCGCTGGATCGAAGCGGGCACGGTCGATGCGCTGGAAGAGGCCAAGCGCCGCGACGCGCGGCGGCGCCAGACCCTGGCGCGCCGGGTGCTGCAAGGCTGCAGCGTGATGGCCCATCCCCGCGCCTACTACCTCTGGCTCGCCCTGCCCGAAGGCCTGCGCGCGGACAGCGTGGCGGCCGCGCTGCGGCGCGAAGGCCTGCTGCTGAGCACCGCCGAGCCCTTCGCGGCCACCGCCCATGTACCGCAGGCCCTGCGCGTGGCGCTGGGTTCGGTGCCGCTGGCGACCCTGGAACGGGCGCTGGGCCGGGTGCGGGCCGCCGCGAGCCTTTGAAGATCGGACGCCGGGCTCGCCCGCACCGCCCGGGTGCATCTCGCACCCCGCCGGGCAGGGTCGCCAAAAAAAAGCCCCGGGCCGCGAGGCCTGGGGCTGAATCCATCGCGGGGATGGAGGAGACAAACGAATTACCTGTCTATTCGCAGGCTCCGTGCCAGGTCTTGCCAGGTTCGCGCGATATCCGCACAGACCTGAAATGCCCGGTCGGCCGGTGCCAGGAGGTTCAGTAGCTGATGCTGTAGCGCTGGCCCTTGAAGGAGAGCACCGCGTTCTTCAGCTGGATCTGCTCCAGCACCAGATTCGGCGCGACCTGGTCGCCCTCGCGGAACAGCTGGCCATTGATGATCAGCATGCGGTTGGCCGGCGTCTCGGAATACATGGCGCCGCTGGTCACCACGGCGGGCAGTTCGCGCCGCAGCGCCTCGGGCAGCTCCTTGAGGCCGGGCGCGGGGCGGTTCGATGGGGCGGCAGCGGGCGGCGCCTTGGCAGGCGTCGCCGTCGGCGGGGCCGGCTCCGGCCGCGCCAGCGGCTGCGGTGGCGGGCCCGGCTGCAGGCGCTTCAGTGCGGGCTCGGCGTCGGCCGGCGCGGCCGGTGATGGCGATGGCGACTGCGCCGGCAGGATCTGGGGCGGCGCGGCCGGCGGCGGTACGGGCTGTGCGGCCGCGCGCTCGGCTGTGCGCTCGGCCACGGGCTCGGCCGCGGGCTGCGGCCACCATTGCGCCGCCAGGGCGCCGAGCGCCAGCAGCGCCACCGCGCCCGCCGCCCCGACCAGCCAGCGGCGCGGGCGCGGCGCCGCGCCCTCGTCGTCGGCACGGTCGGCGGGTCCGGAATTGCTGTGCAGGGTGGGCACCTTGCCGCGCTCGCGCTCGGATTCGGCGCGCCGCAGGGCATCGAGGATGTAGGACATGGCTGGCGGCTCGCCCTAGTTCGCCGCCAGGGTGGCGGCTGCCGGCAGGCGGGGCTCGTCGACGCCCGCCGCGCGGTTGAGTTGCATCAGCGTGATGGGCCCCGGCAGGCCATCGCTCTTGAGGCCCTGCGAGCGCTGGAAGGCCGCCACCCGCGCCTGCAGCGCGGCGTCGAGGCCCGGCGCGCCCGGCTGGGGCGCCACGCCGAAGGCCTTGGCCAGCTGCGCGTCCAGCCAGTCGAGGGCCGGCCCCGGCGTGATGCGCGGGGCCTGGTAGCCCGGCGGCACGCGCCACAGCGTCGCGAACTCGCCGCGCCACTGCTGGCCCAGGGCCAGCAGGCCGACCGTCTGCGTGCGGCTGCCCGCACGCACGGTGGCCTCCTGCCCGCCCAGGCTCAGCAGGGTGACATAGGAGGGCGTGCCCGAGCCGTCGTGCAGGGTCAGGATGGCGGGCCGGTCCAGCAGGCGCAGCAGCACCATGCCGTCGTCGCTGCGGAAGCATTGCACCCCGGCCTGCTGGCGCCTCAGGGCCTGGCAGGGTTCGTCGCCCTCGCCTTCGGGCAGCTCGACGCGCCAGGCCGCGGCCAGCTCCTGCCAGGCGTCGCGCTCCCGGGGCAGGGCCAGGGCGACGGCCGCGGCGGGGTCGACCGGCGCCGGTTCGGCCACGGCGCTGGCGGCCAAGGGC